>JAADYW010000220.1 GCA_010092845.1 Chloroflexota bacterium
CAGCCAGCTATTGGCCCGGCGGGCCGGCGCGCAATTGCGTACCTTGTTTATTGACGAAGGATTCGGCACGCAGGATGAATCTGGCCGCGAGCGCCTGGTAGAAGCGATCAACGCCATCCAGGAAGATTTCGATCTGATCCTGGTCATTACCCATATTGACGAGCTGCGTGATGCCTTCCCCGTCCGCATCGAAGTCGAAAAACTGGCCGGGGGGAGCCGTATTCGCGTGATCTAGCTGTCTGATTTGAGGATGAAGGTCTCAAAAGCCTCAGCCGTCCAGGGCAGGGCCGTCTTGACAACTTTCTGATATATCGTCTGAGCATATTGCCGGATCTCCCACTGGGCATCGTCAGCCATACGTAACCTCAAGAAATGCAGCAAATTGTGCGCATCGACCTTGGTGACCCAGGTGTAGTAAACGGAGAATCCCGGCAGAAACAGACGCGCCTGCTCTCGGGCGACACCTGCCGCCAATGCCTGCTGGTACAGCGCATAGCCGCGCGTATAGTGTTCTTCCAGTAACACGGTCAATTTATCACTATCGGGAGTATATAGCTCCCCTTCGCTTGCCTGCTTGTTATCCCTGGCCTGTTGCCGCCAGACCGCCGGTAGATAGAAATCCTCTTCCTCAAAAGGTGTGTAGCGCCCGGATTGCGCATTCATATGCCAGGTGCGATGCCGCACCCATTGCCACCACACCACCAGTGGCGCCCGCACCCGGAACTTGAACTCCACCATCTCAAAGGGGCTGGTGTGACGATGCTGCATCAAGTAAAACAGCAGCTTCTTGTCGCGTTCAGGACCTTTACTCTCACCCAGAAAAGATACGCGGGCAGCATTGACGATCGCGAGATCGTCGCCCATCATGTCCTGAAGCTCTACGAACCCCTTATCAAGTACTGGAAAACGCTGGTTTATCAACGTCTGAATAGAATTGTCCACAATGCCTCCATGCTTTCAGGTATAATGCCAAGTGACTAGTACTGCGTGCATTAGATGAATCCGGGAAAGTGCAAAACGCCATGAATCGTCCTCAATCTGCCTCTCCTCACCTTGGTATTGATTTCCGGTCAAATGATCTACAGGAAGTCTTTGGCTATGTACACGCCGGGCAATCTATTGAGATTATTGGCGTGGGGAACGTTGGCAAATCAAATTTCATCCAGCGTATCTTACGCCGGGATGTCCAGGACCGCTACCTGTACGAAGCCTATCAGGAACGCGCGCACTGTCTATTCATACATCTGGATGCCAACAGTCTATTGGAGCCCTTTCCCAGCGCCATGGACCCAAACACGCCATCGGGGTGGCCAGGCTACGAACTGATGGCGTCGCGGCTGTTGCGGGCCATCATGGAGAACAACATCGTCAACCACATAACCAACACCAATGACCCGGCCCATCCTGAGTCCTTGTACGGCATGTACCGACGCCTCTGGCCAGACAGTGGTAACGATCGCGTGCACATCGTGGCCTTTCGCTACCTTGAAGACCTGATCCACCGCATTTTTGCAGGGGCAAATTACCCTATCCGTTTGATCTTCATTTTTGACGAGTTCGAGAAACTACTCAACGAGCTTCCCATTCGGTTTTTCCAGAGTCTGCGTAGTCTCCGCGACCAATACAAGGACCGCGTCCTGTATATCACCACCGCACGCCAGATCCTACCCTTGCTCGTGCCCGAGGCACATCACCATCTATATGAACCTTTTTCCGAGTTGTTCACCAACTCGCGGCATTTCCTGCTGCCCTACGGACCTTCTGACACCCAGCAGACCTTTAACCGGCTAGCAGCGCGGCGTGATCTGGAAGCGCCCCCGGCCTCCTTACGCGAGCAATTGCTGGCGGTTACTGGCGGCCATGGCGGGTTGGTGCGGGCTGGGTTCGCGGCCTGGGCGCCAACGCGCCTCCTGGACGATCAGATGACGGATCAGGAGGTCGTGGCGACCATGCTTGACATCCCAGCCGTTCAAGAGGAATGCAAGACCATCTGGGCCAGCCTGAGCAATGATGAACGCGAGGTGCTGTTCGAGATGGTTCGCGCCCGCCAAGACAACCGGGCAATCGCGATCAAGCCCTTTGGAGCCATCTCCCGCCTATTGATTCACAAGGGACTGTTACTGCAAACCAATTCGATGGCATTTGAGAATATCCGCCCGCTGGTTTTTGCCGCATTCCTGCTATCCGCCATCCCGCCGGAAGCGCAGAACGCCGCCGCAATGCCGAGTTTCCCGTCTAACCCGATTATCTGGAGCTAGACTATGACGATTCCCCATACGTGGGATCTGTCCCCGGATAGCGCCGTCAAGCTACAGCGTGCCCTCGCCGGCCAGATCAACAACACCACGCCGCTCGATCTCGCGCAGATCCGGTATGTGGCAGGTGTCGATGTCAGTGTAAAAGAGAATATTAGCCGGGCGGCAATCGTCGTGCAGCGTTTCCCAGAGCTAGTCACTGTCGAGGCAGTTACCGCGCAGTTGCCGACGCCATTCCCGTATATTTCGGGCTTGCTGTCGTTTCGTGAGGGCGAAGTGATTCTACAGGCGCATGAAAAACTCGAAATCGTGCCAGATGTTTATATCTTCGATGGCCAGGGCATTGCCCATCCGCGTCGGATTGGAATCGCCTCGCATATGGGTTTGTGGTTCGACCGACCCACTATCGGCTGCGCCAAGAAGCGGCTTACAGGCAAGCATACGATCCCCGGCCCCGAAACAGGAAACATGGAGCCCCTGGTCGATCATAACGAGGTGGTGGGGATGGTGGTCCGGACCCGAACGAACGTCAAGCCGGTCTATGTCTCGGTCGGTCAGCGCGCTACCCTGGAAACCGCCTGCGACCTGATTATGCGCACGATCACCCGCTATCGCTTGCCTGAACCAATTCGGGCTGCGCACAATACGGCGGGCGATTTCAAGCCAGGTCAAACGCCATCTTGATGCATGCTTTACGGGCTGGTACATCCATATCCACCTGCTCAACACCAACTGGAATCACACGGTCCGTGATCTGGTGCTGCACGGCCCGTTGCAATGTGACCCAGGGTGGCTCAGCCTTTACCGCCGCCGCCTGAGCGACAAGATCCCCGTTGAGATAGGCAGTCAGGTCTGCCGTGAAGCGGGTCGCCTCTGGAACCGGGCGCCCCAACAGGTATCGGTTACGTAGATTACGCAGCCGGAAGAAATACGGTAAGGTGATGCGCTGCCAGCGGGGCAAGTGTTCCTCCACCAGCACGTTAGTACGGCCAGCTCGTGCTTCGGCGATGCGCTGGCGAACGTGAAGGGGCACCCTTTCGGGCAATCGATTGATGGGAAAATAGCGTACATCGACGCTTTCGAAGCTCGTCGTGATTGCGCCGCCAATTGGATGGGCTTGATAGACAAACGCGAGGAATGTCCGCCGCCCCAGGTGTAGATAATAAATGCCCTGGAGGGTGTCGATTTCAATCTCGATACCCGTCTCCTCAAACGCCTCACGACGCGCGGCCTGCTCCAGGGTCTCGCCATAGTCAACCATCCCACCTGGCAAAACCCAGACACGGAGGTCCTCGCGCTTGACTAGGAGGATATTCTGGTCCTCATCGCGGACAATCGCACTGGCAGAGAAATGGATGCTATGGGCTTGATGAATCATTGATCAGCAAGAGTCCCTATTGATGTGCCTACAGAAGAATCTGCCTGAGTCTACATGCCCAGCAAGCGTGTGGCATCGTCGGATTTGCTAAACGTAGGGCAAACGCCGCCTAGCCGAGCCAGGCTAGCCGACCCCAGGCAAGGAGATAGATCATCAGCATCAAGATCATGGCGGCCACGGTAGGAAAGGGTGAATGCCAGCGCGTATAGGTTACAGCTCCCCAAAGGGTAATTGGTAGGACGACGAATCCGCCGCTGGCGACCAGCGGGGGCAAGACCGAACCAGCCAGCGCGGCCAGCGACAGGAACGCAACCCCCGCGCCCAGCCAATAGAGCCGTCGCAGTTTGGAAGCCGGCCAGCGCGTCGCAAGAGTGAATTTCCCGACCTGGGAGTCTGCTTCGCGATCCGGCCACGTCGTCGCCAGCAAGTTGACGAAGACCAGCGCGCCAAAAGGCAGACAGATGGCGATAACGGCCGGATCAACCCAACCTGCCTGGACCGTGAACCCATAGAGCGGCAATGCAATGCCGCCCAGCATCGCATTATCTAGCTCGCCCCATCCCCGCCAGGCAAGTGCCAGCGGCGGGAGCGAATACATCCAACCGAAGAAGGCCCCGAATAGCAGTACGCCAAAGGCCGGCCACGGGTAACTCGACAGGACGAGCGCAGCAATCGCGACCCCGAGCCCCATCGTCAATGCCACCCAGGCCGCCCAGAACGCTATGAGTGGCGAGAACCCGCTCCGTGGCAGGGCACCGCTGCCGCCGGAAAATGGTGTTCGACTGGTCAGTGCATCCGTCTCATGGTCGGCATATTCGTTTGCATAATGGATGCTGGCGCTGACAAATATCACCCCAACATAGCCCCACGCCAGGAGAGGGGCATCCAGCGCATGCCCTCTGGCCAGGGCAATTGTGGTCCCCATCAGGTAAACTAGTGTCACCGCAACCAGTTGTAGTGGCCGGGACATCGCAAACAGCACATGGAGAACGGTCAAGTATCGCATTGGCCTCATTTTGTCGCCGGTTGGTAATGGTTGCAGTATTGTGTCCGCAGCTTAGCTCCAGATGAAAATCAGGCCATCGTCTCACTAGAATCAGCGCACCAGGTGCTTATGCTTTGCCAGTAGAATCACATCTCATCGCACATAAAAAGCGGCCATATCGCAGCTTGATATGGCCTCAATTCAACTTCGGAAGCGCCGGCGAGGCTATGCTCGCAGCTTGGCGCCACTGTCCTCTAGCGTTTTGATGATCTTCTTCTGCAGTTTATTGACCGCCTTGTCGGTCAGGGTTTCCGTTTCAGACTGAAACGTCAAGGCGTAGGCCAATGACTTCTGTCCCTCAGGAATTGGGTCACCCTGATAGACGTCAAAGAGCCGGACCTCGCGTAGCAGTTCGCCCCCAGAGCCCCAGATTAGCGCCTCGACACTGGCAGAACGCCGGTCGGCGGAGACGACAACCGCAATATCGCGGTACGCCGGTGGTTGGGTCGGAATACTCTGGACAACGTACTCTGCGGGAACCATTGTAAGCACACGGTCAAGATCGAGTTCGGCCGCCAGCACAGGTTTCTCAAGATCAAGCCCCAGGCCAAAAGCCTCGCGCACCAGCGGGTGAACCTCACCCAGCAGCCCTACCGGCTCGTCACCAATCAGCAGTGTAGCAACACGCCCAGGATGAAAACTATTATGGGCAATTGGCGCGAAATGCACGTGCCTCATCTCGATGTGCAGGCCCGCCAGCAGCGTCTCGACGATACCCTTCAGGTCATAGAAATCGCTGTTGCCAGCCACGACGCCACCCATCCAGCCTGCTGCCTGGCGCGGACCGGCTAGCAGGATACCGAGCCGCCGGATTTCCTCGGGCAGATCATCGGCATTGCCATAGTAGACATGCCCGATTTCAAAGAAGCGCTGCCGGGGATGATGGTGCATATTCGTCACCGCGTTATCAAGCAGGCCCGCCAGCAACGTTTGCCGCATCGCCGTTCGCTCCGCACTGATCGGATTGGCCAGGCGGATGTATTCGCGCTCGGGCCAGGATGGCTTCTGACCTTCAGGGGTCAGCAGGGCTTCATGTTGTGGCGTGCTGAAGCGATAATTGATCACTTCCCGCAGGCCTGCCTGGGCCAGGAGATCACGGACGCGCTCTTCCATCTCCAGGCTGACGTTGGTGCGTTGGGGAGGCAATGAATCGCCCATGATCGTATTAGGGATGCGATCATAGCCATAGACGCGCGCGATTTCCTCTACCAGATCTGCCCGCCCGATGATCCCAGGGCTAATATCAAGCCGGTGATCGGGTACGGTCACCTGCAAAACCTCGCCATTTGACGATTCACCAATGCCGAATTGCAGCCGCCGCAGGATATCGGCCACAGCGGATTTAGGGATATCGAACCCCAGTAGGCGGTTGACCTCATCCACCGGGAAATCGACGACCACAGGCTCCGGCTCGGCGGGATACGCATCCAGTAGCCCCGGTGCCAGGGTGGCACCACTGACTTCGACCATCAGCTTCAGGCCCCGCTTGAGACCCCGTAGGGCCATTGCCGGGTGCACCCCACGGGAAAAACGCGCCGCGGCCTCACTGTGGAGCTTAGTGCTGCTCATCGTCTTGCGGATCGTGATGAAATTCCACGCAGCTGCCTCCAACAAGACGGTTGTTGAGCCTGGATAGTCCCGCTCAGGATCCGGTTCCTGCACCTCTGATTCAAGTCCACCCATGACTCCGGCCAGACTGAGCGCTCCCTTTTCATCGGCCACCAATAACACAGATGGATCGAGCTTATGAACCTTGCCGTCCAGTGTGGTCAGTTCCTCGCCTGCATCGGGTAGGCGGGTGATGATAACCGGATTGGCATCCCCCGCGCGGTTGGCCAGAATATCGTAGTCGAAGGCGTGAGTCGGCTGACCGATCTCAAACATGACGTAGTTGCTCACATCAACGATGTTATTGATCGGACGCTGGCCGACCAGTTTCAGGCGCCATTGGAGCCACCACGGCGAATCGGTGATCGTTACATCCCGTAGCAAACCAGCCGTGAAGCGCGGGTTGAGTTCCGGCTCGCGGATTTCAATGGCGGCCAACTCATCAACGCCGGTGCCACTCGGCGGGGGCAGGCTATAATCAGGTTCCTTGATGGGGAGATCATAGAGTGCCGCGACTTCGCGCGCCACCCCGAGAACACTAAAACACCGCGCCAGGTTTGGTGTCAACTCCATCTCGATGACCGCATCCCCCAGGACATCCACCAATGGCGTACCCGGTTGGATATTGCCATATTGTTCATAGGGCAGCAACATGATCCCCTCGTGCTCTTCGGAGATGCCTAGCTCCATCTCCGAGCACACCATACAGCGATTCGGAATACCACGCAATTCGCGTTCTTCCAGGATCAGACGTTGCACGCCGTCCCCGTGCCCATCGATCAGCTCGGCACCTTCGAGGGCAAAGGGAGTCAGCAGGGGTGGTTCGAGAGGACCCTGGTCTTTATAGGGGAACAGATTCGGCGCCCCCGTGACCACGGTTTCGAGCGCCGCACCGCCATAATCAACGACGGCCAGGACCAGGCGATCCGCATCGGGGTGGGGTTTGATCTCCTTGATTGCGCCCAGCAAGACACGCTCGCGATCCCACACGAGATGGTCGCTCGGTGGGATGCCATGCCGTTCAGCGCTCTGCGGTATCCCGATGTAGTGAATCTTGGCGACCTCAAGCCCGGCAATCGTAAGCCGTTCTGACAGTTCTTCCACGGTAACTGAGGCCGGGATGTCGACGAATTCCTTCAGCCAGGAAACGGGTACCTTCATGGTTGCCTTTTTCTCTCCTCTGGTAGTGCTCGCTAAAGTGTACGGTTCAAGACACGACGCCCCAAGACGCGCGCCATCGCCAGGCGGTATTCACTGCTTCCCCAATGATCGCTGGGGGGTGTGATATCAAGTTTGGCCAGCGCAGCCTCGACATCAGCACCGCTCTGCATTAGCGCTTCGTCGACAGCAGGCAAGGGGATCGGGTGCGGTGCAATCCCGCACATGGCGAGGCGCGCGTCAACGATGGTGCCATCCGCTGAGCGATCAAGATAACTCATCGCGCCCACAATCGGCGCATCAGCCGGCGTGCGGGCAACCTTTTCGAAGGCATATTTTGCAGACGTGCTCCCCCGCTCAAGCGCGACCTCTGTAATCAGCGCACTGCGGACCTCTACGTCGGGGGCGTCCAGCCATTCATGGATGAAGCGCGGCCAGCCATTGGCGTCAACCTGTGCATCGAGCAGCACGAACGCCGTCAGCAGGCAGGAATCGGCACGCCGTTCGACCAGAACGTCGCCAATCGTCATGGTGTTACGCATATTAACGGGCGCCTCCTGGCGAATAACAGACGCCAGGAAGCCCGCATTTGGTGAATGCTCGGCAATTGCCAGGCTGGCCTGATAGGCTGCCTCCAGCGTCATCATGCTCCCTAGAGAGAACCCTGTATCAAAAATGCGGTGCTGCTCCAGACCCAGCAATGAGAGATCGACAACAGCACTAACATCCATTGGCGATTCGCGGTGCAGCGCCACGCCACCATAGAGCGGCCGGACATCTTGCTCGATGAGCAGGTGAGTCGCCTCCTCAATACTCTCGGGTTTGTGAACCTGGGTTACGCGCGGTAACATACTTGTCCTCCCTTACAACCGTGGTCTAATACTGCTCTAGAAAGCGCAGATCGTTGGCCCAGAAGTACCGGATATCCTCGATCCGGTTCTTGTTCATGATGATCCGTTCGGGGCCCATGCCAAAAGCGAAGCCGCTCCATTCAGTGGGATCATAGCCCCCGTTACGCAGCACCTCGGGATGGACCATGCCCGATCCCATAATCTCGATCCAGCCTGTGCGCTTGCAAACAGGACACCCCTGCCCGCCGCAGATGTGGCACTTGACATCAACCTCCATACTTGGCTCGGTGAATGGGAAGTATGATGCCCGATAGCGTACTTCTGTGTCGGGCCCGTAGAGGCGCCGCGCAAATTCAGCCACCGTTCCTTTCAGATCGGACATTCGGATACCTTTCCCGACGGCCAGTCCCTCGACCTGGTGGAACTGGATTTCGGAACGCGCCGTGATCTGCTCATAGCGATAGCACATCCCCGGCAATATCACCCGAATGGGCCGGGTCCCGTCTTCGCTATAATCATGCATCGCCCGGATCTGGCCAGGAGACGTGTGGGTACGCAGGATAATGTTTGGCTGGGTTGTATAAAACGTATCCTGCATGTCGCGTGCCGGATGATGCGGCGGCATGTTCAATAGTGTGAAGTTGTACTCGTCGTGCTCGACATCACGCGATCGATAGACCTGAAACCCCATATCCGCCCAGATCTCTTTGATCCGCCGCAGCATCCGAGTGCTGGGATGCAGTCCCCCCATCGTCAAGGGGCGGCCGGGCAATGTAACATCGAGCTCACCTTCTTCAAGGGACCGGGCTAACTCGTGCTCGCGGATGAGAGCCTCGCGCTTTTCAAGGGCTGTTGCCAGAAGGTTCTTGACTTCGTTGGCGCGTTTGCCGAAATCAGCCCGTTCCTCTGGCGGAAGTTTACCCGTCTGCCGCAATATAAGTGTCATCTCGCCTTTGCGGCCAAGATAGCGGCTATCCCAGGCTTTCACTTCCTCAGAAGTATGGATAGCCTCAAGATCAGCAAGCGCTTTCTGGTAGATCGACTCAAGTTTTTCCTGCATATAGGGCTCCGTTTCCTAACTCATGGCGAGCTTGACAAAAAGAATCCAGAAGACGGCACCCAGCGACCCAACAACAAATGTGATACGTCGCCGGCGCACCCGTTCACGATACGTTACTGCAATACGTCCACCAGCGCGGCGCAGGGCCACGCCCATGCCCAATAACACCACCCATATCCACAGACCAGCAGTGATCAATTGCCCTAAGCCATTAAAGGGCATGTCAATTATAGACTGCATCGCTAGGCAGAACACAAGCAGCCACCCTACCAGCAACAGGCGCTCAAAATAGGGCAGCCAGGTCGCACGGGCATTGAGATCACGCATACGCACCATTACATGGTTGTAAGCGGCCGGATCGATCACGCCCCCGCGCCTGGGTTCTTCTGATGGTGGACGGTCACTCATTGATGAACCTGACCTTATCTTTATAGAAACGAAAAGCGCTCGCCCCAGACTATCCTGGGACGAGCGCATTGTGAACAATTGGGCCCGCGGTACCACCCGGCTTATCTGGCCACAAATAACCAGATCACCTCATTGACCCCATAACGCAGGGACTGCGGAGCCACCTACACAACCAACTTTTGGCCTTCAGCGGTCAACTCAGGAGTGAATTCGGCAGGGTATCGATCCGTTGCAGGGCTTGCAGCCTACGACCCTAGCTCTCTGGGTGTGCACCGATGGTTCACCTGCGTACTATTCTCCGTCACCGTCTTTAATATGGTCGCTTATAGAGTGAAGTATGCCAGACCGGCTTCTCCTCTGTCAACCATCTGTGTATGTTTTGACCAATCCCATCAGATGTCAGCGCCCCTGAAACTTCTCTCAGGGGCAGCCATATACCTGATGCCAGGATTACTTGGCGTAGTCGACGGCACGTGTCTCGCGGATGATAGTCACTTTGATCTGGCCAGGATATTGCATGTTTTCTTCAATCTTACGCGATACGTCACGCGCCAGACGGATTGCCGCCAGATCGTCGATCGCCTCTGGCCGCACCATAATGCGGACCTCACGACCAGCCTGCAGCGCAAAGGACTGCTCTACCCCTTCGAAGGAGTTGGCAATTTCCTCGAGCGTCCGCACACGGCGGACATACGCATCCAGGCTTTCACGCCGTGCACCGGGGCGCGCCCCCGAAATGGCGTCTGCCGCCTCAACAATCAAGGCTTCGACACATTCCTGAGGGACTTCATGGTGATGGGAAGCAATGCAATTCTGGACCTTCGGACCGATACCATAGCGCTTGCAGAACTCGGCACCGATGATCGCGTGCGGCCCTTCGATCTCATGGTCCATTGCCTTACCGATGTCATGCAACAAGCCGCCGGCCTTAGCAATGTCAACGTCAGCGCCGAGCTCACTGGCAATCATGCCAGCCAGGTGAGCCGTTTCGATTGCGTGGGCATGCTGGTTCTGGCCATAGCTTGTCCGAAATTTGAGCTTACCTAGCGACTTGATAATCTCGATATGTAGGCCGGCAATACCAGCCTCATAGGCGGCGCGTTCACCCTCCTCGACAACAATACGGTCGACTTCTTTGCGTGTGTCTTCGATAAGCTTTTCAATACGCGCCGGGTGGATACGGCCGTCCAGCACCAACTTCTGCAAAGCCCGCCGTGCCACTTCGCGGCGTACCGGATCAAAGCTGGAAATCGTTACGGTTTCCGGTGTGTCGTCAACCACAACATCGACCCCGGCAGCCTGCTCAAACGTGCGTATATTGCGCCCAGCACGGCCAATAATCCGGCCCTTCATGTCATCGGAGGGTAGCTGAACCACGGAGACAGCGATCTCGTTAACGTGCTCCGAGGCCAGACGCTGGATGGACAGGGCTACAATGTCGCGCGCACGCCGGTCAGCGTCCAATTTGGCCTCAGCCTCGATGTCGCGGATACGGCGCACCATTTCCTGGCGGGTTTCCTCTTCGACGGCCACCAGCAGCTCTTCACGGGCATCTTCTCGGGTAAGGTCAGCGATTCGCTCGAGCTCAGCCGTGCGTTGGTCCCACATTCTTTGCAGTTCGTTCTGGCGCTTATCCAGGGCGCCCTGGCGTTTATTTAGATCCTTTTCTCGGTTTTCCAGCCGGTCAATACGGCGATCGAGTTCGTTGCGGCGTTTAGAAAGGCGTTCCTCCTCATTCTCTAATTCGTTGCGTCGTTTCTGAAGGTTTTTTTCGGTTTCTTCTTGCATTCGCAGAGCTTCGTTCTTGGCCTCAAGGTTGATCTGCTTCGCGCTTGCTTCTGCGTCGGCAATCAGCCGTTTCGCTTCTACCTCGGCTTCGGTGATCCGTGTAGTCGCTTTCTGGCTCTGATAGACGAGTAAGCTGCCCGAGCCAATCACCAGACCAAGCAGGAGCCCCGCGAAACCCAGCAGGATTTCCATCGGGTTCACTCCTCATTGCTGTCTTCTATGTCCATAGACTCGATTAAGCTATCCACCACAGTTGAGATTGTTTCGAAATCAAAACCACGGCGGGCGAGATAACTGCTAAGTTTCCGGCGAAAGCTGTGCTGATCAGCCGCACGCAAACTGCGTGATTTCTGCTCGGCAGCGGCCATCGCCAGCGGGATAACATCTAGATCGGTGAGTGCGACATCAATCGTTGTGTCAGTGATACCTTTGGTACGGAGCTCAGCACGCAAAGCCATTGGCCCACGGGGATTAAACTGGGAACGATCGCGAACCCACATTTGGGCAAAGGCCAGGTCATCAAGGTAGTTCATATCTTCCAGGCGGTCGATAACTGCCTCAATCACCTCCGGGTTGAAGTCCGCTGTTTGAAGCTTGCGGCGCACTTCCTGGGCGCTGCGCGGGCGGCTGGCTAGATACCGAATGGCACGATCATAAGCCTTAGCGACGTTATCCTCGCCCCGTAGCTTCTCGACCTCTTCTACTGAGAGCACCTGCCCTTTGCGGAGATGAGATGCCGCGATCATCTCCATCGCAAAAGCAAATTGGCCGTCCAGGTAGATGTTCACCCGTTCAGTATTGCGTTTTTGGACCTCAATAGCTGTAATTGTTCCACCCATATTGGACATACACCCAAAAAACAAGCAGCCACGGCCAGAACTCTGACCACGGCTGCAGCCAAGCATATAACGCACCCATCAGTTGTTACGAGAAAACACCGCCAGAAAACAATAACCTACTTCGGTATCGCTATCAATCCACCGATAGACTTAACCAAACTGTTGCGTATCGTCTGACACAAGCTATCTCTCTGCACTGTTTTCTCGTCAATGCACAACACACAAGAACTGGTGGTTGTCCAGAATATTACACCATCTTTACCGGTACCCGGCCTCGCTCTTTCACCAAGCCAGTGCCGCGGATTGAGCGGATTAGGTTTGTCATTCTATCCGTGTTATAAAACGATTTCCACAGCTCAGACTGCTGGCTGAAATATGGATCTTCGTGATTGAACGCCCGCCTGCAGATTGCAGGACTGTTTGAGGGCGATAATGTGCTTATGCCGGTATCTTTGGATGATGGCTTTTCTGCTTGCGCTGATAAGCGTTATGCTAATTTGCAACCGTTCGCCAAAAATCCCTAACCGATGATGTTAGTTTATGACTTGATATGAATTATGCCCCAGACTACCAAAACATACAACCAGTAAAGTTATTGAAATTTTAGCAATCCAGACCATTCCAGCATTGTCATTACGTTAGCAGCAGTGATACAATACAGTTATTCTGAGAGTCTTTGTGTTGCAACGGTGGTGTTTCAGGGGCTACCCACCCACGTGGGAGACCCTTAGTTCATACATCGAGGTGTTTAGAGCAATAGTATACGTGACAGATGTTCGCCCCTTTTCCCCAACCCCCATGGATTTGGCCCTGGTACGTCGCGTCGCGAGTGCCCAGGTGTCCATGGATACTACCACCGCACTCACACGTGGAGTCAATCCGCTCGAAGCTGCCCTCCTAACTGTTGTCCCGCTAGCTGATCTGGGGTTTCCAACCTTGATTCTCCGGAACGATGAAGCCGGCTATATCGGCCAGATACGCCATCGCAGTGGTGAAACACGTGCGCACCTGGCTTCGCTAGCGCCAGCGCCAGATCCTGCCAGCGCCGACCAATCTCCGTGGCTTCAGCTGATTGATGGCCTGGTCAAGACAGCAGGCCGCCGGGGTGCACTTATGATTGTTGCTGAGATTTCGGAAACGGCGTATGCTGTCTTCGAGTTGCTGCGGAAAACAGGTTTCGTCGTCTATACGCGCCAGACGATTTATCAGTACCAACCAGGCACACTCGCCGCGCGGACACTGTCCGGCCGTGTACAGTTGCGGCCACTCACAGAAAGGGATATACCCGCGACACAGAGCCTCTATGCGAGTCTGGTCCCGCAATTGGTCCAGCAGATCGACCCGATACAGGCTCAGGTTACCCGCAATGGTACGGTCAGTCTGGTTGTCGAATCGATAAATGATCGGCGTCTCGTAGGGCATCTGGCTGTTATCGAGGGCAAGAGTGGTGTGCTGGTCAAACCGCTACTCCACCCGGATGTTTTCGACGAAGCAGGGGCAATTATCAGTGCAGCATTGCCTTTCTGGCCCAAGATTGAGCGCTTGCCGCTCTACATTAGTGTTCGTGCTTATCAGGAGTGGCTCGGCACCCACCTTCTTGAGCTGGGATTGGCGGAGATAGATCGCCAGGTTGTTTTTGTGAAGCATACCGTTGCGCGGATCGATACGACGGCGGAACGTCTGCCGGCTGGGGTTGAGACGATCATGGGTTCGCTCGTAAGCAATGTCGAAGCTAAGCTAGAAGGTGACTAGATCACCCGCTCTAGTACATTATCAGACATATGGGTACAGGTGCACATATGGAATACCGGATCACCGACGATATAGACAAATTGATGGCAGTCCTACCACCCTATCTAGTGGAAACACTCGAGCAGATTGGCCATCCTGATGAGCTGATCGAGATCGTGATTGATCTGGGACGCCTGCCTACAGCGCGCTATATCGACAAAACGTATATCCTGAGTGATACAGAGACTGTCCATCAGGACATCGACTTTGTCGTATCCCGACTCGGGCAATTCGATACGGACAATCGCGGTGGCATCGAGCGCACTTTGCACCGAATCAGCGCGATTCGCAATCGTACTGGCGACATTGTCGGGCTGACATGCCGCGTTGGGCGTGCTGTTTACGGCACGATCGACATCATTGAAGATATCATCCACTCAGGCAAGAATGTGCTGCTCCTGGGAGCACCGGGCGTTGGCAAAACCACTATGCTGCGCGAAACGGCACGCGTTCTGGCTGAGACATGCCGCGTAGTGATTGTCGACACTTCGAACGAAATCGGTGGGGATGGCGATATTCCCCATCCTGCGATTGGGCTATCACGCCGCATGCAGGTTGCCGAACCGGCGCTCCAGCACGAAGTCATGATTGAAGCGGTCGAGAACCACAATCCCCAGGCTATCATTATCGATGAAATCGGCCGCGAGCTTGAGGCTCTAGCCGCCCGCACTATCGCCGAGCGCGGTGTCCAGTTGATCGGTACGGCGCATGGGAATTCGCTGGAAAATCTGCTGCGCAATCCCACGCTTTCAGACCTGGTTGGCGGGATTCAAGCCGTTACCTTATCTGATGAGGAAGCACGCCGCCGCCGCACGCAGAAGACCGTTCTTGAGCGCCGTGCGCCACCGACCTTCGATGTTTTGATCGAGATTCAGGATCGGCGCCAGATTGTTGTACACCCCGATGTCGCTGCTGCGGTAGATGCCCACCTGCGTGGACATCCTTTGCCGGCTGAGCTTCGTGAACGGCTAGATAGCGGCGAAATCCGCACGAGAAGCGTCGTACCTGTTCTGGATCCATCATCATCTGCCCGGCAAGGCAGCCAGGATAACGACCCCTCACGCCCGCAGCACCTTCCGCAGACGCGCACCCGGCACAATGGGCACCAGTACGCAGAAGTATTTGAGCCGGGACCGCAGCCCAGTGCCCCATCGGAAGGCCATGTCGAGCCGTCACAACAACCCCCTAGGCCGCCTAGCCGTTCGACAAAAACGGCGCGCATCTATGCCTACGGTCTGGCCTACAATCGCCTGCTTGAGGTCGCGAACAACCTGAATGTCAGCATTGAACTCGTTGAGAGCCTAACCAACGCCGACGCTTTAGTTACCGTAAAAACCTACTATCGTCGCCGGCCCAAGCTCATCCTGGATGCTGAACGGCGGAATATCCCGATTCACGTGCTGCGGGCTAACACCGAAAACCAGATCGAGAATTTCTTGATTGATATCTTCGAGTTGAATACTCAGAAAGAGATTGATCCACTCGAAGAAGCAATGCAAGAGGTCTACGACGCGATTCGAAAAGTGCGTGGTGGCGTCCCATCTGTAGACCTGAAGCCTCAATCCGCCCATATCCGGCGCCGGCAACACGACATTGCCCGTGGGGAAAACCTGGCCTCGCACAGCTATGGCCGCGAACCTAAGCGCTATGTCCGGATTTTCCAGGAAGAGTTGAATTAGCTAAACTTAACTGAGAAAAGCAGTCAAGCTCAGATTGAGCAACAGTAACCGTGATCCCATAACGTGACCTTGGTCCGTACTGTTGCTCGTGTTCGCTTTGCTGAGAGGTGCGATACCAGTGCGGAGGCTAGTTTCCCTGCCGGGTATCAGTATCTAGCAGCGATTGCTAAGGCAAACAGCGCTATGGACGCCCAGCAACTCTTCCGCGAAGGTGTAATCGCCATTCGCGAACACCAGGACTATACCCGCGCACGCCAGTTATTGAAGCAATCACTGGAACTCGAGCCACGTAATATCCAGGCCTGGTTGTGGCTCACCCGAACAGTTAATGACCCTTCCCAGAAACTGGCTTTTGTCCAGCGTGCCCTACAGATCGACGCCAATCATTCCGAAGCACGCAAGCTCTACCAACGTCTGAATGGGCAGGTTGCGCAGCCCCCATCCGTAAGCAATCCTTCCCACAGCTCCTCCCAGCTACAGCCAAGCCCGGAGAGCACACCTGGCATCGCTGGTTTTCGGGAGATGATAGCTGCTACACGCATAGATGCAGCGCCACAGACTACCAAGTCTGAGCTTTCGCTGGCGGAAAAACATCAGGTCCAGCAGCATCTGGGTCAAGCTGACCTGGCAATCCAAGCTGGCAATTTACCAGATGCGATTGCGCAATGGTTAGAGGTGCTCAGCATTCAGGTTGATCACCCCGAAGCGATCAAGAAGGCGGCAATCAACCTCTGGAACCGGGGGTATGAGGATGAGGCACGAGCTATCCTGCAAAACGCCTTTGACGCCAAGACAACATCGCCTGTTGTCTACCAGACCGCCATTCAACTCGCTGAGGATGCGGACAACCCGCGCGAAGCCACGCGTTTGCGGTTGCGGCTAGCAAGGCTACCTGACACCGACCAGGCAACGATTGACTATCTGGTGGCGCATTTCCTGCAGCTCAAACAGCCCAAATACGCGATGCGCGTACTCGAATATGCTCGGCAAGCATCACCCGACAACCAGCGCTATCTGATACGACTTGGCGATCTCAAGCAGGAATTTGGCAGCCAGGATGAAGCCATCAGCCTCTACGAGCAAGCCGCCCAGACAAGCAGACGCTCCCAGCTTAGACGCGCTGCCGAAGAACGGCTTCACGACTTCGTGCCCACCCTGAGTGACCGTGAGCGGACCAGCGTACTCCTTGCTTTGCGTGAGGTCATCGGTATCAGCATCATCTATCTCGCCCTGGCGTTTCAGGATGTCGGCCTGGACTTTGGCAACATGAATCCGGTCCACTGGGCTGGGATTGGGCTGGCAGTCATCGGCAGCTATCTATTCGTAACTGCCACATCTTCCCCCCAACAACTGCCACTAGCACGCTGGCTTGGGGGTAACGTCCCCGAGGATCAGGATACCCATGTCCCTATACTATCGGTCGAAACACGTGTCATGATGGGAATCCTTGGGATATCATTGCTCATTGCTGCGTTCATCTTTGTCTTCGGTAACGCCTTGGAGCTGCTCATTGACCCTGTTCGTCCCGACGACCTCTATGAAATCTTTGAGCTAGACGATCCCCAGGCGGAATCGCTCAGGTGATATTATGGCCTTTCTCTGGTTCCTTGTTTATGTACTGGTAGCCCTGTTTTTCGCCTCGTTCTTCTTTCCTCTGCCGCTAGCTGATGTCAACAAGACAATGCGCTACCGTACCATCCCCTGGATGACCGGCACGCTCATTGGCCTGAATGTCGCGATATTTCTGTTATGGCAAGCCCCAGATATTTACCGCAGCAATCCTACACTGGGAAACTGGTTCAAGTATTTCGAGAAGATCTGGCTATATGGGTACCGTGAGTCCTATCTACGCGAGGGGAAGAGTATCGGGGCTTTTGTCGCCTTTACCAGCATATTCATGCACGGCGACCTCTTCCATCTGATTAGTAATATGATCTATCTGTGGGCTTTTGGCTATCGTGTCGAGGATGCTTGTGGTCCCTGGCGCTTTCTGAGTTTCTATATACTGTGCGGAATGACAGCCAGCATGGGCAATATTCTGTTTAACCCGCTGTCACAGTCGGCTGATATTCCATCTATTGGGGCCAGTGGAGCTATTTCCGGTGTTCTGGGTGCCTATCTTATCTTGTTTTACGGCGAGTGGGTCACCTGCCTCTGGGGACTGGGCTCATTTCTGCGTATGCCTGTAGTGTTGACCCAGAATATTCTCAACAATGGTTCTCTGCTATGGTGGCGCTGGACCACTCCACTGCCGGCCTGGCTCTTCCTGATCGTCTATCTTGCGATGAACGTCGTACCCTCTTTTGAGATCATCCAGGAGGGGCAGGATGTCGGAGGTGTTGGCTACCTGGCACATATTGTTGGCTTTCTATCGGGGTTGACTGTGTTCCTGTTTGTGCGCAAAGATCTACTGATGCGCTATGCCGCTGGACGCGCGCTATGAGGCCTTGACAGCGGCCAGTATGATAGTCTCAAAACAACTACCCGGCTAAGAGAAGAAAGCGCTACCGATGCCTGAGCCTCTGGGGCGTATTGTCACACGACGCCTGCTTATGAGAACATTAATCATCATCATGATCCTAGCTATCTCGGGAGGGGCAGTTCTGGCCTATCTGGGCGGTGAAGCGGATGCTCTCGCTATACAGCAGCGGCCCCCTGGAACCATCTTGGCTCACCAACCATTTGAGGTTGTACTCGACCTGGAAAACACGACCAATGATGATCTCGAGATCGTGAGTGTTGGCATTGAGAACGCCCTGCTTAATAGCGGGATCCGGGTGAATAGAATGACACCCAGCTACCGCACCTATGACGAGGGCAGCCGATGGACTGAGTTGGTGTTCTCGCGGCGCGGCCGCCCATTGCTCGCGCCGGGAGAAAGCACTTCACTCACGATCCAGATGGTAGCTTCGAAACCCGGCCAGTATCAGGGGGACATTACGATCTGGTACGAAAACCAACTGCGCAGCGATGCGTTTGCACTGAACTTGTCCGTATCACCGCATCCTATGCCCTGGCTTGGGCGCTAGCGAAAGCAACGATGTTCATCAGCTTTGAAGGGCTCGACGGCAGCGGCAAAACCACCCAACTCCACTTGCTGGTGGATCACCTGGAAGCCAACGGCTACAGGACCGTTGTCACGCGTGAACCAGGCGGGACTGTGATCGGTGACAAAATCCGCGACATCCTGCACGATCTTAACCACACGGAAATGGACCCGCGTACCGAACTCCTGCTATATACAGCCTCGCGCGCCCAACTCGTTGCCCAGATAATCCGCCCGGCCCTTGAAGCCGGCGCGATCGTCCTCTCCGACCGCTTCGCAGATTCGACGTTGGCCTATCAGGGCTACGGACATGGCCTTGATCTCGATACACTGGGTTTTATCCTGGGTTTTGCCACGAGTGGTCTCAAACCAGATGTCACCGTCTACCTGGATATTGATCCCAAAGCCGGCTTAGAACGCCGTCTGCAAGGTGCCCGCAATGGCGAAGAATGGAACCGGCTGGACGCCCAGAAAATCGACTTTCACCAGCGTGTTTACGAGGGTTACCAGGCGCTCATCGCCGCGGAACCTGATCGCTGGCTAGTGATTGATGCCACAGATAGCATCGAAGCAGTCCAGTTCGAAATCCAGCGGCGGCTGGTCCCCTATATGCCATAATGCACACTACCCCAGCTTGAACAAGGAACAAGCCGGGGCAGTGCTGGTTGCCAATGATCCGCAGCAGCCTGAAAAGCTATATCGCATCCCGAAGTTGCTGGCGAATCGTGTTAAGCCGGTGCCGCATCTCTGGGTCGGACGCAATTTGCTCCGCCACTTTGTTATAGCTATAGAGTACGGTGCTGTGGTTCCGGCCGCCTAGTGCCCCCCCAATCTCCGGCCAGGAAGCCTGCGTTTCCTCGCGGGCGAGATAGATCGCCCATTGCCGTGCCTGAACAATATCCTTCGTGCGACGTTTCCCGGTCAGGTCTTCGAGTGACATCTGAAGGGCACGGGCTGTCCCCTCCAGGACTTGCTCCACACTCAGGCGTCGCAGTTTAGCCTCGATATCGCGCTGCTGGGTCTGTCCACGCTTGTTGCGGAGAATACGTTCCGTGATCTCCAGCGTCAGCGGGGTCCCCATGAGGGCCGAATAAGCCAGGACCTGTGTCAGCGTGCCTTCCAGTTCCCGAACATTACCTGAAGATTGCTGGGCAATCAGGTGAGCGACCTCGTCAGAGAGGTGATAACCCTGCATCTCAGACTTGTCCTGAATTATCGCCAAGCGGGTCTCCAGTGACGGAGGTTGGATATCGACAGTCAGGCCCCACTCGAAACGAGAGAGCAAGCGTTTTGCCAGGCCCTTGATATCACTGGGTTGGCGATCTGCCGCCAACACAACCTGTTTGCCCTGGCTATGGAGGGCATTGAAGGTATGAAACAGCTCTTCCTGAGTGCTTTCTTTATGGGCTACAAATTGCAGGTCATCAATAAGCAATACGTCAACATGGCGGTAATGATCCCGGAATTCTGCCGTGCTCTTGTGGCGAATGGACTCAATCAGGGCGTTGGTGAATTGCTCTGAGGTTGTATAAAGTACCCGGTACCGGGCGTGCTCACAGGCATTACCAATGGCGTGGAGCAAATGCGTCTTGCCGAGCCCTACATCGCCATACACGAACAATGGGTTGTAGTTCTGGCCAGGTGCACGCCAGATTGCCTGGGCGGCTGCCTGAGCCATCTGGTTGCTGGCACCCACCACAAATGTCTCAAAGGTGTGGTTCGGATTTAGCCCCGATTCCCAATCGTCTTCAAGCGCATAGTCCCAATCATGTTCATCAACGGGTGCCTGAATATAGGGCACTGGCTCCCGGTAGCCTGCTATTGAGTCCAGAGGCAACCTACTCTGTTGTTCAGCTTGCCGGTCAACAGGATAAACGGGGTTTGAAACAACAAAGTCAACCTCGACAGGTTGGCGAAAGATCCCGGATAGTGTATGCCGAACAGAGCGGTATAGACGCTGCTCGAGCCAATCTTTGGCATAGGCATTACGCACGCTAATGGTGAACACGCCATCGCGATACGCAATAAACTTGCAATCACGCACCCAGGTGTCATAAGTAGCCCGGTTAAGTTGTAACTCTAACTGGCCTTGTGTGGCAAGCCAGGCGTCTCGTGGTTTCATCAGTCTCGCCTTTTGTGCCGACACCCGCTAACGAGAAAACGGTCGTCGTACGGTCAACTGGCAACAGCGCACTACCGCCAGCGACTCGCTGGAACAAAAACCATATGTAACTGTAATTGAACTGGTTTAACTCCCGGAGTAGTAGAAACCTAAGTTGTGGACAGCATCTCTCATTGCGTGGAAAACAGCATCTCTCGAAGATTATGGAGTGGCTATTCAGTTGTAAGGTCGTACTGTGTTCAGATGTTGGGTCGGTTTCTACACGATTACTCCCAAGGTGAAATTTATTTTAACAAAGTGCCGGCAAAGACTCAACCAATTCACCCCTCCAGAAGCTTAAAG
>JAADYW010000036.1 GCA_010092845.1 Chloroflexota bacterium
CTGTTCTTCTATGAATTAGCCATCTTCCCGATGTACCTGCTCATCGCCGGTTGGGGCTGGAAAGTCCTCCGCGAATACGCGGCAATGAAGCTAACCCTCTATATCCTTATCGGCTCACTGATTGCACTGGTGGGTCTTCTGGTGCTGTACTTTCAGGCGGGGGCGTTCTTCAACGATAATCCCGAGGTATTCAGTCAGTTGCAGGATAGTGGTGCACTACAATCAACCGGTGAGTACAGTTTCGAGTTCAATCACCTGTACGTAGCCGGTCAGCTCGGTGCTTATAGCCTGGATGACTATCTGGGCTTTGACTCGTTGACAATGGCCACCTTCTGGTTCCCCATTGTCTTCATTGGGTTTGGCGTGCTGGCGGGTTTGTTCCCCTTTCACAATTGGTCCCCGGATGGCCATGTGGCCGCGCCAACTGCCGTTTCAATGATCCATGCGGGTGTATTAATGAAGCTCGGTGCCTATGCGGCGCTGCGTCTCGGTGTGCAGTTAATGCCCGACGGTGCGAGAGTTCACCTACCGTGGATTATCTTCCTGGCGATAATCAACGTCGTCTATGGGGCGTTCATTGCGTTCCGGCAGCGCGACTTCAAGTATGTGATCGGCTTCAGCTCAGTGTCGCACATGGGGTTGGTCACACTTGGATTTGCGACGATGAATCTTACGGGCATGACCGGCGCTGGCCTGCAGATGTTCTCGCACGGTGTCATGACGGCGCTCTTCTTCGCGTGTGTCGGTATGGTTTATGATCGCGCCCACACTCGCGATTTGCCGAGTTTGGGTGGGTTCATCCAGAAAATGCCTGTTGTCGGTGTTGCATTTATCCTGGGTGGCTTTGTGAGCATGGGTATGCCAGGTTTGAGCGGCTTTGTGGCCGAGTTCCCGATCCTGATTGGTGTGTGGGAAGGCATCCCCGACGAGGTTATCGCACTATCGAGTACTTCATTGACAGAGAGCGGGGCCCACTATTATGGGATTATTGCCATACTGGCAGTGATCGGCATTATCCTGACGGCGACGTATGTTCTGCGTGTGACCAGCCAGGTGTTCTTCGGCGAATTCGATGCAGAGAAATTCCCCGAGGTTGACACCAATCCGCTCAAGATTCAGGATCGGATCGCGCTGTACATGCTGTCCGCATGGCTGATTGTGCTGGGGGTCTATCCGCAGATCATGACAGGCATCATTGAAAGTGCGGTAGAGCCAGTAGTAGGTTTGTTATCGCATAGTGCTGGGTTATAAGCGGCAACACTGGCAATTCCTGGCTGGGGATTGCAAGAGGAGTAGTAAGCCTTGGAATTTAATGACGATCTTCTGCAAAATTTGTTAGCTATATTGCCAGAGATGTTGATGGTAGTGCTGGCGTTGGCCGTGATCTATCTGGATCTCTACCTGCCGCCCAGTCGCCGTACCGTAACCGGCTACGTTGCCGGTGTGGGCATGCTGGTGATCGCCGGATTGGCCCTGCTACGGCCGTCATATGATGCCATCAGCGACCAGTTGATGTGGGGCGGCATGATCCGCAGCGATGATCTGGCCAAAATATTCAGCGTGATGGTCATTACCGTGGGCGGGCTGACGTGCTTCATGGGGATTGGCGACAAACGCCTGCGCTATAAAGGCGAGTTCTATGCCATCATCATCATCGCCTCGGTTGGGGCAAGCCTGTTAAGCGCAGCAGCGGATCTGATTATGCTGTTCATCGCGCTGGAAACCCTTTCAATCAGCCTCTATATTCTCTCCGGCTTCATCCGCCAATCCGAGGATGATCCTTCACCGGAGATGCAGGCAGCAGCGAACCGTAGCGCCGAAAGCGGCATGAAATATTTCTTGTTTGGGGCATTCACCTCGGCCTTTTTGCTGTATGGCCTCTCAATGGTATACGGCTTCAGCGGCGGTGAGACGAACCTGTACGAGATTGGGCCAATCCTGGCCGGGACAGCTACGCCAGAGAACAATATCGTTGGCGGCGATGTCGTGGCCCCGATTCTCGTGGCGCTAGGGTTTGTAGCGGTCGGTTTCGGGTTTAAGATCAGCGCGGTACCGTTCCATTTCTGGACCCCTGACGTCTACGAAGGCGGTCCGACACCGGTAGTCTCGTTCATCTCTGTCGCTTCAAAGGCGGCGAGCTTCGCCGTTCTGACACGGTTCATGCTGGCGGTTTTTCCGCCCGATCAATTGCTGGAAGCTGGGCAGAGCTTGAGCGACTGGTGGGTACAGATGTTCGCGATTCTGGCGGTAGTCACGATGACGCTGGGCAACCTATTGGCGCTGGTCCAGACGAATATCAAGCGTCTGATCGCGTATAGCTCAATCGCCCAGGCTGGCTACACACTCATTGGTGTGGTCGCCATTGCGAGCCAGGCCACGGCAGGCGATGGCGCGGCGGCGGTGGCGTTCTATATGTTTATGTACGTCATGACGAATACACTGCTCTTTGCCGGGATCATCCTGTTCAGTAACGCAACCAACTCTGAGACCATCGGGGACATGGCCGGATTGTCGCGCCGCAATCCCTGGATTGCCCTTGGCATGACGATCGCGCTCCTCTCCCTGGCGGGTATCCCCCCGACGGCTGGTTTCTGGGGCAAGTTCCTGTTGTTCCGGGCCGCGGTCGATGCCAATATGGCCTGGCTGGCCATGATTGGTGTGCTCAACGCCATCATAGGCCTATACTACTACCTGATTGTCATCAAAGTTATGTATGTTGACCGCAGTCCTGATGACGACAAGGCAATTGCCATGCCAGCCCCCTATGGCTTTGTGGTTGGTGCCACGGCGCTCGCTGTTTTGCTACTGGGCACCTTCCTGGTCACGCCGGTCTGGGAATGGGCCAGCAACGCGGGAACGGATCTATTCATCCGGTAGGTCAATTCCCGACGCCAACGGGTCGCAACCATTCCTCTCCCCGGGTAAGATTTGGGGAGAGGAATTTTAGTTACCAGGGCAGAAAAATGCTGAGACGCGTGGCTTTTCTTATCTTCTGTGGCATGCTCCTGACTTCAACTGGCACGCCTGGACGGGCTCAAGACAATCCCTTTGCCGACATTGTTGTTGTATGGCTGGTTGACGGCACGCTCTGGTCAGGCCAGGTTGACGGTGAAGCACAACAGATTGCTGGGCCGGACGTACTGGCCGTGAGCCGTTCACCCGATGGGCGCTATGTCGCCTATATCACGGCTGGCCTTGATCGACTGGCCCATGACATCACTGATGCAGAGCTCGTTGTGCTCGACCTGAGCACCGGTGAACAGGTGACCAGCATCGGCAGCGAGTCCCTATCGGCGGGTAATCTTGAAGACTATCTCGTCCTCGAGTTCTCAACCCCGGCTTGGGCAGCCAACGAAGCCGTCCTGTTTAACACACAGGTGCTTGTTGAAGGGCCACCTGGGATCGTCAACCGTTACGATATCCAGCGGCTGGGGTTGGATGGAGCCGTAAATGAGCTGGTCCCCGCTGGCGACGGTGGCGTGCTAATCCCGAATCCGAGTCATCAACTCATGGCGGTTGTGCAGCCCGGAATCTATAGCGATCCAACAGCCCCGGGGTCCGTCCGCTTCTTCAACAGCCAGAGCGGCGAATTCTTGCCGCCGGCATACAGTTTTGATGCGGTGGCAACCGGCAGTGAAGTCCCATGGCTGCCGCGGATCACCTGGCACCATAGCCAGCCGCAGATCGGTTTTGCCATACCCGATCCCGACCTGCTCTACACGCCTGAAGCCGCTCCCGAAACCAAGATTTGCCGCATGTCCGTGGAAACAGAGGCGAATTGCCAGCAACTTGCGGTAGGCTACCCGGCACAACCTGTCTGGAACATGGACCTGACTCGACTGGTGTTCACCCGCACTGACGCTGCCGCGCCCAACAGCCGTCAGGTCGTGGTCGCGTCACCGGATAGCACGGTTCTTACCGAATCGCCAGTCCTTGACACCTGGCCGGAGCCTGACCTGTGGTTAAACGATACCCATGCGTTGTTTCGCACCAGCCTGGGCGAAACAAGTGGCTACTGGGCCATGAACAGCGACACGGGTGAAATCACGGGGTGGCGGCCAACAGAGGAGCCAGTTGTTAGCATCACAAAGCCTGGCGAGAGCATGTTGGCAATTCTTAGCGGCGGGTATATGCGCCAGACCATCAGTCTTTATCACGTTAGCTCAGGTGCATTGCGAGAGATAGCCGTCGTCGAAGGAGGCTTCGCACGCTTCGGTGAGCACTAATCACCCATCACGGGGGCACTAGCCGTTTCCCGCCGCCAGACATCGGCAAGTTTGTAGCGATTGGCCAGATAGCGGCCCCACAGAATCGCCACTTCGGCAAGCATGCCGACTGTCAGAGCCACAGTGGCCGAGACCAATGGCGGCAGCGCCATCTCAAGCGCCAGTAGCAAAGCCCCGCCCGTAACAATCAAATTCAGAAACATCGCCAGGTAGATCGGGGGCGTTGTGTCGGCCAGCATCAACAGCCCCCGGAAGTAGCTATGCAGTGTTGTCAGGAGTGGAATCAGGCCGGCAACCCGCGCGCCATTGACGACCATGGGATGCAGATCCTGGGGAGCCCCCAGTATCGGCCCAAGATACACGTCAATGAGCGGGGTCCAGGCGACCACGACAAGGAAAAGACTGATACTGCCTCCCATACCCCAGGCAAATTGCTGCAGGGCCCGGGTTTGCTGCGGGCCTTTGCCCAGGGCGATCACCACTTCCTGATAGGCCATCCCGCCGGCACGGGTAATGAGCAGGATGCCATAGGCCACCGGCCAGGCCGCCAGGGCAGCTTCAGCATCGTCAGTACGCGCGAGCCCCCATTCAATCATCGGGCGGACCAACAAGATCAACAGGCTTGTTAGGGCCAGTGGCAAATGAAACTTGAACGCTGTCCGGTAGCTCAGCGGTTTGACATTGGGTGGACGGGCCTGCTGTTGGACATCAGCCACCGGTCCGCGCGACATCCAGAAAGCATAAACGGCCTCGACACCAACGGCCAGTATCATCGCCATGGCGCCGATGGCAACCCCGGACCATCCGCTGAACACACCCAGCAGCACCGCAACCACCATTGACACAACGATGCGCAGGATGGTGCCCTGACCCACCACCCCGGTATGCTCTGTCCGGATCAATATCCCCTGATAGAAGCGCCGGTAACCAATCAAAGCGCTCCACAACAACATGATCGCCATGCCAGGGCGCGCGGCCTCACGTATCTTCTCAGGAATACCCAGGACGCCATCGAGCCAGAGATCAAACAATGGCGTAAAGGCGAAACCAGCGGCCACAATGGTCACAAAGAGATTGACCAGCATCATATAACGCCACAGAATAGAATAGGACTGTCGGTCACGCGCCAATGCGGTGCTGGTGCCAAGCAACATGATCACAGGTGCTTCGATGGTAACCGAGAGACTCATCACAATCCCAAAAGCAGCCAGTTGAGTTTGGGCATCAGCCTGGCGGCTGATAACGGCCTGGATCCACGGGCCAGCAATCGTCATGAGCAACCAGGAAAAAGCCAGGGGAAACCAGAAAAAGAGGATATTTCGCTGCGACATCTATTGCTATTCCAACCCGAACGCCATCAAGGGACCTACTATAGCATATCTGCGCACACGATAAACCACTAACCAAGTCACAATGTTGTTCCACGAAGGTTTGCAATATACTGGAAAGTAGAACACCCAGAAAGCAGGACTTATGGCACAACGTTATCAGCGCAAAATGCCGAATCGCAGCGAACCGATGTATGGCTGGGCACTTGACCAGCGAGGACGGCCTTTGCCGATTGCCGCGGCCAAGCGTGGTGCCCATGGCTACCGGTGTCCGGTTTGCGGAGGCGCCATGGTAGCACGAAAAGGCGAAGTCAAGCAGTATCACTTTGCGCACGAGGAGCTTACCCACTGCACGCCAGAGCGTGTGGCAGCGGCTATTGCCGGCAAATGGTTGGTATTAGAGCTGGGACGGCGCATGGTTCTGGGTCAGCCATGCCCTATCCAATGGACAATCGGGGAACGGACCTACTCCGCCGATCTCATGAAAGACATCACAGCTATTGTTGAGAATCTGGAAGCCGAACCTGGCAAAGCTGACATCGCACTGGTAGATGCTGACCAGCAGCTTCGTGCTGTCATCAACATTTCAGAGCCTGCTGATGAGCTGGCGCTGGCGCGCTTTGCTGCGGCAGGCATCACGACCATTACGCTCCCCGCTGAGCATTTCCGCAGTGGACAGATGGACCTTACATCACTGCTGGCGATTTCAACGATAAGGGCCGGTTGGGGATTGCTGGAGGATGATGCGAAGCCGGGCAACCTCATCACCGACCCAAAGCGCTTTCGCGAACTCCTGACCGGTACTGTGCAGCATCCACCTTTCCGCTTCTGGAGCAGGCTCCAGAATATTGGATCCCACAAAGACGTGTTGCCACTGGGGGAAGATTACCTCTGGCTACCGCCCGAAATCTGGCGGGATGCGTTCGGAGGCAGTATCAACCGTTTGTCGCATGACCTGGTGATAACGATCACCGAACTACCCCAATCCGACGGTGGAATCGTAGCACTGTTCTATATCTCGTTACGCGGCGATGAACGTGCTGTCGCCATTCGCCGGTTCGGCCCGGGAGAGCAGGTCAGCGCCAAGCTGAATGCTGCTTACCAGATCCGCCGAACAACTGTTGAAGATGTCGCACGCTTATTGGCGACGACTTCCTGACCGCATCGGTTGCGGTTTCTTAGTACAATTGTTGAGCGATGCCTTTTCGAAAAAACTGCCAAGTGGAGTAAACGTGTGTCTGCGAATTCGAACCCACTGCTGGAACAGGCAATTGCCTTTGCACGCCAGGGCCGGCGCGAGCAAGCACAGGCCCTATTGAACCAGGTCCTTGAAGCCGAGCCTGGCAATGTCGGCGCATGGCTATGGCTGGCCACTGTTGCCGAGACAGATGCTGAACGGATCGAAGCACTGCAGCAGGTATTGCGGCATGAACCGGGGAATGCAACAGCGCGCGAAGCACTGGAAAAGCTAGGGGGGGAGCCACCACCGTTGGTTGGAGAGATCACCGAACCCGGCGGAGACGAACCACTTCCGGAGTGGTTGTCCAAAGATGAGGCTCCCGCTGCGCAGAATCAAGCTGATGCCGGCTGGCTCTCGCGTACTGAAATTATTCTCGTGCTGATTGCCGTCATCTTTGGGGTATTGCTGGTTATCGGTGCGCTCCTGATACGTGAAGCCACTCAGGATGACGAACCCACTGCTGAAGTTGTTGTTGAGGCAACGGACACCTTTACTCCACGGCCAACCTTCACCCCATCAATCAGCCCAACGCCACGCCCAACCTCAACACCACCACCGGCTTTTACCCTGCCACCGGCAGCGACACCGACGGATACCTTAACGGTAACGCCGACGCGAATCCCGCGGCCGACTTTCACCCGGATTCCGACGCGCACGCCATTCTCAATTGCCGATGCGAATGATAGACAGATCAGGGTATTTGGTGGCTAACGATGGTCAGCCATCGCCAGGACCTCATCCATATTGATGTTGATGACCACGAAGCGTTGTCCAGTGTGCTTACGGCACTGGCAAATACCAACGGCGGTATTCTGATTGTCAAGGCGCAGCCCGGGGAGGACCCAGTTCAAATTGTGACGCAAACAGCCTCACAATGCCAGCCCCCGGTTCCTGTTTCCTTGGCAGGTGATACGGATCAGCCGCACTTCGATGTCCCGCGTTCGCAGATCGTCCACGCCGCGCCCGATGGTCGGGTGTGGATTCATGACTGCAACAACAGCCTGCGGCAACTCGATAGCCACAGCATTCGCCAGCTCGTGAGATCCCGCACGCTCGGTGACTTTGAGCGCACACCTGTTCCCGGCACCTCTCTCGAAGACTTTGACCCCGTGCAAATCACCCACTTGTTAAGCTCAGCAGGCCCGCCGCCTAACGGCATGGATACAATCGATCGCTTGCGTTTTCTGGGGTTAGTTGATGCCGATAATACTGCCACGGTAGCTGGCATATTGCTGGCCGGCAAGGCACCACAAGACTGGCTTCCCCAGTCCGGTCTAATCATCAATCATTACGTTGGGCGTCATCAGAAACCAGTTGTGCGAAAACTTCTCCACGGAACCCTCAGCCAATTGATTGTCGCGTTCGCAGCCTACCGACAGCAACAGCACGCTTTCTCTAAGAGTTTACCAGCTCATGGAATTGACCAATCTGTTGCCTACGCCATCGTCCAGCGTGAATACCGGCTTTATAGACCGATTACGATTCACGACCATCCGGACCGCATCACGATTATTTGGCCGGCCGGGCCGTCTCACATTGCTGGTGCTGGGATTTCTAGTCTGGATTGCTACCAGCGTAATCCGGTGGTACTGCGCAACTTGCAGCGCGGGGAATATATAGCGGATTTGAACACAACAATCGAAGATATTCATTATCAGTGGGTGAAGAATGGCTATCCCGCACCGGAGATCCATTCAGACCAGCACAACGTGAGCATTTCGCTATTTAAGAACCTCCTTCGGAAAAATGACCAGGAACGGCGGCTTGCGCCCCTAAATACCCGGCAGGCTCGAATACTGGACTATATCCAAGAATACGGTAGCATTACCCAACGCGCCTTGCAGGCGCTTGATCCGGAAACACCACCCGACCAGCTGCAGCAAGATTTGATGCAATTGGTCGGGCACGGTATCGTCAGCAGACTCGGGAGTACCACTGCCCCCGTCTATGTGATGCGGGCATCAAACACCGGGTGAGAGACTTTGTCAGTAACCATGATGCTGGAGTAATCTATGTCATCGTTAATCGCTATCGCCGTGGGCCTGGCCTATATTGCGCTGATGGGTAGCGCATGGCGTTTCCGCGAGAGCGCCGGCAGTTCGATCATGTCATGGCTATTGGCGACATTGAGTATCGCGGCGTTGACCAGCGTCATTGGAATTGTCCCCCGCGATACCGACATCCTGGGGGTGTCACATCTTGGGCAGCCAGCCCTGGCTGTATATGCTGCCAGCCTGTTGCTGATCATCTATAGTGCATTGACAGCCGCCTTCCTCCAACAGCCGCGTGCAATTCGTCTGTGGTCGGCACTAGGCGGAGTCTGGTGGATTGCAGTTGTGATCCTCAGTCTTGTTGACGGCAACGCTTCTCTGGCCGCTGAAACCTGGATCAGCGCTATTGGCGAGAACCCGCATGCGGCCGGGCTTCTGGCAATTGCTGGCTGGCTGGCGCTCAGTGGCGTGCTGCTGATTTCAATCTTCGAGAAATTCTATACGGCCCGTCTACCAGAATTGGCCAACCAGGCGTTGTTCTGGGGAGTGGTTACGCCTTTGCCGTTGCTAGGTGCGATAATGGGTGCCAGCAGTGTCGCGTTCTTGCGCGAAACCGGCTGGATCATCCAGCTTGTTGGCCTGGCTAGCGTGACATATGGCGTGATCTCGCTTCGCGTTGTCGATGTTCGTGAGACACTGCGGATCGCAACCGTCAACATTTCCCTGATGTTGGTAACCGTGATCGCTGTCCTCGTGGCGCTTCTGGTTGCCGAAGAGATCGAGGCCGAAGCGAATCGCGTCGTGGTTCTGGCCGGGGTTGCACTTGCCACAGCAGCGATTCACGCGCCGATATACGCAGTATCTAATGCTTTCGCCAACAGGGTTATCCTGCGCACCACCGACGACCTGGCCACCGAGATCAACCAGTTTACGCAGGCCATCACCGGCGTGTTTGAGTTGAGCGAGGTCACCGACGTCATGATCCAGACGCTCCGTGATGTCCTCCGCCTCAAAAGGAGCAGCGTGCTGCTGATATCTCCGCTGGAAGATGGCGCGTTTGAAATTGAGCCGTACCAGCCTAAACACAGCGCGAACAACGCCACTATGCCACGGGGACACTTAACGGCTGACAGCCCTATCTACCAACGGTTATTTGAACAGCGCGAGGTCCTGCTCCAATATGATCTCGACTACAAGCCAGAATACACGGCTGTCGATCCCACCACCCGTAACTTCTTCAAACAACTGCATCTCGCTGCCTATGCGCCCATCGTGGTCCAGGGGCAGTTGATCGCCCTCCTGGCTTGCGGCCCAAAACTGAACGATACGCCTTTTTCTGAACGCGAGCTTGCGACCCTCAAAACACTGGCGAATCAGGCGGGCATTGCGCTACGGAATGCCCGCCTCGTTTCCGATTTGCGCACGCGAGAGCATGATATCGCCGAGAGCAACCGCCGGCTAGAAGCCGCCAAGCGGCAACTCGAGGCGTTGGATGCCGTAAAGACAGATTTCATCACCATTGCCAGCCACGAGCTCCGCACTCCACTCGCGCAAATCCGCGGGCATACCGACATCATTGATGCAATGAACGAGCAAGGGATGCTCGACCAAGATCAGCTTTACGGATTGACAACCAATCTCCGCAAAGCGGCTGATCGTCTGGAATCACTTATCGGCGATATGCTGGACGTCAGCCAGCTCGATTTGAGCGCCATGGATTTGCGGTTTGTCGAGGCCTCCATCGAAAATGTGGTGCGCATGGCTATCGAGCCTCTGCAGGAGAGCATCCGCAACCGCCGCCAGTCGCTAACAGCCAGAGGACTGCGCGGCCTGCCGCCTATCCAGGCGGATATGCAACGCCTGGTACAGGCCATCCGTAACGTCGTACTCAACGCTGTCAAGTTCACCCCAGATAGCGGCCGCATCGAGATTACGGGCAGGATGTTGACCGACCAGCAGACAGGCCAGCAGCAGGTCCAGATAACGATCAGTGATAGTGGGATTGGAATCGATAAGCAGAACCAGGAGGCGATCTTCCAGAAGTTCTTTCGCATTGGCGATCCGGGCCTGCACTCTACCGGCGCTACCAAGTTCATGGGCGCGGGTCCGGGGCTTGGCCTGACAATTGCTCAGGGCGTAATCCAGGGTCATGGGGGACGCATCTGGGCTGAAAGCGATGGCTATGACCCAGAAAAGCTGCCTGGTAGCACCTTTTATATTGTCCTGCCGCTACAGCCACCGGTGGGTGAGCGCCGGGTGATGTCCTTCCGTTTGGCGGGCGAAGCCTCTCCCCCCGACACCGATGAGGTCCGCCCCACCCAGCCCAAGAAACCCGAAGGGTTGGCCGACCGGGTGCAGCCAAACTCTGACCAGGAGCCCCCTGCTGAAGAAGATGAAGTCTTCGAAGAAACGAATCCGACCGTCTTCAATCCATCGGCGAGCCGGGCAGGGTTGACGGCGGCGGCCCTAGCCGCTGCTCAGGAGCAGTCTGAGCACGGGCTCGAATCCGCCCATCCCCCTGGTGACAAGACACCGCCGGATGAGCCACCAGAGAATTAGCTCATTCCTCGCCGTCGCCCGAATCCATCTCCTCAGTGCCGTCCGGAGTATCTGGCTGCGGCAACTTCATATCCGCGTCCCCGGGGAGCGGAGCAGCTTCTGGCAAGGGTTGGCTATACAGGTAGTTTTCTTGTTGGTCTCGTCCCCCATCCGGTTGCATGATAATTGTTCGAGTCGGAAACGCGATCTCGACGTTGTGCTTGCTCAGAATATTCATGATCTGGATGAATACATCCTCTTTCACCTGCTGAAATGCCGTCCAATCAGCACGGTCAATATTGCAGATCAAGCGAATATCAAGTGAGCTTTCACCAAACTGTATAAACTGAACAAAGACTGTATCCGCGATGACGCGCTCGTGGTCATTGAGCATATCACGCAGCGCCTGAACAACCGCCAGGATTTGCGTGGGCGGCGTGTCGTAAGAAATCCCCAGATACATATCTAGCCGGCGTTTGGTCAGGCGCGACCAGTTGGTGATGCTATTGCCGATCAAGATGGCATTGGGCACAGAAACCAGTCCCTGGTCGAGCTTGCGGATGGCTGTGCTGCGGAACCCGACATCCTCAACCGTTCCTGTTGCCGCATCGGTTTCGATAAAATCACCGATGTCAAAAGGGGAATCGGCCATAATTACGAAATAACCGATCAGGTTCGATAGTGCTTCCTGGGCTGCCAGGGCGACAGCTAAGCCGGTAATGCCCAGACCAGCCATCAGACCATTCAAGTTGTAACCAAACTGCTCCATGATGACGATGAAGGCAATGATAATGACCACTGCCTTGATGATCTCCTGCCCAAAACGGACCAAACTGGTATCCACCCGTTGATCCTGTTTGGAGAAATTTACGATGTACAGTGCCACCACGTCAACGAGGCGATACAAAGCCCAGAAGATCGCGACCGCCACCAGAGAAGCGCCGAACTGGTCGACAATGTCGGTTACCTGGTCTGAGAGGTTCAGAACCAGCAGGGCCACCCAAAGCCCAATGATCGTCGCCAGGAAACGGATAGGTGGAACAAGCGCGTCAATAATCTCTTCGTCGAGAGTCATCGTAGTTCGACTGGTAACCCGATGGATAAGCTTCAGCAAAAGCCTCAGTACCAGTCGTACAGAAAGCAGTGTTACCAATAGAATGAGTACAGCGACAAAGAGCCGCAAGGAGTTATCGGCGTCTCTCTCGCCGAGAAGATCGATCAGAAAATCGGGCGCGATCATCTGCTAGCCCCTTACTGGTTAATCCGCATTAATGTGAACTTCTTGATCATTTCTGCCTGGTTTTTCTCCTTTAGCATTGCTCGCTTGTAGTTGTTGATGCTCTTCGCGAGGACGCAGTAGGGCGGGAAGCACCAGACCGAGCCCGAACCCGATAAGTGTCGTGATGGTTATCAACACCGCCAACGACATATCGCTTTCCCAGAAGAGGAAACTCAAGGTTGTCGTATCTGTGTTCTGCATGAAGAAGACAATCAGCAAAACGATCAGGATGAGGGCGATTGCCAACCGTGGTCTCATTAACTAATCCCTTCATATCTACTTGAATTTCCCCAATATTAAACAATCCCACGCTGTTAGGCGAGTAATCTTTTCGCCGATAGGCTCCAGAATCGAGTATCATTACGGACCAGAAACCGAAAACTCATCAATTTCTCATCCCCAGGAAAGACGAAATATTTGAAAATTTCCGCGAATCATCTACAATCTTTGTATTCTTTCAGTAACCGTCACCCTCAAGAAAACAATAAAGATATGTACTAGAATACTCTTTTAACGGGGGTGATCCCAGATTAATTAAGGCCAAAATATGACGAGCGTTGCTGACCCAGTATTGCATGTTGAGCATATCTCGCTGAGCTTCGGTGGTATCAAAGCCATCGACAACGTCGATTTCGCTGTCCAGCGCGGTGAGATCCTGGCGATCATCGGGCCCAATGGTGCCGGGAAGACCAGTACTATTAACAGCATCAGCGGCTTCTACAATCCCCAACAAGGCCGTATCGTCTATGAAGGACAGGACATTACACGGCTACCAACCCACAAACGTGCCCCGTTGGGCCTTGCGCGTACCTTCCAGAATATCGCCCTATATACCAATATTACAACACTTGAGAACCTGATGGCTGCCCGCTTCATCTTTATGAACTCTGGGGTTATCAGCGGTGCAATCTACTGGGACATCCTCAAGTTTTTGCCCCAGGGAATACGCAAAGTCATTGGCCAGACGTGGCACCCTGCTATTACCGAAGAGATCCACCACCGTGCCTTTGTTGAGGAAATCATTGACTTCCTGGAGATGTCGCACGTTCGTAACCGTATCGTGGGTATGCTGCCCTATGGTATGCGTAAACGGGTCGAGCTGGGCCGTGCCCTGGCCCTGGAGCCCAAACTACTGCTACTTGATGAGCCGATGGCTGGTATGAACGTGGAAGAAAAAGAGGACATGGCCCGGTTCATCCTGGATACCCACGAGCAGCGAGGCATGACCATCGTGTTGATTGAGCATGATATGGGCCTGGTGATGGACATTGCCGATCGCATTGTGGTGCTCGATTTTGGCAAGAAGATCGCCGAGGGAACCCCCGCAGAAATCCGTCAGAACCCGAAAGTAATCGAAGCCTATCTAGGTAAAGATGCGCACTAACTTGGAAATTAGGTTTTACGATGACAGCACAAACTGATCATTCAATGAATAATGACCCGATTGGATCGTTGACGCCGGATGCCGACACATTGCCCAAAAACCTGGTGAAGTCTGCCCAGCGTTTTGGCAATACGCAGATCGCCATGCGCAAGAAACGATATGGTATCTGGCAAGAGTATACCTGGCAGAACAGCCTGCAGCATGTTCAAGACTTCTGCATGGGCATGGTTAGCATGGGCCTTGCACGGGGCGACAAAGTGACCATCGTCGGCGATAACGATCCCGAATACTATTGGGGAGAGTTAGCTGTCCAGGCAGCAGGTGGCGTGACCATCGGTGTTTTTACAGATGCTACACCGCGCGAGCTAACCTATCTGATCACTGATTCTGAAGCACGTTTCGTCATCGCCCAGGATCAGGAACAGTGCGACAAACTCCTCGAAATCCGCCAGGAAATCCCTAATGTCAAGAGAGTCATCTACTGGGACGAAAAGAGTCTGTTTGGTTATGACGATCAATGGCTGATCAGTTTTTCCGCGGTTGAAAAACAGTGTAATGAACACCGCCAGAAGCAGGGCGACACTTTCCTGGATCTGGTCGCCCAGGTCACGGGAGATGACGTCGCGATCCTCAGC
>JAADYW010000221.1 GCA_010092845.1 Chloroflexota bacterium
GGGCAACCCCAACCGACCTGAAATCGCGTTCTGGCATAGCTGGGACTTGAACTACAACGACTACATCTATGTCGAGATGTCGACCGACCGTCAGAGCTGGACAGCCTTGCGAACCGGTCCTGCTGACTCGACCGACTACCTCCAGGACTGGGGCACCGAGACCCAGATGGTGCAGGTAACGGTCGATATTCCGCCGTCCTTCTGGGGCCTTGCCACCACTTACGTCCGTTTCCGCCTGGTGTCGGACGACGACAGCTATCAGGCTCAGGGGTGGTGGATCGATGATATTGAGTTCCGCAACAGGACCTCTGATACCGTCACACCAAACTGGTGCGACAACATGGATGGCACATCAGCCTGGTTCCTGGATGGGCAATGGAACCTGACCACCGCCGAGCAGTATTCGGGATTGTACTCATTGAGTGATAGCCCTGTTGGAAACTATGCGGCGTACTCCAATTCGGCGGCCGAGCTGAAACCGTATATTGATCTGTCGGCCCCGACACTGACGCGGCCCATCCTGGAGTTCTGGCACAAATACAACCTGGGATATGACAGTGAAGACGACATCTTCGTTGAGCTATCCCTGGATGACGGCGACACGTGGCCGATTGCGATTTGGGCCTTCCGGTCCGACTATGCGGCGCGCCCGCCGGGCTATGGCACCTCCATCAACGCTGACGACTACCGGTTCGCCAACACGATGGCCTGGAACCGCACCGAAGTTGAACTGACGCCGTTCCTGGGCATTCCTGCCCCCAGTGACCCTATACCCGGCCTTCGACTGCGCTTCCGGCTGGATGCACGGACTGGTGGCTCCACCTATAACGGCTGGTTCATCGACAACGTCTGCATCAAAGAGCACATCCCGCGCACGACGTCGTTGCCCTTCGCCGACGACCTGGAAGCCGGCCCCGGCAACTGGATTCCAGGCGGCGACTGGAAACTGGCAACCACGAGTCCCTGGAGTGGCAACTGGGTCTTCTCCGACAGCGATGGCGGCTACTATCGTCACAATACGCACAGCATCCTCGAACTGGAACCCACGGTCGATCTCAATGGAGTTACCAACCCAACGCTGTACTACTGGGAGCGCTACAATCTATCCTACGACGACATCGTGACCGCACAATATCGCCTGGTACAGGCCAATGGCGCCCCGCTGAGCAGTTGGGAAGTGCTGCCGCTTTCCACCCACTATCGCTCGACCAACAAAGGCTGGACACGCCAGCAAATCGATCTATCACCTTATGCTGGCAACTACATCCGGCTGCGCTTTATGATCGACGCGCTGGAGAATAGCAGCGTCGCTGACGGATGGTACATTGACGATGTCGCGATCGTCGAACGGAACAATGAGCCGGTCTATGACGCTGACCCCTACTACGACGATATGGAGCTCTTGACGCCCGGCAAGTGGGTCTTCGAGCACCAATGGGACCGCGTCCAGACCAAGCGCGATCTCGGCAGTGGCGGCAGCCTGGGGCCGGGCCAATGGACAGTTGACTGGTATGACAACGTCTTCAATGATTGCGAGAGTGATGCCGAGATTGACTTCACCAGCAAGACCGGCAGCAGCGTCGTTGATGAGATCAACGCCAACTGGGGCTCCGGCATTCCGGCAGGCAGCGGGCTCACCGACAACGACTTCTGGGGCGCTGTCTATCGCCGCACCTTCTTCTTCGGCTCCGAGACTACCTTCACCTTCTCAGGCGAGGTCGAAGATGGGCTGCGCATCTATGACAACCCGGCCTACAGCGGTGGTGTGCCAATCGATACCCCCTTCTTCGAGTTCCAGTGGCAGACTTGCGGCAACGACGATTTCAATACCGAGACCGAAACCTACAGCCCCAGTCCCACACGGCCCTTCGGTTCACCATATAGCTACACATTCTCGCCGGGCATCCATACCATCGAGGTTCACTACTATAAGGAAAATGATAGTGCCGAGATAGCGCTGAGCTTTGCCGGCGATAGCTGGGTTTTCCACGACAGCCCATCCGGCAATACCCAACACCTGACAATGAGTTCTGTCGAGCTAGAAGGACAGATCGATCTCAGCGGCATGACAAATCCGGTGCTGTTATTCGATGAACGCCGCAATATCGAGTTCGGCGATTCACGTTACATCGACATCTCGCTGGACGGTGGCTACACCTGGTCTGAAATCTGGGGTGGCGGTGGTACCGACTGGGACTGGAGCGAACCATACATCGACTTGTCAAGCTATGCAGGCATGACCATTGGTCTACGTTTCCGGATGGACGCGCGCAGCCACTCTCAGGTCGGCGACGGCTGGTGGATCGACAACATCCGCATCCTCGAATGAGCGCCCTCAATCCTCGTCAAGAGCAGTTGTCTAGAACCATAAAGCAATGTAGGCAACTGTTCTTGTTTGTCTAGATTACGGAATAATCCACGCAACATTTATCATCTCTCTTCTGCGACCAACACCTCCAATCCATGTGAAATTGACCGTAACCCACTAGTTAATTCGTCGCAAGCATTGAGTGCGTTATCAACTGGTTACGCGGTGTAACAACCCCGTAACAGCTACGTCCCCACTCCCTACCTAAAATGATAGTTGACAGGAAGGGTAGTTCAGGACAATAAAACATGAAAAAGCCAAAATTAACCCTGGAAACTGGCCAAGCCCTGGTTGAGTATGTGCTGATCTTGACCCTGGCGTTTCTGGGGCTGGTCGCCATCTTGCTGCTGACCCAAGACGCGATCGCCAATGTGTGGACGGATACCTTCAACAGCCTGATCGGTCAGGATGTCACGCCGCGCCCAGATGCCCTGAGTGAGTCCGAGTTCTGGGACCTGGTCACGGCCGTGGCGTCGTTCACCCCCGAATCGGCCGGGCTGAAGACCAACACGCCTCTGCCGCCGACCGATGCTCCAACGGATGTCCCGACGTTTACTCACACACCGGAGACGCCGACGCCC
>JAADYW010000222.1 GCA_010092845.1 Chloroflexota bacterium
GCGTTCAGTGTAGTACCCTGCCCGGGGCCCCAGGCTGAAAACCTGGTGATTGACCCACGTATTGCGATGGTCAGCTTTACGGGCAGCGCGGCTGTCGGTTGGAGAATCAAATGCAAGGCTGGCCGCAAGCGGGTGACCCTGGAATTGGGCGGCAACGCACCGGCAATTGTGCACGCAGATGCTGATCTGGATTTGGCGGTGCGCAAAACGGTGAATGGTAGCTTCACCAATGCCGGCCAGAACTGCATCGCCGTCCAGCGCATTCTGATACACCAGCCTGTTTACAAGGATTTCTGTGATCAATTCGTTGCCGCGGCCCAGGGGCTAAAACTGGTGATCCGCGTGAGGACAATACTGACATTGGCCCCATGATCAGCACCGAGGCGGCTCAACGGGCAGATGAATGGGTTGATGAGGCAATCGCGGGGGGCGCTACCGTCTTGCTACGCGGACAACCTGCCGGCGCGTTATTTGGCCCCGTTGTGTTAGCTGAAGTAGATCCCCAGATGAGGGTCTGCGCGCAAGAGGTTTTCGCACCTGTCGTCACGCTTAGCCCCTACCAAACCTTGGATGAGGCCATTGCCCTGGCAAACGATTCAGAATTTGGCCTTCAAGGTGGGGTTTTCACCAACGACATCGCGCGCATTATGGACGCCTGGGAGCGCCTCGAGGTCGGTGGATTGCAGATCAACGAAGTCTCTACGTTTCGGGTCGATCATATGCCCTATGGCGGGGTGAAGGCTTCGGGTTTCGGCCGCGAAGGATTACGCTATGCCATCCAGGAGATGACGGAAATGCGCCAGCTCGTTATCAATCTACCGAACGACATCGAATGACCGTGACCCCGCCACGTCATTGGTGTACAGACTCACTCCGTTTTCGGTCTGGATTTTGTCAGGCCCGGCGCTATACTCGTCGGGCTTGTTAGACGTTCTAGGTAGACAATCGTGTTACACCGATACCGGCTTCTTGATGCGTTAATCCTCCTGCTCGCGATGGGCTACATTACGCTGGGTACAGACGCAGTACCGTTGCACGGTGATGAGCCGACCACAATCTGGATGAGCCGGGATTTTCACACCATCATCCTGGAGGGTGATCCGGGCGCCGTGGCCTACGAACCACCGCCCCGGCGGACAACCGACCAGCACATGCGAATCATCACCACGAATATGACCAAATTCGCGATGGGTCTGGCGTGGTATGGTGCGGGCTACGAAGTCGCGCAGATCAATGACCAATGGGTCTGGGCTGAATGGGCTGATATTGAATGGAATCGTTCTGATGGCCACATGCCGACGGACGAACTTCTGAAGATTACGCGCCTCACGGCGGCCTGGATGACGGCCTTGAGCACGGTTTTCGTACTCGCTACTACCCGCCTCGTTGCCCGGACTGTACTGGCGCATCCTCTGGCCATCGCGATTGCCGGCTGGGTAGCTGTCCTCATGTATACCATCCACCCCGCCATCCTACTGAATGGCCGCCGGGCGATGTTTGAAGGCGGCTTGCTATTGGGCCTGACAGCAGTGGGCTGGATTATGACGCTTCTGGTCATTCGCCATAGGTCATGGGGAGTGTATGTCCTGGCCGGTGTGCTGACGGGGCTGGCGCTAAGTACCAAGCACAGCGCCACTTTTACCGTGGTGCTGCTCTATAGTAGCGTCGGGCTGGTGGCGGCGTGGGAGCTCATCCGTATCCGGTCCTGGCAGAGGCTTGCCGGGCTGGCCTTGGCAACAGGTATCGCGTTGTTGATTTTCTGGGGTCTACATCCGATGTGGTGGTCTGACCCATTGGCCATGCCAGAGTTGACGATTGATCAGCGGCGCCAGATGCTCGACGAGCAAGTTGCGCTATTCGGTGGCTACGATGGACCCGATGATCGTCTGACCGGGCTATGGAATGAGGGCCTACGTCCCCAGCCGCAGTACTATGAGGCTGATTATTGGGCCAACTTTGAAGGCGTGGACTCAGCCATTGCTGACTACGAGGCAAGCCGCCTAGGAGGTTGGCTAAACGGTCAGGATGTGGTCGCCTTTGTGCTACGCAGCCTGCTGCTGGTTACTGGAGGTGTGCTGGTCGCGCGCTCCATATTCCAGGGAGGACCCGCTGGCAGAAAAGCGGGGCTCCTGATGGCGTTCTGGCTCCTGGGAATTGGGGCCCTGACCCTGCTGACGGTCCCACTTGGCTGGCAGCGCTACTATCTCCCGTTGCAGCCGGCGCTGGTGGTGACAATGGGCCTGGGCGCTGGCGGGCTACTCGATCTGTGGGGCCGGGGCACACATGTCAGTTTCTAAGCGGAATACGATCTGGTTCCTTGGGGTGAAGGTTGGCCTAACAACCGTGATCCTGGGGCTAATGATGGCGTATGTCTGGATCGGGAGAGTGGCGGTGCCGTTCCACGGTGATGAAGCCGATCATCTCTACAAGAGCCAGGATTTTGTGGTCTATTTTGTGAAAGGCCGTCCCCAGGATTTGCGGGTACACCCCCCCGTCGCAGTCGATTCCACCGAGCATATCCGCCTCCTTACGGGCACCACCAGCGCCTACCTGACAGGGTATGCACTGTGGTCATCCCATGTCTACGAGTGGCCGAGTGCCTGGTATTATGGGCGTGATGTTGAATGGAATATCACCCAGGGGAACTGGCCGCCCGATGATGTATTGCAGCGCGGCCGGATTCCGGCTACCCTCCTGGCGATGCTGAGTATACCTCTGGCGTTTGGTGTGACCTGGTTTCTGGAAAAAGAGCATCCAGGGTGGCGTCTATTGCCGGGCCTGGTCGCGGCGCTACTGGTAGCGACTCATCCAGCGTGGTTGCTGAGCAGCCGGCGGGTCATGCAAGAAGCGGCCCTGGGAACATTCAGCCTGGGCGTTGTATTCGTCGCTCTCATATTGGTAAACCACTGGCGGGCAAAGTGGCTTTTATTCCTGAGCATCGTCAGTGGTCTATGTCTGGCTGCCAAGCCTCCCGGAGCCATTACGGTGGGGGGCGTATTCCTGGGGCTGGGCTGGGCCCAGATGCAGGCACCGTTGGGACCGCCATCTGAAGCCACCACACCGCCCGTCGCTCGTCTGCGACGCGGGATCACGCTGGGAAGTGCGGGGCTGCTGGCCCTCGGCGTGTATTTGATCCTGACCCCCGCGATCTGGGGTGCGCCGGTCAATCGCCTTTGGCTGGCAGCAGAACTCCGTGCTGATGTACTGGCCGGCCAGACAGCCGCCAGTGATGCAGCCCATGCATCGAAGCTGGGGCAGCTATCGGCACTGGTCGAGCAGCCGTTTCTGAGTGATCTACAGTACTACGAAACCCCAGCTTTTGCGAATGTCCTCGATCAGGAGATTGCCGACTACGAAACTGCGGGGCTGGACGGCTGGCAAATGTCATCGCCCATAGGTGCGTTCTGGACTGGAATGGCGGGGTTGGGCCTTGTCGCCCTGTGGCGACGGCGATCTGATGCGGAACCACGCGTAGGCCTGATCTGGGTGACGGGGATAGCGCTTGCCCTGGGTCTAGGCGTGCCACTAGCCTGGCAGCGCTACTATCTGCTATGGTCACTGGCAGCCTGTATCCTGGCCGCTCTCGGCTTGACTCAAGCCCTGCACTGGCTTCTGAGAAAGCGGATTGGACGAAATGGCAGATTGGCTTGAACCTTTTTTGGCGGCCACGCCAGGAATGGCCTGGTTCTTTCTGGGGGTCGGGGTCCCGTGGGCCTTAGCCCTGCTGCCACGCTCTGATTGGCACGATTGGCCGATGGTGGCCGGTCTGGGCCTGGCATTGGGGCCGCTGCTGGGAACAACCTGGCTTTTCATACTGGGAACCATTGCGGCCTTTTCACTGGGAGCCGCTTTCGGTGGGACCGTGCTGATCGCGATTGTTGGCGCCGCATTGGCCTGGCGCCAGCGGCTGCATCCTGCTGCTGGCCCCGAGGCAGGTTTCGCAGAAAAGGGACCACCTTTCAAATTGCTGGCCGTTGTTCTCCTAATGATGATGACCCTCGCGATGGCGGCGAACATCTGGGACACAGCATTCTGGCCGTTTCTGCGTTACGATACCCTATGGACATTTGGCTACAATCCCAAAATCTTCATGGCAGCGGGCGAGATCCCCACTTCGATTGCCTACTATCCACAACTTGTGCCCCTGACCTTCACCTTTGCTGACCTGGTGTGGGGAACACACAATGACCATGCTGCGCGGGCGGCTGTGCCCTGGTTCATATTAAGCAGCGCTTTTGCGGCCTATATTCTGGGATGGCGGCTCTATGGTCGCCGCATGATCGGCCTGGCAACAGCCGCTATGTGGTTGCTGGTGCCGTCGATTCTGGTCTGGTCAAGCTCCGGCGATCTGGAGCATGTTGTACCCATCTATTTCACACTGGCGGCAGTCTTTGTGGTGCTGGCCTGGCGTACTGAGGCCCTTGACCTGTGGCCGGTTGCACGCCGTTATGCCATCATCGCTGGCTTGATGCTAGCAGGCGCACTCTGGACCAAACCGACCGCTGGTGCCTTCGTGATTGGTCTGTTATTGGTGCTGATTGTGGCGACGCTGTATGCCTTCTGGCGACGCGACTGGCACTGGTGGCGCCACAAAGTCTACGTGATGATCTGGGTAGCGCTGGTTGCGGTGCCGATTGGTGGCATGTGGTACATGCGTAACATCCTGGCAGGACATCCCTGGACCGATTTACCGCCCGAATACTGGCATGACCTCGCGCAGCGTTCCGGTATGCAGCTTAACTGGCTATGGTTCCTGGCAGGATTGGCCACGCTAGGTATAACCCGCGAAACCTGGCAACGGGAGACTGAGCAGTATGAGCATCGCCTCTGGACAATCGGGCTGGCCATGGGCGGTTTCGCGGCAATTAGCCTGGCGGTCCTGCCAACCGCACTGAGCATACCTGAGGAGGGATGGCGCTGGGAGACGACATGGGGATTATTGAATGGCTTTCGTGAACCAGACCGGCGCCTGACTATCAGGGAGAGCCTGCTGTTGGTACCTGGCACCTTGATGCTTATCTGGTCAGGACGCCGGGTCTGGATGCAGCAACGGGTGGAACACCGGCAGGCGCTGGTACTCTCATGGGGGCTGGGCCTACCATTCTTCCTGGTTTATTTCTGGTCCTTTAGCTACCACTATCGCCTGACACTGACAGTCATGCCGCTCATCTTCGCACCGATTGGGGCGCTGCTAGTGACGCTGGGTTGGCCATTGGTGATGGCTAACCGGTTGCGCCGCCTGGCGACGGCCGTCATTATCGCAGCGATATCACTTATTGCGCCCGTCGCTGCGACTTATCACACCGCCCTCAATAGCTTCAACCCCACTGGTGTTGATACGGATCGCGAGAAGTATGCGTATGCCAACCCGGCGTTGATGCAATTGGTCGATTTCTTAGAAGATTATCCGAAACCATCGCCGCGTATCCTGATTCCCGGCGAAAACCGTCTGAGTTTCTTCTTCCCGGATTGGCACATTGAAGACACCAAACTACCGACCAGCGCAACGCATCTACGCGACTTTGATCTCTACGTCCCGTATGCATCACACCTGTTCTGGCTGACCTATGACCAGGCACCAAATCAAGTTATGGCCTGGACGCAGCTCGCCTGGCAATATCCCTTGCCAGAAGCCGGCCACCGCTGGGCAGCAGTGGGGCCGTACAATAGCCCCCAACCACGTTTGCTGATGCCAGTTGCCATACCGTTTGACGACGGCAAGGATCGCTACGAGGTCTTCGCGATTGATGTTCCTGCCACCTACTTCTACCTCGCACCTGAGACCAAGCTGGACGAAGTTATTTTCGGGGGAGTTATCCAGTTACTGGGCTATGACCTCCCCTCACGGGACTTTGAGCCAGGGCAACACCTGGTGTTTGACCTCTACTGGCGTGGCGCGGCGGCGGGGCCGCCGCAACAGGATTATGGCATTTATGTCCACCTGTTGGACCTATCAACTGGCGAACTCCTCGATCAGGCGGATGGTGGATTGATGCAGGGCACGTTTGGAACACGCTTTCTAGAGCCGGGAATGGTGTTCCAAGACCGCCGCCAGTGGATTGTGTCGCCAGATCTGCAACCCGGAAGCGCGGTCTTGCGTATTGGTGTATATGATGTTGCTACGGGGCGGCGCCTACCCGTTGTTGTCGATGGCCAGTCTGCTGGCGATGGCCTCGTCATTGAAACAGAAATTATGATTCTGCCACCAGATTGATCCCGCCCGCCCTCAAATCTGTTGCAAATTCTATCCAAATATTAATCTAACTAGCTTGACATCTATCGTGAAGTTCGTCACAATCTAGAGCGAATTTTAAGTTGCCTGTTAACATATGAAAAAGATAAATACACGGCATTTTATGTCGGCGAAGGAGTTCGCAACTCATGGCAAGCAAAGTCCGCAAAGCTGTTCTGGCAGCACTGAAGCGGAATACCTTTACGGTAGACCAGCCGATTGAGGTTCGCGTTAAAGGGACGAATGTGCTGTTGGTTGGTGAGGTCGAGGATGAGGCGTTGATCTATGAAGCAGTCGCGACAGCCGAGTCTGTATCAGCTTTGCTGCGCATCTACAGCCGCTTGAAAGTGCGCCAGACGGCACCCGTTCGCGAAAAAGCTGGCGTCATCTAGTTCGCTAGATCGTATGTCCGCCGCCTGGCAGAAAGATTAAAGTGCGCGTCCCGGTCTCTAACTGAAACCGGGACGTTGTGGTCATAAATCGTCGCTATATATTCCCGCTATAATGCCCTGAGAGCAGTTGCCAGCCGATCGATTTCATCGTGGGTATTGTAGTGTGCCAGGCCAACCCGCACCATTCCACCAGTCTCCTGCTGCTTCAATCGCTCCATGATCTCAAGCGCATAGTAGTTCCCACTCCAGACATAGATGTCGTGGTTGGCCAGGTGTTCGGCAACAGCATCGGGCGTGTGCCCGGCTAGTGTGAAGGCCACGGTCGGGACACGCTGGTGATAGCGCGCCGGATCGGTAATGCCAGCAATGTAGACATTTGGCAGGGCTTTGAGAACTTCGATCAGATGCCTCACAAGTTCACGTTCGTAGTCCACGATGGCGAGCATTGCCGCCTTAAGCTGGCGCCGGACACCCGAGAAGCCTGCCAGCGCTCTGTCATCAACATCGCCATAAGTGCGCCCCAGATGCAGGAAGTATTCCAACGCTGCCATCGTACCCGCCAGTGTTTCGTAGCTAGGCGTACCCGTTTCCCAGCGATAAGGGGATTTGTCCTTGGCTGGCCGGACCTTGTAGGCTGGCAGGCTCTCCAGAAGCGCGTAGCGACCCCACATCACACCGATATGTGGCCCAAAGAACTTATAGGCGCTGCATAACAGGAAATCGCAGCCAATTTCTCTGACATCAAGAGGTAGATGAGGCGCGCTCTGAACCGCATCAACGACATAATACGCCCCCGCCGCATGGGCCATCTCGGCGATCTGGGCGACCGGATTAATTGTGCCCACGGCATTCGAAGCATGGACCGTCGCCACCAACCGCGTGCGATCGGTCAATGCCGCTTCGAGACTATCCATATCAAGCGTACAATCCTCAGTCTTAATATCGACCCAGCGCACCACCAGATCCCGATCCTCAGCAATTAGGGTCCAGGGGGTGATATTGGCATCATGGTCCATGCGCGTAACGACGATTTCGTCACCTGGTTGGAGTGTCTTACCTATTGCCCGCGATAAACCGAAGGCAAGCGTTGTCATATTTGGGCCGAAGACGATCTCATCGGACCGGTCTGCATTGAGAAAATCGGCCATCAACTGCCGCGCAGCGGCCATCATCTGGTCAGAACGCCGGCTGGTGGCAAAGGTGCCGCCCGCATTGGCATTCATCGTAATGTAGTAGCTGGTGACAGCGTCGATGACCCGCTGAGGCACCTGAGTACCCGCTGGGTTATCAAAATGGACGGGTAACGTCCCATTTGTGACAGATTGGTTGAGAGCAGGGAATTGCGAACGAAGCGTCTCGATTGCCTGGGCATTGAGTGACATGCAGCGTACTTTCTGGTTGAACTCGAGTAAGTGTCCTTGAGTCTTAACTTACACAGAGGAAAATTACCAGCCAACGACAGTCAACCCAGGAGTAACGATATGCTACACCAAGCTCACTTCACGCTTCAGAACTGGCTGCGCCTGCGACCAATTATGATTGGCCTTCTCCTCCTCGCCAGTGGAGTGGTCATGAGTGCCTGCGGTGATGACGAAGACACCGGAGTCGAGGCAGTGAGCAGCAGCCACAATAACAACCAGCAAGATCAGACCGACGAAAGCGCGGGATCGAACACAACCTCCCCAGAGACTATCGGCTGGGATTTCGATCCAGAGACCAGCGATCGTCTGGTTTTTGTTCAGGGCGAAGAGCTTTACATCACGTCTTTGGGCGGCGAAGAACCACAACTAATGGCTGAGGGCCTCCATCCGCCGACAATCGCACTGACGCCCCAGGGCGATCATCTTACATTCAATGCACGTACCACACGTTGGTATGTTCACCGCACCAGACTCGATACGCTCGAAACCAGACAGATAGTGCGGGTCTCCAGCGAATATGCTTTCGTGGGGGCCTGGTCACCCGATGCCGATTCCCTGTTCATCTTCAACTTCCCAACGCTTTTGCTGGCTGGCCTAGACGGCTCAAACCACCGGATAGGACAATTCGGCCTGAACCAGGGGACCGCTACCCCCTTCTGGTTGGCAGACGGCACGGCCCTTGTCGTCCAGCAGGATGCCCAGGGAACAGTCACCGAAATCAAACACATTGATCCGGCTACTGGTGAAGAAATGGAAATCGATCCAGCGGGGATGTCCGTACTAGGGGATGCTTTTCCTACGGGGGGCAACGTAACGGTTGAGGATCAGTTCGCTTTCCAGAATGCGATCGAGGAGACCCTGGGCGTGCCGATTGCTCCCCAGGCAGCTGTTGACCCTGAAGCATTGCCAGCTCCGGCTTTTCAGGGGCCACCGCCCGGAATCGCCGGTTCAATCGAGATATGCGGGACGTGGCAATTGGTCGAAGGGGAAGACGTCATTTATGAAATTGAGGATAGTTTGTTCTTGTCGAATCTCAACGCGCTGGCAGATGGCAGTTTCGTCTTCCTGCGCTGGTATCTCGACGAATGCGATAACAACCAGCGCGAGGTCGATATGATCTACATCAGCCCTGAAGGCGAGTCGCGGGTGTTGATCGATAGTGTAGATTTTGGGATCAGCAATACGTACCAGACTTTCTTCGCCAACACGGGGCCACGTATGTCAGTTACATCTGATGAAAGATATGTTGCCTGGCTGGGCGGTGGGTTCGATCTTGGCTTGTCGACCCTGAATATGACAGATCTCGCGACGGGCCAGACCATTGAGCTGGCCCGTGAGGAACGGACGGCCGGCAATAGTTCAACCTTCCATCTTGAAGATGCCTTCACCGCAGTGCTCTGGGTACCCTGAGCCGCAACTTGATTTGATGAAGACAGGCCCCCTGGCGTACCGGTCTCCCAGGGGGTTTGCTTCGCTGGCGGGTAATGGATGTGACGGATAAGCCAAAAAACGTTATGATCCCCAAAAATCCACGACAACAACGGATACTCTGGCTGGACCAAGAGGACTGTTATGCCGAAAATTCGCTCGGTTACCTATTTCGCCGATCTAGTGCCTGACACCGCACCAGATACCTTCACCCAAGCGGGGCGTTTCCTCCAGGCAGCAACGACCGCCTTCGAGAAGGTTGGCCAAACCGTACAGACACGCCGTTTCGCGTCACAACCTTTTCCCGCTGGGGTCATGCCGCACGGTCCGGCCAGCGCCGCGGAGGTGGCAAGGGAGTATTCTGCGCTGGCGAATGGCCAGGGTATCGAATATTTGTCACTGGGGCCAGTCGGCGTCAACGATGATCCTGCCTATATACCAGCCATCGCGGATATGTTTCGCGCAGCGCCGGGGGTCTTCGCCTCAGTCGCAATTGCGGATCGCACCAAGGGCATTTCATTGCGCGTAGTAGACCAGACCGCCGGGCTAATTGATGAGCTCAGCCGCGTCACCCCGGATGGCATGACCAATCTTTATCTGGCAGGCATTGCCAATTGTGGGCCGGGCGCCCCCTTCTTCCCGTCGGCCTATCATGGTGGCGGACCGCCGCGGTTCGCGCTTGCTATCCAGGCGGCTGA
>JAADYW010000223.1 GCA_010092845.1 Chloroflexota bacterium
CCCTGTTGTGGACACCAACTGTCCCGCCAACTGAGAACTATACGGTGTCGACCTTCCTGTTAAATGAGACCGGGCTTCTGGTTGCCCAGAGCGACAACTACCCTCTGCAAGGACATTCGCCGACGATCGCGTGGCAAACAGACCGCTACTACTATGATAGTCACTATTTGGGGGCGCTAGGATTGCCGCCTGGTGACTATCAGGTCGGCCTGAAGCTCTACCTGAATTCGCCAAGCGGGAACCTTGTTGTCCAGGGTCCTCAAAGCTGCGCGCCAGCTTGCGAGTATATTCTGCTGTCAACTATCACCGTCGAATAGGTTGGCGTAGGTCGTCTCCTAGCGTACTACCTCGAAGTGTTCACCTGCGGACTGGGTGAGGTCGACAGTGACCGTCTGGCCGCCCCAGCCATCTACCAAATCATGGGCTCGTACTGTCACCTGGCTCACGCCATCAGGAATCTCAATGCCGCCCTGGCTGCGGGTAAAGGGTTGCTCGTTTTCGTGGGGATGGAGCAGCAGCCGGGTAAACGGTGAATCGGGATCGGGCTTGAGGACGGTTCCGTCTGGCAGGACCACATCCCAGCCATCTGCATAGTCTTCCCAGCCGGTGTCGGGGTGGCGTACCGTTACCGAAAACGTCCAGGTGCCATCGCTCTGTAGACGCGCACTGACATACTCTACATCCGCGTTGCCTTGCCCCGACATCGTTGGCTCCTCCTCAGGCATTGGTTCCCACCACGGCCAGTTGAAGGCTGTGATCTCATCAGTGGTCGTTGCTAACCGGGTCGGGCGATCGCCATTAGCCTCCATAATCCAGAGATCGGTCTGGCCATCGCGATCGCTGGTGAAGACGATGAAGCGGCCATCAGGTGACCAACTCCCCTGGTTATCCTCGGCGGGATGATTGCTCAGATTGCGCGAATTACTGCCGTCGGCATCCATCAAATAGATCTCTTCGTTGCCATCACGGTTACTGACGAAGAGAATCTGTGTGCCATCCGGCGACCACGCGGGGTAGCGGTCTGTTGCTGGGGAGTCAGCCGTCAGGTTGGTGCGTTCGTTGCGCTCCAGATCCAGGTGCCAGATGTCGCCGCTGCCTGCGCAGTCAGCCCGATAGGCCATCGCGGTGCCGTCCTGGGCAAAATTCGGGTGATAGTCGGGAACGCAACCATCCTGGGTCGTGAGGGGCGCCGCGGAGGCATCAGCCGGATCGGTCAGCCAGATGGCTTCCTCGCCACTCCGATTGCTGAAATGGACCACCTCGCCAGCGGGAGACCAGTTGGGATACATGTCACTGCTAGCCGGGCGCTGGGTCAGATTGAAATCTTCGCCCTCAGCGATGGTGTGCAGGTAGATCTCCCAGTCACCATCGCGGTTGGTTTGAAACGCGATCTGCTCGCCATCTGGTGACCAGGTTCCGTGGTTGCTATCGTGGCCTGGGACATAAGTCACGGGTGTAAATGTCGCCTGGCGCCAGTTATACAACACCAAACCATCGCCCTGGCTGTAGGAGACGGTCAGGAGGATGTTCTCCGGCAAGCCATCTAGCTCTGAACGCGCGATGGTATCTTCACCCTGCTGGGCGTGCCCGGAATCGGTATCCTGAAGTACGATCATGCCCGCTACGGCGACTACCAACAAAACAGTAACAACCACAAGATAAGGTTGTTTCCACATAGGGTCATGTTTTCCTATCTACACTTGGTTCACGGCTTCAGGGGATAACTCCAAAATAGGCCAATTTCATCACGTTGGTAATCGTGATTGGTGTACAGCGCCTCGTTAATCCCCACCAATTGGAAGCCCATCCGAACATAAAACTTACATGCGGGGACGTTATTGGACTGGGTTTCCAGCATTACGGCACGGAGGTTGCGTTGCCGTGCCCAGGCAATGGTGCGCTGGGTAAGCTCGCGCCCTAAGCCTTGCTGGCGTACTGAAACATCCATCATGATGTTCCACACCCACGCCACCTCATTCCAGGACTCCTCGGTTACATCCAGCATGCCAACCAGCCGGTCGGTGGCCTGCTCAATGACGACCTCTTCCAACGAGTCCGCGCGGGCCAAACGCTGCATCACGAGACGACGCTCTTCATCGTCAAAGTCGTAGCCTTCCCCCTTGTCGTAGGGTGTTTCGAGGGGAACTTCGACCAGACGCCAGCCGACTTCATAACCAGATCCACTTTTCTCGACTTTTAGCCTGGTCTGGCTGGTGAATCCGGCGCGTATTTCGATCAGGCGCGCGATGTCAGCCTCACGCATGGGGCGAATACTATACCTGTCCATCTTACAAAAAAAGGATCATCCTAGTTACTCTCATTAAGGGTAGAAGCGTATCAGGCCACCGACGTGAACGGCCTGCATCTTACGACCGAGTGTACCGCAAAATTGTGGTTGACTGTGTATATTCAATGACCGCTCAATAGGGTAGAATAGCGCGCGTTATGAATCAGGAGTCTTTTCGCCGCCGTGCCAGTGTGGTCCTCGGACTAATCTTTAGCCTTTTCTTCCTATGGCTGGGTTTCCGGGGCCTGGAACTCAGTGAGCTATTTGATACCCTGGGAGATATTGAATTCGCCTGGGTTCTTATTGCTATCCCGGTCTATTTTGTAGCGATATACATCCTCACCTGGCGCTGGTATTTCCTGGCGCGTCCCGTCAAGGATGTCCATCCTAACCGCTTATGGCCAATTGTGGTGATTGGCTATATGGCCAATAACCTGTTGCCATTCCGGTTGGGGGAAGTGCTGCGTGCGTATGTGGTACGTCGGCACCATGGCATACCCATTGCACCGACGCTGACCACCATCCTGATCGAGCGTGTTTTCGATGGCCTGGCGATGCTCGCGTTTATCTTTGCCGCGTTGTTCTTTGTCGATTTCGAGGAGCCCAGGCTACGGAATGTCATTCTGGTTACCACGCCGCTATTCTTTGGCGCGCTATTGGTTTTCTTCTGGCTGGCCGCCAAGCCGGAAAGGGCCCGACGCATATATACTCCTATGGTAAATACCGTTCTCCCGGTGAGGCTCCGTGCCCCATTATTGGATATCGCTAACCAGTTGATGGGTGGCCTGGCGGCCCTCCGGAGCTGGCGGGCGCTACTGCTGGTGATCCTGTTCACGCTCTGGAGCTGGACGGTTGAAGCGAGTACGTACTGGATCGTCATGCAGGCCTTCGATTTCGGTGTCAGCTTTTATGTACTCCTTTTAGTGGTCGGGTTTGGCAACCTGGCGACCATTTTGCCTTCAACGGCGGGTTATATCGGCACGTTCCATGCCGTTGCGATTCTCACACTGGTGGCTTTTGAAGTGGATCGTACTGTTGCCGCCAGCTATGCCATCGTGATGCACGCTACGCTCTGGGGACCGATCACACTGGCGGGCTTCCTGTATTTCCTGCAACAGGGCTTACGGTGGCGCGATATCGATACTGCGCAGGAGGTCGTCCACGAAGCCGAAGACAGCAACACCACGACCCGACAAGACATAACGGAAAGCGAGGCGATTGTCTGATGGCTTCCATCGGAATCATTGGTGCCGGGGTAGGGGGCCTGGCCGCAGCTTATGACCTGGCCCGGAGTGGGCATTCGGTCACGATCTTTGAGGCTGGAAAAGAGGTCGGTGGACTGGCTGCAGGCTTCAAGGACGACAGCTGGGACTGGACACTCGAGAAGTTCTACCATCACTGGTTCGAGTCAGATGAACACCTGTTGGCGTTGGCCAGCGAAATGGGTGTCCGCGACAAGATCTTCTTTCCGCGCCCCAAGACCAGCTACTGGATCAACGGCAAAATCTACCGCTCTGAGATATCACCATCGGCTCTGCTTTTGCCGATACCCCTCATTGGCAAACTGCGGCTGGCTCTGGCAGGGGCGTACCTCAAGCTCTCGAAAAATTGGCGGTCATTGGAGAAATACACCGCCCATGACTGGCTGCGCCGGGCCATGGGGCAGCGGGTTTATGCGACGCTGTGGAAGCCTCTATTGATCGGCAAGTTCGGCCAGGCGTACCAGGAAGTCAATATGGCCTGGTTCTGGGCGCGTATCCATAGCCGTACGCTGCGGCTGGGTACCTATGAAGGCGGCTTCCAGGCTTTTATGGAAGAGCTAGGACGGCAGGTAACACAACATGGCGCCGATCTGCAATTGGAAACCCGAGTTGAGTCGGTGATCCGCCAGGAGACAGGCCAGCTCAAGGCTACACTCGCTCGGGGTGAAGAACTCAATTTCGATGCTGTGCTCAGCACGACGTCGCCGCGCCTTCTGCGCCGCTTGGCTCCCCAGATAGGTGGTGACTATGCCGAACAACTCGATCAACTACGCAGCATGGGTGCGGTCGTGGTGATCCTGGCGCTCAAGCATCAGCTCTTGGAGGATGGGACCTATTGGTTGAGCTTGCCAGCAACCAGTCCCGACAAATCGCAGAATCGGTTCCCGTTTCTGGCACTTGTTGAGCACACCAACTATCTTGATCGCGCGCACTATGGGGGTGATCACCTGGTTTATTGCGGCGATTATGTGGCGCCGGATCATGA
>JAADYW010000224.1 GCA_010092845.1 Chloroflexota bacterium
AGGCAGGCCAATCGCCGACCACATGGAATAGCGACCACCGACCCAGTTCCAGAATTCAAACATGTTGGCAGTGTCGATGCCAAATGCGGCAACCCCTTCAGCATTGGTTGAGATGGCCACAAAATGACGGGCAACGGCTGACTCATCACCAAGGGCAGCGACTAACCAGTGGCGTGCCGAGCGAGCATTGGTCATCGTTTCCTGAGTGGTGAACGATTTCGACGCCACGATGAACAGCGTGGTTGCGGGGTTCAGGGTCTTGAGCGTTTCCGCCAGATGGGTGCTATCGACATTTGAGACAAAGTGAACGCGCAGGCCTACCTTGTTGTAGTGAGCCAGGGCGATAGTTGCCATTTTGGGGCCAAGATCAGAACCACCGATGCCAATGTTGACGACGTCAGTAATCTGCTGGCCCGTGTAGCCTTGCCATGCCCCGCTGTGCACCCCTTCTGTAAAGGCACGCATCTGTTCAAGCACGCGGTTCACTTCTGGCATCACATCCGCGCCATCAACATAGATGGGGCGATTGGAACGATTCCGGAGGGCGATGTGGAGTACAGCCCGCTGCTCGGTATTATTGATCTTCTCTCCACTAAACATAGCCTCGATAGCGGACTTCAGATCGACTTGCTGTGCCAGGTCTAGCAGGAGGTCAATCGTTTCCTGGGTGATACGGTTTTTGGAGTAGTCAAATAGAAGGTCGTCCAGGTGGAGGGAAAAACGCTCAAAACGTAGCGGATCATCGGCGAACATATCGCGCATATGCAAATCCGCCACCGTGTCGTAATGATCCTGCAAAGCCCGCCACGCAGGCAGCGTCGTCAGCCTTGGCATATAGATTTTTCCTCTCTGTCTCAATTTCCGGGGTGATTCTACCGCGGAAGATACGGCCTGGCACTTATCCGCATCCAGATCGCAACAGATTCCTGACGAGACAGTGTTTGCCAAGCGGACTGTATGGGCTTCCTAACATATGGCAATTTCTCCAAAGCGACCAGAATACGGCTGTATACACGTTTTTCCGCATGGAATAGGCCTTGACGACCTTAAGGCCGTATGACATAATATCGACTATAGTGTGGTTTGTCCCCGACAAACGCCCCATACGGCGACGTAGCCAAGTGGATAAGGCATGGGTCTGCAAAACCCTGATCGCCGGTTCGAATCCGGCCGTCGCCTCTACCAACGAACCCGCCGGTATCGTTGAAAGGCGGGTTCGTTTGTGTTGCGTACAGATTACCCAGCCCAACCAGGCATCTAATGCGTTGCTTTGGTGATGCCCGTCTTGTGCTGCCAACTACAAGTGAAAACAATCGAGAAAGGAACTCGCATGTCCGGTCACAAACTCCGTGTGATCCCTCTCGGCGGTTGTGGCGAAATCGGTAAGAACATGACCGTTTTTGAGTATAACAACCAAGCCATCATCGTCGACGCCGGGATCATGTTTCCTGAAAATGATATGTTAGGGATTGATTACATCATCCCCGACTTCAACTACCTTATCGAAAACCGCAACCGCATGAAGATCCATGCACTCCTCGTCACACATGGACATGAAGACCACACCGGCGCTATTGCCCATGTCATTGAGACATTCCCCGTACCTATCTACGCCACACCTCTAACCGCAGGTCTAATCCGGGTCAAACTCAAGAATGCTGGCCTAAAGGATCACCCGCTGCATGTCTTCCAGGCCGGCGACAGTTTCAAGTTCGGGCCATTCGAGATCGAGAGCTTCCACGTCACCCATAGCATTCCCGATTGCGTAGGCTTCGGCATCCGGACCCCCGTTGGCCTTGTTATCCATACTGGCGACTATAAACTGGACCAGACACCGGCTGACGGATGGCCAACGGATTTCGCCAAGCTGGCCTTGCTTTCGCAAGAAGGCGTCCTGGCACTCATGGCGGACAGCACCAATGCCGAGCGCCCTGGCTGGACCCCATCGGAGACTGTGGTTGATCGTGCGTTCGACACAGTTTTTCGCGACGCCCCGGGGCGCATCATCGTGGCCACCTTCGCCTCGTTGATCTCGCGAGTCCAGCAGGTAGCCAGAGCCACCGAGACCTACGGACGCAAGTTGGCCATTGCCGGCTACTCAATGACGGAAAACGTCAAGATTGCCCGCAAGCTAGACTATCTCGATATCCCGGAAGACCTCCTGATCAGTATTGATGAAAGCAAGCAGTTGCCTCCCGAAAAGGTCGTCATTATGGCGACGGGAACCCAGGGCGAGCCGACGGCAGTCCTTGGCCGCCTGGCTTATGGTACCCACCGCCAGTTAGATGTACTGGTAGACGATACGATTGTGATGTCAGCGCACCCCATTCCGGGGAATGAGGAAGTGGTCTACCGGATCACCAATAAGCTGATTCAGCGCGGGGCCCACGTGGTCTATGACCCTAAGGCCAACGTTCATGTCTCCGGGCACGCCAGCCAGGAAGAGATGAAGCTCATGATCAACATGATCCGCCCCAAGTTCTTCATTCCTGTACACGGCGAACTGCGGCACCTGCATGCCCATGCCGACCTGGCGTACGAACTGGGTATCCCCGAAGAGAACATCGCAGTGGTGGAAAATGGTACTGTGGTTGAATTCACCGGCGATTCGATGACCGTTGGTGACCGTATCCCGGGCGGCTATGTCTTCGTTGATGGCTCTGGCGTTGGGGATGTCGGGCCCGCTGTGTTACGTGACCGCGAGGCCCTGGGCCGAGACGGGTTTGTGATGATTGTTGGCATGGTCAACAAGCGCACAGGTGAGCTGATTGAAGACCCCGAGATCATCTCACGCGGCTTTGTGTATCTTGGGCAATCCGAACAGATCTTTGAGATGACTCGCGCGCTGATACGGCAGGTGGCACGCGAAGCCAACAACGGCAACCGTTCGCAGCAGATCCAGAACGCGGTCAGCAAGATGCTATACTCGGAGACAAAACGTCGCCCGATGGTCTTTGCCCATCTCTACGAAATCTAGCTTGTGAGTATATGGCCACACGCTACGCCATTCTCGGACATCCGTGCAAAGATATCACCCCAGCATCGCCGCGAGGCTTTCGCTGGGGAGGTGGCGTGATCTATAGCGGCTGGACGGCGGTGCGCCTCGGGGCGAGGGTGCAAGTCCTGACCTGCTGCGAGCCTCACCCAGAGCTCGAAAAGCTGGATGAACGCATGCACTGGTTCATCCAGCCCGACAACAAGATAACCACATATGATAACCGGTATCACCCGGTAACCGGTGCTCGGCAACAATGGATCCGGGCGCGTGCCTGCGACATCCCCTTGACACGCCTAGCAGAACTCCCCGAGGTTCCCGATATTGTCCATCTGGCACCAGTTGCCGATGAAGTCCGTGTGGCTGAGCTGCCGGAATTACCCGACACTGTGTGGCTGGTGGCAACGCCGCAAGGTTGGATGCGGCGTTTCGATCCGGATGGTCGTGTCCGGCGCAAGCCCTGGCAGGAGTCTCAACAGCTTTTGCCCCATCTGAAGGCGCTTGTATTAAGCCATGAAGATGTTAAGGAAGACATTGCGCTTGTTCGCGCATATGCCGCTGAGGGGCCAACGGTACTCTATACACTCGGCCCTGACGGGGCCCTATTGATGCACGCCGGACAGGAGACTCGGATCCCGGCTGCGCCCTCGCAGCCCGTCGATCTCACGGGGGCTGGGGATGTAACAGCCGCTGCGTTCTTCACCCATTGGTACAAGACCGGGGACCCAGTACAGGCGGCGCTCTATAGCATGCTGGCCGCGGCCATCGCGATCGAATCACCCGGTGCCGAAAACCTGCCGACCCGCGCCACAATCGCGCAACGCCAGCTCTCCTGGCCCCTGTGAACAACAAGACCGGGTCAGCCACGCTTAGACTTGTTCGCCACCTCTTTGGGCGTATCTTCCTGCCAGAAGGCAAACAAGCTGCCGACAGACTGGCCGAGATGATTGCAGCGGATGCCCTCTGCCAGAACAGGCGCGATCGTCTCAACATGCAGATTGGGGATTCCGAATGCATGCGGGGCCAGCACCGTATCGGTTGTGACTACCTCGGTCACAAAAGGGACTTCCTTGATCCGGTTTATTGCATTGCCAGCGAACAATCCATGCGTGCAAACCAGTGTCACGTCCTCAACACCGTGTTTTTCATGCAGAGTCCAGGCCATTTTGACCATCGTACCGCCAGTAGCAATTTCGTCGTCAATGATGATGGCACGGCGCCCAAGCTCACCGCTTCCGAGGACCTCGTTGATTTCGACCTGTGTATCGCCAAGGCGCACCTTGGTGCCAACTGCCAAAGGAATATTCAACCAGTTTGCCAACTGTGAGGCTTTTTTGGCATAGCCGACATCAGGGGAAACTAGCACGGTATCGGAGAGATCCTGAAGCTGAAAATAGCGCGACAACACCGATAGACTGGTCAGATGATCCAGCGGAATCTTGAAGAAGCCATGGACTTGGTCTGAATGCAGCGCCATCGTAATCACGCGATCAGCGCCCGCCGTCGTGATCAGGTCCGCCGCCAGACGAGCCGTAATGCAGACCCGAGGGGCATCTTTCTTGTCCGAACGGCCATAGGAATAGTAGGGAATCACGGCCGTCACCTGGCTGGCACCGCCCGTGCTGGCGACATTCAACATCATCATCAGTTGAAATAGATGGTCCTGTACTGGCGGCGTCAGGGACTGGACAAGATATACGTCCTTGTTACGGACACTGGTCCCCAATTGAATCCATAAATTGTCATTGCTGAAACGGGTAAAATGCGTTGGCTGAAGCGGAATGCCAAGATACTCACAGATTGCTTCAGCCAGCGGGATATTCGATTCACCAGCAAAGATAAACAGATCGTCGAGAGTCTCCGCTACCACTGTCAACTATCCCTCTCGGTTTCCAGACCTTGTTCCACTATTATACGAAATATCACAGTACCAAAACACCGGAAGCCAGTCATCAGGGGGACCGGCTTCCTGGTATTTGCGAGCGTTTGCGTCGCGATGCTTCTGGCGCAAAGCCTCACACTTACATATTGATGAAGCTGCCTTCGAGGCCATGGGCCGCCTCTTTGATCGCCTCACTCAGTGTCGGGTGCGCGTGGACGTTGCGGGCAATCTCCTCGGGCGTAAGCTCGGCGAAGCGGGCCAACGTCAACTCCGGTAGAAGCTCGGTAACATCCGGGCCGATGAGATGCCCACCCAATATCTCACCATACTTCTTATCAGAGATCAGCTTGACAAAGCCAGCATAGTCACCCAGACCATGAGCCTTGCCGTTGGCCTGGAAGGGGAAATTGGCAACATTGATATCGTACCCCATCTCGCGGGCCTGGGCTTCGGTATACCCAAAGCTGGCGACCTGGGGCTGGCAATAGACCGCACGTGGCAGCATCGCATAGTCCAGCGTAATGGTTTCGGCACCAGCGATATTCTCAGCGCAAATCACACCCATTGCTTCAGCGACATGAGCCAACATCAGTTTGGCAGTCACATCACCAATAGCCCAGACTCCCGGCACACTGGTTGCCATGCGCTCGTCAATCTTGATGGCACCGTTTTCAGTCATCTCCAGACCGTCAATGTTCTCCAGACCATAACCTTTAGTCCGAGGGCGAAAGCCAATTGACTGCATGACCTCGTCAGCTTCCAGGGTCTCTGCGTTGCCTTCGGGCGTCGTGATCTTGACCTGCACCTTATCAGACAGCTCGTTGATCTCTTCAACACGAGTGCCTGTCATCACCGTAACACCCATACGCTTATACTGTTTCTCAAGCTCCGCAGAAACATCTTCGTCTTCGTTGGGCAGCATCCGCGGCAGAAGTTCAACCATCGTGACCTTAACACCATAATTATGCATGATATAGGCGAATTCGCTGCCAATTGCCCCCGCCCCAATGATGATAATGCTGCCGGGCAGGCTGTCGCGTTGGATCACTTCTAGATAGGTGGTCACCCGCTCGGTGATCTTGGTCCCGGGTAGCGTGATCGTCTCTGAGCCTGTAGCCAGGATGAGGTTCTTGGTCTTGAGGGTTTCGGTATTGCCATCATTCAGGGCAACCTCGAGCGTTGACTTGTCTTTGATGGTGCCCCACCCCTCATAGGTGTCGATCTTGTTCTTACGCATCAGAAACTGCACGCCCTTGACGCGCCCGGTAGCGACCTTGCGGCTCCGTTTGAAAGCCACCTTGTAATCAACCTGCACTTCACCGTCGTAGATGAAACCAAATTCCTTGGCGCGGTCCCGCACGATATGGGCCAATTCGGCATTGCGGAGCAGCGCCTTGGAGGGGATACACCCCACATTCAGGCAAACACCACCCCACCACTGCTTCTCGACAATCGCCGTCTTCAGGCCGAGCTGGCTGGCGCGAATAGCCGCCACGTATCCACCTGGCCCTGCTCCTAAAACAACAACATCATATTCTTGCGCCATATAGCGTTATACTCCTCTGCGCGGATTAGCTTTCAGCAAACAGGTGGCACCGGCTAGGTTTGGGTAAGATTGGATTGCCAGGCGCCGTTCAGACTAGCCATTGTACCGTTGTGCATCGCAAGCTCAAAGACCCTTCCGAAGGCCGATATAATAGCCTCCATCACCTCAGACGCGGCAACCGGATGCTGCAGAATCGCCGCCAGACTGGTCACGGGTTTATCAGCAATACCACACGGTACAATCCCCTGGAAAAAACTAAGTTCGGGGTCAATATTGAGGGCAAATCCATGATAACTGACGTGGTGAACTGTGATTTTCACACCGATGGCCGCGATCTTCTGGTATTCACCCGCCATCCGAACCCAGACACCGGTGTACCCCTCCAGGCGCTCACCTTGAACACGGAACACCTTCAGGGCATCAATCAAGACGTGTTCTAAACGACGTATATGGGCGACAACGTTGACCCGCCGGTTCTGTCCAGCAGCATCAGGTGAGAGTTGGAGAATAGGGTAACCAACCAATTGACCTGGGCCATGATACGTGATATCGCCACCACGATCAACATGATGAACTGTAACCCCACGCTTCGATAGTTCAGCCTCATCCATTAACAGATGATCCCGGCGCCCTGAAGAGCCGAGTGTGTAAGTATGCGGGTGCTCAAGGAGTAACAGGCTGTCTGGTGATGCCGCTTCAGCCCGCAGCTTGGCCAGGCGTTTCTGTAACGTCCAGGCTTGCGCATACGCCACCCGTCCCAATCGATAGACCATGCATATCGGCTGGTCAGGCATTCGTCACCACCATTGACGGAAAGCTACTTAAAGAAAAGCCGCATGCTAAGCTGCCCAAGGCGGATCTCATCGCCATCGCGCAGCACGTAGGTTGCCTCTGGTTCCAGGCGCTGGCCATTGATATACGTTGAATTGGTACTGTTTAGGTCGGTGACGAACAGCCGGTGACCGTCGCGCGTCAGGAGGGCATGCCGCCGCGAAACACCAAGCTCATCTGCTTTATGGGTATCCAGGTTCAGGTGCGGGGTATTGTCCATCTCCCCACCTGTCCGCCCCATGACAATCTGATCAATAATCTGAACCGTAATCGGATCTTCATAGCCGGCAACGTGCAAGAAGACGATATATTCATCATCCAGTTGCTCGCCGCCTGCTTCTAACTGGCTGTCTTCATTGCCCAGCTTCTTGGTGCCAACAGAAATCGCCGTCAGGGCAACCCCGCAGCGTTCGCAGAACAAAGCCCCTTCAAGATTTTGATGACCACAGTTTGGACAGATAATCATAGATCATCGGCGCATCGGGCAAACCGCGCCTGCCTCCTTTCATGGACCGGTATACCTGAAGTATGCTCAAGCCCGTACATAACACTCATTATATAATGATTCGCTAATAAACACGCCCATGGCGGAACCGACCTGGGACAGCATCATCGGGCGCTGGTGGCTTACCCTGATGCATTTCGAGAAAGTCTAATATCTTTGTCTGGGCATCCTCGGCTGCTTCGGCTTTGTAAGCAGATGATAGGTGATTGTAGAAAGCATGCTCTGCTTCTGGATAAACGATCACCTGGCTTCGTTCATCAACCGTATTGAGGGCTTGCCGCAGCGCCTGTTCAGACCGCTGCGTGATTGGGTCTTCGCCCCCCATGACTACAAGCAGTGGACATTGTAGCCGCTCAAGATCCCCCAGAAAAGCAGATAAATCACCCGACAACGCCACAGCAGCCATAATGTCATTACGCTCGATCGCAAGTTGCATGGCCAATTCTGCTCCCAAATCCCACCCAACGACCGCCAGCTTCGAATTGCATTTGGGATGGGTTTCCAGGGCGGTTAAGCCGCCCACCACCTTGGTCGGGGCGTATTCTTTGAAGCGGAGCTCGAGGCTATCCGCTTCGATCTGGCTATTGGCCAACTGCCCTTCAAACAGGTCAGGCACAATAACATAATACCCGATTTCTGCAAACCGATGTGCTTGGGTCCGACCGACTGCACTCAATCCCCAGTCATCATGAGCCAGAATCAAACCAGGAAATGGTCCACCTGTCACCGGGTGCGCCCAGAAGGCGCGGATCTGCGTCTTATCATCAGTTACAACGTGGATGAACCCGCTGGTAATCTGATGCTGAAGACGTCGGGTTTCGGGCATCAGGCCTACTCCTACAAATTGTCAATCAGCGTTATGGCCATGTGGTTTTCAATTGTCCTGGATTCTGCGTTGTTGTGCAAGCGTCTCATGAAGTCGTTCGCCAGGCCAATAGCATCTCAGATGCATGCACTTCTGTCGCTTCAGCCTCAACAAGTGCCATTGCCTGGTTATCAACAAACAACGACAATTCTTCATAACCTTCGCGCGCCACTCGGTCACGGACTGCCGACACCATATGCGAAGTCAGAGGGCGTTCGGTCCAGAGAAAAGCGGCCGCACGTTGGGGTACGTAGCGGTCCTGTTGCAGCAAACATTTGCCCCGCTGCCCCGCCAATTCAATATCATAGCGTGCTGCCTCTGGCTCAACCAACTCCGGCACGCCGTTCCAGAAACCAGGCCAGATCCGGTTCCAGTCGTGGCGCGCGCTTTGATAGCGACCGAAAGGCATGTACCAGCCATCAATACCACGAGGCGAGAAATTCGTCATGGCGACGGCCTTGTACACCACTCGGCCGATCCTGGCCGGGATCACCACTTCCTGGCGCGCGACGATAGGCTTGAAGCTATACTCTGTATAGCTAATATCTGGCGCAGGGCGCGCCACGAGAACCTGTTGCATATGCATAACCCGCGCCATTTCCTGAATATATGCCAGCAGTGCCACGGCCAATTTCGCGCTATTGCTGACCCCGCTGTGGATTCTGATCGACGTGATGTTCAGGTGACGGCCATATGGTGCCGGTTCGTTCCCGACGGTTACTTCGGCTTCGCCCAGTACCAGGCCATCGACTTCCGCCACTAACGGGATCTCGTCTCCATGTCGCAAGAGATGGGCAATCCATACTGCACACGTCTCCACCGACATCCACGGCCCACCGTTCATAAAGCGCTCGAACAGGGATAATTCTTCGTAAGGAACCGGGGTGCGTGTACCATCAGAATTACGGCGTGTGAAAACCCCTTCCTCGACAGTTGAGCAATGCAGGTCAGTAATCGCGTGTGTATCAGCCAGCCGGGCTTGCCGGACAACAATCTCTGCCAATGGAAACACTCCTGAACAAAAAGGCCAGATAGCGGTCATGCCGCTAACTGGCCTCAAGTTTAACGAGCAAATGCCCTATTGCCCAGAATCAAGTCCCGGTTGTTGTGTAGTGTCAGTTGCCGCCGAAGAAGTTGCTGAAGGCTCAGCGGCACACCGAAAGCCCACCACCGGGTTGGCATCCCCGGGGGCAAATGCCCGCCGATGTACCGAACGGGAAAAGAACGGCACGGTATCCCACGAGCCACCACGGACAACCACACGATCCCCAACATTCGGGCCGCGGGGGTCAACAACAACCTGGCCCGTCGCAGCGCGCTCGGCATATGTTGTCTCGGAATAGTAGTCGTTGGTCCATTCAGCGACATTGCCCGCCATGTTGGCGGCCCCCCAGGCACTGGCGCCCTGCGCCGCATTGGTATCTACCACCCAGGTACCCGCCCGATTATTGCCCGACCGGGCGGTGTTAGCGATATCATCGGTGCGCCACTGGGGTCCCCAGGGATAGATGGTATTCTGAGGACCACGGGCCGCCCGCTCCCACTCGGCTTCAGTCGGCAGATAGCGGCCAATAGCCTGGCAATAGGCCTTGGCACCTTCCCAGGTGACAAACGTCATCGGGTAATTCGAGCGATCAACCACCTCCGAACGGACCGCGTAGCGTCCTGCCTCGGCGTTATAGATGATATCGCTATTCTGGCCGCCATTATCGCCGACGACCAATGCACAAGGCTGGCCATTGCAGGCTGAAAGATGCGGCCGTGTACCGGGATTCTGTTCAACCAGGCTATTGAGGAAAGCGACATATTGCCCGACGCTGACCTCGTACATCTCAATCTGGAAATCACCAACCTGCACATCGTGGGGGGGTATTGAGTCCGTGAAATAGCTTTCCTCACAGGTACCGCCATCACGGTTAGTACAATCTGCCACTGCGGCCAGCCCTTCGTCCTCGGTCGTTCCCATCCGGAATACCCCCCCGTCAACGCTGACGAGCGGCGTTCGGATTGCGGCAAGAAGAGGCGGAAGGGTGGGTTGGTCTGGTAGCCCTATCGGGGTTGTTTCCAGCGCCGCTTCAGGTGAGCCCTGTGCATTGAAATCTGTGGAAAAACCAATCGTAGGCGTGGCAGTGGCACCACCGGGTAGAGGTGTTTGCGTCAGGTTCGTATCAGGTGCCGATGTGCCAGACTCTTGACCGCCACCATCCCCTCCACCTGGTAGGGGGGTTGGTTCGGGCGTTTCCTGACCACCAGTTGCCTCGAGAGTCTCATTCTGTTCCGGCGAAGGCTCACTCAAGGTAGTTTCGACCACTGGTGTCTCACCTGTTGGCTGGGTTCCAGGATCGGTATTTTCAGGCCCTGGCGTAGCGGTAATCACGGTTGTCCGGGTTTCTTGTAATGCTTCTTCATCCAGAGTCACCTCAATGATCTCAAAGACATAGAGGGCCAATCCGAATGAGAACGCACAGCTCATGCCCAGCACAATACCAATTATTAGCCACTGAAAGCCCGAATCACGTCCACGGCGGCGTCCGCCCAAGCGCATATTCATAGGCTATATCTCACACATCTGTTACGGTCTGTCTTCGTTTTCAAACAGTCTCCTATCATAGCGACTTCATCAGGAGTTTTCCAGGTCCGCACCTACGGTTAGACAACGACCAGTTGACGAAGACCCACCCAAAGCGGCCCGGCAGCCTGCAGTGGCTACTCAGGCTGCCGGAAAAAGCCTATCATGATACGGTTCTGGCAACTCATACCAGGAGCTTCATTGGGCTCTCCAGGAGTGCCTTGAGCTGTTGCATGAACTGCGCACCTTCCGCCCCATCGCTGACGCGGTGGTCAATGCTGATTGTGGCCTTCATACGTACCCCCACCGTGATCTGACCATCGACCACCACTGGCACCTCGCGGGCTGACCCCACCGCCAGGATACCGGCTTCCGGGGGATTGATAATCGCCAGGAAGTGCTCAACATCATAGGGCCCCAGATTACTGACAGTAAAGGTCGCTCCATCGACATCTTCGGGCTTAATACGGCCCTCGCGCGCGGCCGCAATCATGCGCTTATTGTTAACCGCCATGTCAGATAGGGGACGTCGGTCAGCGTCTTTGCACACAACGTTGATGAGCCCGTTCTCGAGAGCCACCGCGATGCCAATATTAATGCGCTGGTGGCGGATGAGCTTATCCCCATGAAAGTGGGTATTCAGATTGGGGAAACTACGCAGCGTCAGGGCCACGGCCTTGACGATCATGTCATTGACCGACACTTTGTCGGACTCGGGGATGAGGGCGTTGATTTCCTTGCGCAACACCAGCGCTGCAGCCATATCGATTTCGGATGTGACATAGAAGTGTGGCACAAACTGGAAGCTCTGCTGGGTGCGCTGCCCAACAATCTTACGCATACGCGACAGCTCGACTTCGGCAATATCTGCGCCTGCGGGTACCTCGTAAGTGGGGGCTGTTGTAGTCGCTGGGGCCGCCGGGGCCTCAGTACCAGGTTCGAAGCCCTCGACATCCCGCTTGACGATCCGGCCACCGGGACCTGAGCCCTGAACTTGATGCAGATCGATGTCACGTTCGCGAGCAATGCGCCGCGCGACCGGGCTCGCCTTGACCCCTTCAGGGTAGCCATTTCCGCTGGGGGCGCTTTCTCGCTGGTGTTGCCCGGCAGCCGGTTGGCGCGCTGGCTGTTCTGTAGCCACATCTTCCGTTTCCGCTGCTTGGCCGCCGTCGCCTTTCGCCGGGGCAGTACCTTCCTCGACTTCTTCGCCCTCAGCACCGACTACAGCAATTGGCGAGCCGACCTCGACGACGGTATTCTCACCGACCATCAGTTTTAGCACTGTGCCCGAGGCCTGGGCTTCGACCTCGACCGTCGCTTTGTCAGTCTCGATTTCGGCGATAACCTCGCCTTTCTCGACCGGTTCACCAACCTGTTTGAGCCAGCGTACCAGCATACCTTCCTGCATATCAAAACCCAATTTGGGCATGTTAATGGTC
>JAADYW010000225.1 GCA_010092845.1 Chloroflexota bacterium
GCCCTCAATACCCTGAAAACTGGATATCTCAGTCTCGTTACCCACGAGACATCACGCCCGTTGGCAGATCCAAGCCTGTTGGGCTATATTTTCCTGCCGTTTATCACGCTGACAAGCATCCCCCTCATTGCCTTTGTCGTCACTCTCACCCTGAATAGCTTTGCAGCCTTTCTGGTCTACCGGGGATTGCGCCCGCTGATCGGCTTGCGTCCGGCGTTGATTGGGAGCGCACTCTTTGCCACCAATCCCTGGATCATCGAAGCAAGCCGCCGCACCTGGCTACCGGCCCTGATGCCCTTTTTCGTCAGTCTGGTATTCTGGGCACTCGTCCCTGTATTGACCGGCCAGGCCGGCCACCCCCGACGACGCATCCTGATCGCTACCCTCGGTGTCGCGATTTTCGCCCATACAACCTTACTGGCCTATATCATCGTGGTTTCCGTTGGCGTTTTGCTAGTACGTTACAGGTATCGCATCCCCTGGCGGGCGTTTTCGCTGGGCCTGGGGGTTTTCGTGGTGCTGTTCTCACTCTACGGTCTTGGTCTGGCCAGAGAGTGGGACGAGACACGCGATGGAATCACCAGTTTTCTCAACGATGAATTCAGCCTACGCGATGACGCGCTCAAACATGCGGTGCGACTGGTGACGGGTTGGGGCTATGCTGAGTCGCGGGGCATGGACGCCCCTACGGATGATGCTGGCCTGCGCGCAGGTATCAATGATATTCTGCATTGGGGTTGGACGGTACTACTGGTGTTTGGGGTGGCCAAGGCAGGCTATAGTCTCCTCCGTGGCCAGAGGGACGGGCTGAGCATAGCCCCGCACACAGCCACGATTCTGCTGATATGGTTTCTCATGCCTATTCTAGTGATGAGCTATGTTCCGCATGATCTTGACCCTATGCATTTACTCTTCACCGTACCCGCGGGGCACGGTCTGGTCGCCTGGTCACTGGCGCCATTGGCGGCAGCGCAAGGCGAAGATTCTCCCCAGTGGCAGCGGTTAGGTGTCTGGGGGCTGACCGGGGCATTGATGCTCACGATCCTGGTAAATGGTACAAACACCGTCCGCTTCGCCCAGGAAACAGCCGCCTCGCCAGGAGCCAAGGTGCCGGGCACACTGCGTCTGGCTGACGCGCAGGCCCTGGGCGCGCAGATAGGTAACGCCTATCAGGAAGGTAGGGTTATCTATACGCCGGGCGACGAAAGGACAACAATCGCTATGGCAGGCCAGATCTTCCCGGCCGAGCAGGCAATGTACCTGGGGTCTGCTACCGTTATCCCGCGCGAGGGCGGCCTCTACGTGACGTTCGCCGGCCCGGGTATGCCGCTCAATCCAGTGCCCCACGCCCGCGTGGTCGATTTGCCCCTCCGGCTGGCTGATGGAACTCGGATCAGCCTGTGGCGCGCTGCACAGGATTTCGCCCCTGTCAATGCGGCCGATGTGCCGTCAGATAGCGGGATACGCTTTCTGGGATGGTGGGAATTGGACCGATTGCGAGCTGGCACGACTTCAGTAGTGCGGACCTATTGGAGAGTTGATAGACTCCACCCTGAGCGTACGCATTGGGACTTCATGCCCTACCTGCACGTCTATGACCAGGAGGGCCAGCGTCGCGCAACAGGACATGGCGAGAAGATCCCTACCACGCATTGGCGGGAGGGAGCCTGGCTTGTCTATGATATCCCGGTTGATGTCCCTGAAGAAATTGATGGCCCCCTGGAACTGCGAACCGGGTTCTACGATGCGACCCGGATGGTCGATGCGGTGTTTTCCTATCCGGCAGGGGGCGCTGAAAACGAGATGATCTTTACTACAGACCTGGTACTTATCGGTTCTGGCGCAATTCAATAATGGAGCAGCGATGCATATTGCACTGAATGGCTGGTTCTGGGACCAGCCCTGGGTTGGCAGCGGGCAGTATCTCCACAATCTACTGGCTCACTTATCCGCATTGGATGCAGATATAGCCTTGACGCTGGTCCTGCCAGATCACGTTCGGGCACCGGAAGGCGTTCCGGCAAACGTGAATGTTGCCCATGGCAAAACACGCTTTGGCGGCAATCTGGGGAAGGTTTGGTTCGAGCAGCGCGGCTATCCAGCGGCGGTACAGCAATTAGGGGCCGACATCGCCCATGTACCCTACTGGGGGACACCGCTTTCTACCAAACCGGCGCGGCTGGTGGTTTCAGTTCTGGATCTGATTCCGCTGGTGCTACCGGAATACCGTGGCGGGTTCCGCGCCAAACTATACACCAGCCTGGTTGCAGCCGGCGCAGGTGGTGCCGCCCATATCATTACACTCTCGGAGGCGAGCAAGCGCGACATCGTAGCCCAGCTTGACATCCCAGCCGAACGGGTGACGGTTACCTATCTCGGCTTCGACGACCGCTACCATCCTAAACTGGGCCAGGACCATGATGAGGCTATTCGAGAGAAATACGGCCTGCCAGATGAGTATGCACTCTATCTGGGGAGTTTTGATATCCGCAAAAACGTCCACAATCTTCTGCTGGCGTGGACATATGCCGGCCCCACCCTGGGCGAACAGATCCCATTGGTGTTGGCTGGTCGCCAGCCCACGGCCTGGAAGCGCCCGCTTTTTCCCAATTTGCATGAATATGCCAGACAACTTGATGTTGAACGCTATTTGATCTGGCTGAATGGGGTTGATGAAGCCGACAAGCCGGCGCTTTATCGTATGGCTAGCGTCTTCATTTTCCCCAGCCGCTATGAGGGATTCGGGTTGCCAGTACTGGAGGCAATGGCCAGCGGCACCCCCGTTGTTGCTGGCAATCTCTCTTCGATCCCGGAGATCGTTGAGGATGCAGCTTATCTGGTGGATCCGAACGATGCTCGCACTCTTGGCGCGGCGATCCTGGCTGTCATCGTCCAGGAGGATCTACAGAACCATCTGGCGAATGCTGGCCGCGGCCAAGCAACCAGATTCTCCTGGCGGAAGACCGCGCAGCAAACGCTCGATGTCTATCGCCAGGTAATGGAGGAATAACAACGATGCGATACCGTTTCCTGGGATTCATGCTGGTTCTCCTACTGATGTTAATGGCCTGCAACGAGGCGGATAGCGATGATTCATCACGTGGCCCGCGTGCCGAGTTGACACAGTCCACGGCCCCGCCGCCGCTGGTTTCAACGGAAGACAACGCGTCAGCCGACTCCACACTGCCCCCCGATGCGACAGAAACCGCGACGACAGACGAGCCCACGGCAACAGATGAGACCGAGATAGCGCTGGCGCCACGTGACTACATCCTGGGCGATGACGATGCTTTTGTGACCATCGTCATGTACGGGGATTTCCAGTCGCGCCGAGCCGCTCGATACGCGCGCGACCTTGAGATCCTGCGCGCCGAATATCCAGGTGAGCTGCGGTTGGTATGGCGACATCTGCCAGATACGCAAAGCCATGACAAAGCTGCCCTGGCTTTTCGTGCCAGCGAGGCCGCGGCGGCCCAGGGCCGGTTCTGGGATATGCACGCAATTCTGTTTACCACGCAGAGCGAATGGCTTGATCTCACGCCAGATGCGTTTCGTGAGGAACTGATCAGCTACGCCGCGGCGGCTGGTTTCGATGTGGCTCAATTCGAAGACCACCTGGATAACCCGGCCTATGCGGAGCTATTGGAGGCCTACCAACAACAGGCGGCTGATCTGGATATCGTTGGGGTACCGACGCTGCTGGTCAATGGCGAGCCTTTCAGTGATCGCGATGTTCTCTACGGCCTGGACGGCGCCATGCGGCTGGCCCTTCTGGCCAGGCAGCATTTTGATGCTGCGCCACCCATGTCCCTTGACCTCGAGCGCGACTACTTTGCCGTAATCCAAACCAGCAAGGGCGAAATCCGCATTGACTTGCTCGAAAATGATGCCCCGGTCTCGGTGAATAATTTCGTTTTCCTGGCAGAGCAAGGCTGGTACGACAACACGACGTTCTTCCTGGTCGTTCCGGAGTTCTATGCCCAGGCCGGTGACCCCAGTGCAACCGGACGTGGCTCACCGGGTTACTGGATTCCTGGCGAGCATGATAATGGGTACATCTTCGATCAACCTGGCCTGGTCGCGATGTCACACCCACCTGGTGAACCCGACAGAGCAGGCAGCCAGTTCTTCATAACGTATGGGCCACTCCCGAACCACCAAACCGAATGGGACAGGAAATATACAGTTTTCGGTACGGTTGTCTCGGGAATAGAGGTCCTGGAAGCCCTGACTCCACGTAACCCAGGGGATCCGCTGCGGTTTCCCAATCCGCCGCCCGGGGATCGTATCGAAACCATACGGATTGAGGTGGAATAGGCGTCTCCACCTGCTGACTTTCTGGTACGAGTAGCCGCGTCATACATCCAAGTCATATTCAGCGAGTTTTCGGTTTGTTCGTGACGGTGTGTGGTATAATGCCGCAGGTTATGATTCTGCTATTTTGGCCCGACAACTGCGCTAAAACGAAGGAGCAATTCTGACTTATGGCGTTTGACAAGATTAAAGTTCCGGAGACTGGCACAAAGATTACGGTAGGATCGGATGGCCGTCTGGTCATCCCCGATGACCCCATTGTCCTCTTTATCGAAGGTGATGGCATCGGCTACGATATCATGACGGCCTCGAAACGCATTTGGGATGCGGCCGTTGAGAAAGCCTATGGTGGCAAGAAGAAGATCCACTGGATGGAAGTCTATGCCGGTGAGAAAGCTGCCGGCATCTACGATGGCGATTATATGCCTGAGGAGACGTTCGACGCCCTGCGCGAGTATTATGTGGGCATCAAGGGGCCCCTGACGACACCTGTTGGCGGCGGGTTCCGCAGTTTGAATGTCACCTTGCGCCAGGTACTGGATCTCTACGCGTGTGTGCGCCCGGTACGCTGGTATCGCGGTGTGCCCAGCCCGCTCAAGCGTCCTCACGAAGTGGATGTCGTCATTTTCCGCGAGAACACCGAGGACGTCTATGCCGGTATCGAATTCCAGGCGGGGACCCCGGAGGCCGATCGCGTGGAGCGCTTCTTGCGCGAGGATATGGGGGTCACCAAATTCTTCGAGGGTTCTGGTCTGGGGATCAAGCCCATCAGCGAACTTGGCACCAAGCGGCTGGTCCGCAAGGCGATCGACTACGCGATTGCCCGCAATCGCAAGAGCGTGACATTTGTGCATAAAGGCAATATCCAGAAGTTCACCGAGGGCGCCTTCCGCCAGTGGGGGTACGAGGTCGCGGCTGAGGAATATGGCGCTAAGACCATCACCTGGGAGGAAGTCGCCGCCAAGCATAACGGCCAGGTTCCGGCAGACAAGATTCTGGTGCAGGACACCATCGCCGATATCATGTTCCAGAAGATGCTGCTGCGCCCCACGGAGTACGACGTGATCGCCACATCGAATCTGAATGGCGATTACTTATCAGATGCAATTGCGGCTGAGGTCGGTGGCGTTGGCATTGCACCAGGGGCCAACATCGGCGATGCGATCGCTCTGTTCGAAGCCACACACGGTACAGCACCCAAGTACACCAACAAAGATGTCGTCAACCCCGGCTCCTTACTGTTCTCTGGCGTGATGATGTTAGAGCATATGGGGTGGTGGGATGCCGCTGAGCTCATTACAAAGGCATACGAGGTCACCATCGAGCAACGTGTCGTCACCTACGACTTTGCGCGGCAGATGGAAGGTGCCACCAAAGTTAAGACCAGCGAGTTTGCCAGCAAGATCATTGAGAACATGAACTAGCCACCGTATTGACCATCAGGCAAAGGTTAGGTGGACTGCGCGAATCCCCACGCGACACGGCGGAACGCTAAACCCCACCTGGCTTTTGTCCTGAAACCTCAGCATTGGCCCCGCATTTCTCCCTCCTCTAGTCATAACTCAGATGATTCGGGAACCATTTCACAATCTCTGGCGTCCTAGGTTTGAGTACGTTCAGAATCCCTGATACCCACGAGGAGAACAAGAAATGACCGCTAAACGCACGCTTGTAATGATCATGCTGAGCCTGTTGATACTGGCACTTGCGCTGCCAGCCTATGCTCAAGATGGGGCTGAAGATGACACCGATGCCCTGGTTGTTGAGCATAATGCGATCCGTTTCAGCGTCGATCCAGCCCTGGCAAGTGAGATCAAGGTGATCGAAAATGACGGTATTGATCCCGATGCCGAGATTCAAACGCCCTTTTGGAGCATCTTGCCTGCCCATGTCCAGTTCGATTTCATTGATTATCCAGCGCTGGAAAACGCCTGGCATTCGCCACGCCTGTTTGTCTGGCCCGCAGATGAGTTCGACACCTATGCCGAGATCAATCCGAGCCTGGTGATGGAGCTTGACACGCTGACCGCTCTCGTGGAACGAATCAACGATGAAGAGGACCATCTCGACCTGTCAACCTACGTTACTGGTGGCTTCCGCTCCGAAGCCCTGCCCTTGCTGCCGCTCATGAACGCAGGCCAGGTCTTTCGCTCCAATATCGAGATCCTTGAACTTGAGTGGGGTACTGGCATCCGTTATGTGACTTTCTACAGCCAGGCTTTAGTGCCGATAATGGATACCCAGTTGATCTACACCTTCCAGGGGTTGAGCCACGACGGTCAGTACTACATCAGCGCCATCTTCCCGGTTGATAGTGGCCTGTTCCCCGAAACCGATCCTCAGGATCTGGACCTGGATGCTATCGCTGCCGATTATGACAACCACGTCAGCCAGGTAGCGCTAGATCTGGACGCCCTTGAAGACGATGCGTTCTCGCCCTCGCTAGAATCGCTGGATGAGATTATCTTATCGATCGAAATCAGCGGCTAATCCACGCTCAGGCCGCATAGGACCCTCTCTAACCTAAGTGTTAAAGAGGGGCTCTTTGAGTTGGCGCTAACGATAGCGCAAGATTTCGGAGACGGTCTTGCGGGCTGCGCTGAGGGCGGGCCCCAGGCTCGCCAATGCCGTAACAACGATCATACCCAGCAGGCCCAGAACAAGCACCTGGGGCGGATAGCTGAAGGCGACTGTTTCCAGCCGGAAGGCAGCGTAGAGGAGCCGGGCTAGCCCATAGCTCACCGGGATCCCGACAACCCAGGCGATCAGACCGACCAACAAACCCTCAACCAGGAACTGAATCGCGATCGTCGTCGAACTGGCACCAATAGAGCGCATCACGCCAATTTCTTTCTGGCGCTCGAAGACCATGATCGTCAACGTGGTCAGCAGCCCAATCGAGCCGACACCAGCAATAAGAATGGCCGCGATTGACAGGATCGCGGTGTATTGGACAATCAGGTCCGATATCTCGGTGAATTGCTCGATCTGGTTCTGGATTTCGGCCGTGATATTCTGTTCAGCGAGCGCGATCTCAACGATTTCGACGACCTCGTCAACATCCTCGGGCGTTGGGTCTTCAAGATTGGTCACAACATAATAGGCATTTGGAAGGGGCGTATCGCCTGTTTCAGCGCCCGTAATAGCAATCAGGTCATTGAAATCAAAGAAGACAAGCGCTTCAGGCACCGCAGGGAAGTCACCCGCCAAGGCGTCCACCTGATCAGCAGCAACCAACCCCGCAATCGTCCGCTCGACATCTTTGCCTTGAAGCGTCACACTTATCGGATCCCCAATTTCCAGTCCGGCATCGGTTGCCAGAGCTTCTGTAACCAGAACAGTGCCTTCCGGTAGCGCCTCACCATATAGAAGTGCTGCACCATTGGGATCGATGCCAATTCCAGCGATCAAGCCCTCGTCATAATCATCGCTGGTCGCCGGGATCGCGTAGCGGTTTGGCACTGGGCCCCCACTGGTGAACCCCGCCAGGAGGGCAAGCTGTTCCCACTGGATCCAGAAAGCATCAAAAGCGACATCCTCAGTTGCCAGCAATGGCTTGGTGGCCTGCCGGCCGCCGCCAGTGATGAACGTGATTTCATCGCCCGTGTCCACATCAATTTGATTGGCCATCGGGGCTGAAAGGACCACACCATCACGGGTGGAATCATTACGCCACCCCTCACCGGCTTTATAGCGAAAGATATAGTCCCTCTTGGCGGGATCGATACCAAAGGCGATGACCTGGTTGTTCCGCGTGAAGAAATTCTCGTAGTCCCCCACGATCTGCACCGAGAGGACCACACCAGGGTTCACTTCAGTGACCTGGGGCAGACTTTTGAGGGTTTGGCGCGTCGTTTCGATGTCATTGATATCGTTGGGAATCACAGTGATCTCGTAGTTCACACGGTTGATGATGGCATCGACAGCACTGCCCAACGAGATACCCAGCGCGAAAATACCCATCGACGCCCCAATCGCCAGCGTCAAGGTTATGCCGATGAGTGCCAGCCGCCCTTTCTTCTGAATAATGTTGTTGATTGCCTGGCGAAGCGTGGGGGGCAACGGAAGACGAGCCACGAAGTTCGCCGCGGGGCCTTCACCATAGGTGGCTTTGATACCGAGGTCTGTCATCGCCTCGAAAATGGTGATCCGGGTGCCGTTGTAGACCGGGACGGCTGAGGCAAACAGTGGGACGATGATTCCCAGGACAATCCCGACGACAACCGAGCCTGGAGACCAGCGAAACGAATCGATAAATATATCAAGCTGGGGTGCCAGAACTGTTGAGAGCTGGTAACCAACGATGATGCCAGGGACGATTGCCAGCAGTGTACCGATCACGCCGTAGGCGAGTGCAATGCCGCCATAGATAAGATATGTATCAACCTGGCTGGCCCCAAGCGATTTCAGTACGCCGATCTGTTGTTTCTGTTCGACGACAATGGTATTGACGACGTTGATCACCAGAAAGCCAGACACAATCATAGCTACCACGGCGAGCAAGCTCAGGATATTGGCGAACGTCTCCGCATTCTGTACCTGAGTGTTTTCTGTTGGGTCCTCAAGAATGGGAAACCGTGGCAAATAAGGGGTATGTTCGCGCAGCACTCTCTGGAAGTCCTCGAAGCGTTCTTCAGCCAGCGCAAATGACTCATAACGTGCAACAAAGCGCGAATATCCCTGAATCGACAGGAGATTCTGCAGATCAGGGTACTGTATATAAATGCCGTCTTCCGGTCCGGGGAGTAAGGCACCGGATGTACCGAATCGCTTGTAAGCATAGGGGTGAAAGATAAGCCCAACAACGGTATACGACGTTTCGTGGTCACCGACGCGCAGCACGATCTCATCGTCTACAGCGAAACCATAGCGCTCGGCCATACGGGTTTCCAGCGCAATTTCCTGTTCACCCGGCACGGGCCAGTCACCACCTTCAACCAGACGCATCGGCTCCAGTTGTACATCCTGCAAGGGTGACGAATAGGCTCGGATCTCGGCCGAGGTGAATTGGCCGGTTTCCGGGTTCTTAAACTTGATAGGATAGTAAGCCTGACCCTCAACACGTTCTATCCCATCGAGTGTGGCGATCGCCTGCCCGGTTTGGTGCTGCTGGTTGAGCAAGGCCAAGGTCTCAGCACTCGCTGGATCAGCATTACTTTTGAGGCTGACATCCACATCGATCATCGTCAACTCGTCCTGACGGATGTCGGTATCGAGTTGAGACGTGATGAGATCGCGTACTGTCAGCAAAGCGATGACGCCAACAACACCTACGAAAATGCTACTTGAGACGAGCAGAGTACGGAACCTGCGTGCAATGATATCACGGAGAATCTTGCGGCCACGTGTTCCCAGCATAAGTCGTATTCTCCTCGTGCACAGTGGCTGGATGCCTTTAGCTATCCAAATATCGCATAGAGCGCCAGAGTAACGCAACCACAGGCCACTGCGGCAACCACAAGGAGAGGAATCAGAATGGATAGCGGCAAATTGAACTGCGCATTGAACAACGAGTCGAGACACCCCATATCGGCGGGCCTTTCTTGCCGGGGTTCACGTTTTGTAGCGCGCTGCCGCTCCGGACGATAGCGATCCATGGTTTCGCGGGATGCCGGGCGATAACTGGTGTTCCGGCCCATACGGGACATCAAATCGGCCGCGCGGTCAACAGCGTCTGAATACAGGCCGCGCTGCACCGGCCGCTCCGAGCGTTCACTGGAATGGTGCATTTCCGGCGTGGCGGGCAAATAGCCAGTATCATAGTCATCAGCATAAGGATCAGGATCGTAGAAACGGCGATGACGGCCCTGTTCATATACCATGCCGCCAGCATAGTCACCTAGTTCATCGCCATATTCACCATCGGCCATATCAGCATCGTAGGCCATACCCAGTGCATCGTCGCTATAATCGCGGCGTCGTTTCCGCCGCCGGCGCCGTTTCGGGTCTTCATCGTAATAGGGATAGTCTGCCATAGTTGCCTGTGCCTATGATTGGTTGTCAGGACTGAAAATAAGCCAATGACCTTCGTCGTCTTGGTGTGCATCAAGGTATCCTTGGACGAAATCGCGATTGCTCGCGTTTTGCAGGGCGTGGGCCTGACCGTCCAACGTAGCCGCAATCGCATCCTGGCGAAGGCGCTGCTCATCGCGGAGTTGTTGCCAACTCTGCCATAGTACCAGCCCGGCATTGAGCATTTCCAGCGTGGTTCTGCCAAGCCGCAGCAGGCGCTCAGCCTGGTCCAGGCGCCGGTTCAACAGTCCGGGTCTGATAGAATCGGGCGGACGGGGGACCATGAAATCAGGGGCAGACGGGAGCGCCCGTTGGTCTTGCAGCGCAAGATACGGTCGCCAGCGTTGGGCATTATGCCACAAGCCATGCCAACGGGCGCGATCCTCCTGCAACGCCTCCAGGCGCGGGACAATCCACTCACGAGCGGCATCAACCGCAGATGAGGGTGACATGTCCCAGGCGGTGTCAACGCTAAGTGGCAGGTCCGAAAGAGCGTAATGTGCGGTGATGACGCGAGCTTCTAGTATGCGACCATTGGCACTCGACGCCTGCACATGGTGCAAGACATAGAGTTGCAAGTAACGAACAAATCTCGGCCCAGAATGCCCAGTGTTGGCGGCTGTCACGCTGTTTAACCTTTTACTCATTATCCAAGAGACGCCTTTACCAAATTATATCAGACCCAAATCGTGTGCGAATAAATGATCTTTCTGCAGGTTAGGGGGTATTATATGTAGGGACCTGTCGCGTTTCCAAGCGGACGTTGAAGTTTGGACGATTCTTGTGTACAGTCCACTGAAATGACTAATCAGGGTTTTTGGAAAATGAGCCTTAACTCTCAACTTAAGGAGAAACCGAATGCGTAAATCCGTGGTAGTTATCCTTGTAGCGGCTTTGCTATTGGTTGTATGGCCGGTACATGCTCAAGATGGTGATGGTGAGGCTGATACTGACCTTACACGCGCCGAGATGATCGACCTCGTCATCACCGCCTATGACAATCTGCGAGCTGCCCAGTACTATAGCTTTGAGATAAACCAAACACAGGAACAGGTTGTCGGCAGCGGCGTGGGCCTACGCCGGGCGACCTTGCATACTGAGAGTGTGATTTCTGACGCTAGTGGCCAAGTTCAGCTGGATCCCTCTGGGGAATTGGTAGCATCCGAGCTTTCAATGACCCAAACAACGATAACATATGTCCAGGATCAGGACCGCAACGCGCTGGACATTGCCCTGACACTGGAGTTGATCCTACTAGACGGCACGCTCTATATGCAGGTCACAGAAGTCTCAGGTGAGATTCATGAGACGGCCCTGGAGGATATTGGGAATGAGGATCGCATGGATGAGGTATTGGCGACCTTTCCCACCGGCTGGGTAAACATGAGCGAGTCACCGGAGACCATGCAAGGGTACTTGTCGTACCTGACAGACGGAGAAGAAATCCCGCTACTTGAAGGCCTGAATCTGGAGGCCCTCACCGAGATTGGGACGACACCTGCGTTGACGCCTGAGATGTTCGTTGCAATCTCCGAAGGTGAATCAACCGCAGACACGTATATTTTCAACGTCGAGCTTGACGCCAGTATGTATTATGAGGCTATGGGGCTGTCTGCCGTGATCGACGATGAGACGCTGGCTGGCGACGCGACGTCGATGCTCGAGCAACTCTTCGCTGGCATGACCATCAGCCAGGAGATCACGCTCACAATTACTGAGAACAGTGTCCTGCCGGAACGTGTCGAGACCGCCATCCTGGTCGACGTTAGCTTCAGTGAAGAAGCGACCGACGGCGTGCCGCTCGATCTTACGATGGAAACCGATAGCACACTGACATATAGCAGCATTGGCAACGAGTTTGAGATCACAGCGCCCGAGACTGGGTCTCCGGAAGCGGCTGAAACAGAGGCCAGCAACTAGTTATTTAGGGGGGCTAGGGTCGTTGAAGCCCCCTATTTCCTGTTAAGCCGTGTTGTCAACGATGAGGGCAGTCGACGTTTGCTGCCCTTTTGCTTTACAATATACGCAGATTTGACTTAGTCTCAAGTTCTCGCATGCACCGCGGCGGCAAGAACCAGCGTGCACTTGCCCTGCGCGGGCATTACCCAGTGTGGAGGCGTTGATGAAGTACGAAATCAAGGGCACCATCATGGAGTCACTGGAAATACAGCTACAACAAGGTGAAGCTGTGTACACCGAATCCGGCGGCATGGCGTGGATGACGGATGGTATCGATATGAAGACCAGTGGACGGGGTGGCCTGGGCAAGATGCTGGGGCGAGCATTGTCCGGTGAGAGCCTATTCATGACAACATACACCTGCTCAGCCCCCCAGGCGATGATCACTTTTGCCCCCGAAGGCCCCGGTAAGATCATTCCGCTGCCGCTAGAAGCTGGCCGCAGTATGATTGCGCAGAAGGATTCCTTTATGGTCGCAGAAGATAGCGTCCAGCTTGAGATGCATTTCCGTAAGAAACTGGGGGCGGGCCTGTTTGGAGGCGAAGGCTTCATCCTTCAGAAGCTGACCGGTCCGGGCATGGCGTTCATTGAGTGTATTGGCGAGGTCGTTGAATACACTTTAAACCCTGGCCAGCGCCTCAAGATTGATCCCGGCCATATTGCGATGTATGAGCCGACGGTTGACTATGATATTGAGCGCGTTAAGGGTGTAACCAACATGCTGTTTGGTGGTGAAGGCATCTTCCTGGCCACACTTGCTGGTCCAGGCAAAGTCTGGTTGCAGACCATGCCGCTGAGTAATCTGGCGAGCGCGCTGATCCCCTACTTGCCCAAGCCTTCTTCTTCGAATTGATGAGAGGCCAGCGTGAAATACATCACAGCAGTTGACAACCAGGATTATGAAATCGAAATCAACCAGGAAGACCAAATCCTTGTCAATGGCGAGCGCCGCGTAGTCGATTTTCATGGCGGCCCGCAAGGGGTTTTCTCGCTGATTATCGATAACCAATCCTACGAGGCAGTGATCGAGGAGCGGGAAGGCAAGTACCATGTCCTCATCGCGGGTGATCTCTATGAAGTTAATGTCACCGACGAGCGGGCGCTGCGGCTGGCACAGGCGACTGGCGGGTTGGTCAGCGCTAGTGGCGAGGCAGCCATATATTCGCCCATGCCTGGCCTGATTGTAGATGTACTCGTTGAGGAGGGCCAGGAGGTCCTTGAAGGCCAAACGCTTGTGATCCTTGAGTCGATGAAGATGCAGAACGAACTTAAGGCACCGCGGGCTGGTGTTGTGCATCGGGTCAGTGTACATGCTGGCGATAATATCGGTCACAACAAACTCATGGTATCCATCACGTAAAACAAACGGGGAAGCATGCTATAGACACACTTGCTGCCGATAGCGAGTGTGTCCTTTTGGCATGAACCAATACCGAGTTGTGCACTTTGCATCTTGAAGGAAGATAGGCACGCTCGTATAATGGCGCCATTTTAGTGGCCTGTGTCAAAGCTCGAATATAGGGAGTGTGCCTTGCCGGAGGGAAAAACCTACAACATCCTGAGTGTGGCGGCAACGCCTTTTTTCGTAGATCGGGGCGGACATGTTCATATCTATGAGCAGGCAAGAGCGCTCCAAAAGCTAGGCAATCGTCTGACCATGGTGACTTATCACCTGGGCCGGGATATGCCGGACATTGATATCCGCCGTATCGTCAACATCCCGTGGTATCGCAAGACTGATGCAGGCCCTTCGTATCAGAAGATTTACCTGGCAAAACTCCTGTTCTTCAAATCCCTACGGATTGCGCGTGAGATCAAGCCTGATGTGGTTCACGCCCACGGTTGGGATTCGGCCTGGGTTGCCTGGTGGCTATGGAAGTTCCTCGGTATACCCTATATCTTCGACATGCAGGGGAGCTTCTCGGGCGAGATCGTCGAGCACGGGTACTGTGTCAAAGGTAGCCTGTACTACAAGTTTTTGCGCGGTATCGAAGGCCTGACATTGAACCGTTCACCAGTTGTGGTTACCTCTTCGACGGAGATATGCGAGCAATCCCGCGAGCGCTTTAACCTGAGCCCTGAACACGCCTGGCCTATTCTTGATGGCGTTGACACTGATGAGTTTTCACCAGATGTCTTCCAACCGGACCCCGCCTTGCGGGCCGAATTGGGAATCCCGCCCGGGAAACAGATCATTGTTTATATGGGTTTGCTCAAAACCTATCAAGGCATTGATGACATGATAGAGGCTGCACGCGTTCTTGTTTATGAGCGCGGCTATCACAATGCCCATTTCCTGGTACTGGGTTTCCCCGATGAAGAGCGGTATGCCGCCCGGGCAGCCGAACGCGGCCTGCGTAACCACATGACGTTTACGGGGAAGATACCCTATCATGAAACCGGTCGCTATATGGCGCTGGCTGATCTTGCGATTGCGCCCAAGATCTCGATGACAGAGGGTGATGCCAAAATCTATTTCTATATGGCTATGGGCTTACCAGTGGTGGCCTATGAACGCCCTGCAAGCCTCGAGATTCTAGGTGATCTTGGCTTGTATGCACGTTTCAATGATCCGAATGACCTGGCGCGAGCGATTCACGATGCGCTCCTGCAGCCGGAATCGCTACGAGCTCGCGGCGCGGCCAATCGCCAGAAAGCGGTCCGCGATTACTCATGGACTGCCGTGGCCCGGCGCATAATGGACGCCTATGCGATCGCGCAATCTCGCATGATGAACCGCCGTCGTGTGCAGGACTCAGTTCGCTCACCCCTCAAAGCTTAGTATGAGGTAACAATGGCTTCAGAAAAGAATTCCAAGCCAGGCCGCTGGTGGAACTGGGCTCGGATGGGCCTTGGTCTCGCTGGCTTAGGCATTGTGGTTTATGGCGTCTCCGAAGAAGATGCACTGCTCGAAACGTTCTTGAGCGTCGACCTGGGCTATATCTTCATCGCATTTGTCCTGACACTGGCCGCGACAATTGTCAAGACGGGGCGTTGGTGGCTGGTGCTGAACTTCAGTCAGGTCGAGATCAGCTTTCAGCGTCTGTTCGGAACGTATCTGGTTGGCACGTTCTTCAGTCAGTTCATGCCAGGATCTTCAATGGGCGGCGACGCAATGCGTATGGTCGAGACCAGCGTAGACACCGGCCACGCGGTTACTTCAGTCTCATCCGTGCTGATCGAGCGCGCAATTGGCCTGGCGACAATCATTGTGTCGGCGAGCATAATCCTGCTTCTGTCACCCGAGGATGAACTGACAGGTACCTCGGTATGGTGGGTCATACATGGTCTGGCAATCGCTTGCGTAGTCGGCCTACTCGTTCTACGTATGGGTTGGTTCGTCTCGCCACTGGTGCGTTTCCTCGAACGCATCAAGCTCAGTGTCATTGGCAGCAAGATACGCACCCTGAGTCAAGCCTTTCAAGGGCAGTTAGGACATTGGCGCTTGCTGGTCCAGATGGTCGCGCTTTCTTTCCTGGCGAACGCGGCAACGATGACGGCTGCATATGTGTCCCTTTTGTCGCTGAACGAGGTTGTGCCCTATTTCTCGTTCATTCCGCTCATCGCACTGGCTGTAGCAATCGAGGTCATACCCATTTCGCCAGGAGCGCTGGGGCTACGGGAAGCAGCTTACGTCTTCTTCCTGACAACCTTCCTTGGTGTCTCGCATGCGGCATCGCTCGCAACTGCCTTGCTGGTCCGCGGCGTCAGTATGGCGCTTGGGGTTATTGGCGGCATGGTCTTTATCGCCAGATCCCTTGATTCGCGCTCCCGGCAGCTGGCACCATCCTCTTCAAGCGTTCTTAATCAGCAACCAGAGACGGGCAACACACCATGAGTGAGGATGCAACGGATCCGACGTTGCAAGAGATCATCACAACGCTGCAGGACGAACACCGGCTGGGGATCCTGTTGACAGCCCAGATGGGAGGAACCCCCGAAGAAATCCAGCTTATCCTTCAGGTCGCGGATTTCGATGAAGACAAGCAGATTATCCTCCCCCAGAAAGCCTATATCGTACGCTGTATCAGTGTTCAGGAGCATCGTCTAAGCCTCGGCATGTTTGGCACGTTGCTCCATGTTGAAGATCACCCGCTGCTCTGGAATCACAATACGATTTACCATCAGGTCTATTTCCGAGGGACGCTTGATAGCGCCGATGGTTTGATGCTGGAGCTTACGCAACTCTACGGGCAGTACTATGGGGGAATCCGCAACATCGCGGATGATTTGAACCTGGCGATGCCTTTAGAGCGGCTATTGACGTCCGGGCATGGCCTGCTGGGCACGGTGCCTTTACCGATGGCCGAACGCGTGACCGCACTATTGGAGCGCTATGGCCTCACCTCCAGGCTAGTTCCAATCGAGCAAGAGCCGCCGGAGATACAATATAAGCTGTTGGTGATGGATGACTCGTTCCTGATTGCCCACCTCTACAGCGTTGATCCAGTCCAGGGCAAAAAAGACTAACGATCCATCGCGACGACAAAGGCAATTGCCTGTTCACGCGTGTGGCTCAGGCTGAGTTCCCAGGTAACCAGGCCCAGGGATTCGGCCAGGGCGGCGGCCTGACCATGCAACACCACAAGGGGTCGTCGCCGGTCGTCGGCCTCGATTTCGATCTCGACCCACTTGACGTCACCAATTCCCGTTCCCAGGGCTTTGGCAACAGCTTCCTTGGCAGCCAGTCGGGCGGCAAGACAACTGGCCCGCTCGGCGCAATAGGCCCGTTCTTCCGGCGTGAAGAAGCGTTTGAAAAACCGCTCGCCGTGCCTGTCAATGCCCCGCGTAATGCGCGCAATTTCGATCATATCGACGCCGACCCTCACCATGAAGTATCGATCGCCTCCCGCAGTTCTGGCCCAGCAACAGCCAGGGCAAAACCATCAGGTTTCCAGTAGCGGGCGACTGCTCGTTGAACGTCTTCCGCAGTCAGTGCGTTGATAGTGTCATGGTAGGTAAGCAGATAGTCCAGGCCAAGACCATAGCGTTCCATGGCGAAAATGGTATTGGCCACACCCTCATTGCTTTCGAGCTGCAGCGGGAGGATACCCGTTAGCTGCGAGCGGCTGTCTTCCATCTCCGATGGGCTAACGAGTTCCTCCCGCAACCGTTTGATCTCCGCCCGAATGCGACGAACAGTCTGGTTGACATTGGTAGGGTCAACACCCGCAATCACACGCCAGGCACCCGGCCCAATGCCACCGGCAAGATGGCTGTAGCAATAGTAGGCTAGCCCATGTTTTTCCCGGATTTCCAGGCCAAGACGTCCATACATCCCAAATATCCCGAGGATGTTATTCGCCAGTCGGCTAGCCTGGAAATCCGGTGCGGCGCGCAACGGACCAGGAACCCCAAGAACAATATCAGCCTGAGACTTGCCAGGGATAACTTGAGACTGATGATGGATTGCATTCAGGTACGGGACTGCGGGAAGCTCGGGGGTCCTGCGCTGATGCGGATTAGCCCAATCGCTGAGCGCATCGCTAACCAGTCTGATGGCCGCATCTGTTTCAATATGCCCCACAACAACGACAATCAGGTCCTGGGGACCAAAGTGTTCGCGGTGGAACGTATGTAGATCTTCCTGCGTGATCTGGCCGATGGTTTCAGCTTCTCCGAGCAGGCCACGGTGGTAGGGATGCGCGGGGGGATAAGCCAGTTCGCGAAAGCGTCGATCCGCCATAAAGCGGGTATTCTGTTGGCGAATCTGGATACCGGTCAGAAGTTCGCCCCGTAGACGCTCGATCTGGTTCTCAGGAAACACGGGGCTTCGCAGGGCATCTTGCAGGATATCGAGCAGAAGCGGTGTATCCTCATGCAGGCATTTGCCGCCAAAACTTACACTATGCATTCCCCCACTGATTTGCAGACTTGCCCCAACGCTCTCCAGGTCATCGTGGAGGCTAGCGAAATCACGGGAGGCGGTGCCACGCATCAGTGCTGCGGCAGTAAATGCCGCCAGGCCCTGTTTCTCGGGTATTTCATTGACCGCACCAGTGGCGACCATACCGGTCACGACCACTGACTGAGCACTGAAATTCTCGCGCACCAGCAACGTAATCCCATTTGGGAGTTGCTGGCGGGTGATGTCCTGGCTGCTTGGTAGAGTAAGTAATGCCATAGTTTATAAATCCTGAGGAGATGCGGGCGGTGCCAACAGGCTAAGAGTTAGCCGGTCTGGGCCCGATAGGCACAAACCAACCCACAGTACGCTTCTCCTTTTGGAGGTAACGGCGCGCCACTGTCCGGATGTCCTCGGCAGTGACGGCGGCCAGGCGCTGCGGATAGTCCAGAAACAACTGGTAGCCACCGACGTTTTCGCTATAGGCCAGATAATACGCCTGGCCAGTAACAGTCTCATTGCTATAGGCATATGCCGCATGGGCTTGCTTCTTGGCACGGGTAAGTTCGTTATCGGCCACTAGCCTCTCCTGCAAGCGTGCGATTTCGTTGTCGATGGCGGTCTCAACCTCTGCATGATTGCGCCCATCACGCACCACAGCAGTGAATTTGAGGAGATAGGGATCAACCGTCATTGACAGATCGCAGGAGACACCCGCCGCGAGTTGAGTTTCAACCAACCCTTTATACAAACGCGATGTACGGTGGCCAATCTCGCCGCCGCCGGGGCCGCTGGGGCCGCCCAGGATGCTGTCCAGCGCTGATAGGCAAATCCAATCGTCATGGGTGGCGGCAGGAACATGATACGCAATCTGAACGTAACTGGTATTGCCTTCTCGCTCAACTGTGATACGCCTTTCTTCCAGCTGCTGGGGTTCTCGGGCCTGGATATCAGAGATTGGCTTCCCGGCAGGGAGGGATCCATAGTACTGGCGAATGCGGGCCAGCATCGCATCGGAATCGAAATCACCGACGGCCACACCGATAGCATTATTCGGCATATAGTAACGGTGATAGTGCTGAAAAAGGTTCTCGCGCGACAGCGTCCGAAGATCCGCCATGTCGCCGATAATCTGGTGGTGATAAGGATGAACGCGAAAAGCAGCAGCCTGCACCTCTTCGCGCAGCCAGAAACTGGGATGATTCTCGCTACCCTGGCGCTCGCTAATGATGACAGTGCGCTCGGCTTCAACTTCGGCTGGCTCGAAGCTGGCATTGACCATCCGGTCGGCCTCCATTTCAAGGGCCAGATCAATGCGATCAGCCGGCAACGTGGCATGATAGGCAGTGTGATCGAGCCAGGTGTGGGCGTTCCATGTGCCACCAGCACGGTCAATGGCGCGATCCAATGAGCCAGCGGGGAACCGGGGCGTACCTTTGAACATCATATGCTCGACCCAATGCGAGATACCTGTTTCCCCGGCCTGTTCATTGCGGCTGCCGACACGGTAGAGGACCCACCAGCTTATGACCGGCGCCGTATGGACCTCCTTGAGGATGATGACCATGCCGTTGTCTAAAACGTGGCGTGAAACGTTTTCGTAGGACACTTCTGCTTTCCTTTAGCGGGGCACGACCCTTAGACTCACCGGTGAAGACTGTGTGCCGCGCCAGTAAGCCGGGCCTGGATAACCTTCATGCACTTCAAAGCTGACATGGCCCTGAACTGTAACCGTTCCCGGCGCCCGAGCGATGAATGTCCACACCACCTGGTGAGATTCCCCGGGGGCAACAGCGCCGTACAGCACACCGTCATTCTCTGGCCCGGCAACCGGCGTCCCGAGGAGGACCGCCATTTGGTCACCTTGCAGAGAGAATTTGGGGATACCAGCGGCATAGACATCATGGTTGGCCAAGGTTAGCCTGAACCTGACCTCTTCCCCCACAACTACAGGATTGGGTTCGACAGTGAGATCCAGTACGGCGGAGTCGTATTGTTCAGGGGCAGGTGTTGGCGAAGGGGGCTTGGGGGTTGGGCCTGGATCGTCTTGTGAGGGTGGCACAGTAAACCACCAGCATCCACTTGTGAGGAGCACCATCAATATCACCAGAACCAGTTTCAGCCGCATGTCCACTTCTCCATGTTCGCGTACCCTTTTAGCGCGGCTAAGTATAACATCTGTCTCTTATA
>JAADYW010000226.1 GCA_010092845.1 Chloroflexota bacterium
CCCTGCTGTTCCCAGGTTTCGGAGAGAAGGTTAATGAGCATCACCTTGTCAACCGTGCCCGCCGCGACGTGATCGATCATGGCCTGCACAACATCCTCGCGTTGCTGGGCATTGGCGATTGACCGGCTGGCCTGGTAGAGCATACCCGTTTCTTCCAGCGACTCCTGGGTCTTCAGGAAGAGCAGCTCATTCTGCACAATGTAGGCAGCCGAGTCAGCCAGCATCGTGGCAAACTGGCGATCGTCGGATGAGAACCGACGCGGCTCCATAAAACCCATCGCTAGCCGGCCGATGGGATGCCCACTGACCCGCAAGGGTATTGACATCACCGCGCGATACGGTGAATCGAGGAATCGTAACGCATGATGTAGTTCCCCATCCGGGGACTCAGACAGGTCCTGGATGTAGTACTCCTCAGGGCCAAAAATATCGAAACTGACCTGAGGGGCAAGGGTTGCTGGATCAAGCGGGAGCGCCGGAATATCCTCGAGTGAACGCTCAGGGGACCAGGCAATGAGAGACTGCGCGTATTCAGGATTCTCAGGATTACGCTCAATGAGCAGATCGATACGATCTGGCTTGAAGCGCATCAACTCCTCGCGGACGACAGTGGTTGCCTCTTCAATCCCCTGGGCCTCGGCGACACGTTTGTTGCCGCGATAGAGATTAGCGACAGTGCGGAGTGCCCGTTGGGTGCTCTCAAACAGCCAGATGACGTCGAGTGAGACCGCAGCCTGGCTGGCCAGAGTAGTCATGAAACGTCGTTCATCAGCCGCAAAGGTATGCCCTTTCTCGAAGAGGACGGCAAACCAACCCAGCGTGCGATTACCGCGCGCCTTCATCGGCAGCGACGCCATGGAGTAGATGCCATTAGACTTGGCCTGTTGGCCCCACGCTGCAATCTGACCGCCTTCGCGCATATTCTCGGTATCATCCAGGATCAATGCATTATCAACCATCAGCATGCGCGAGGGAACAGGGATCGCATGTACGGCATCCGGACGGGGCAGGCTCTCAGGCCATACCGCCGCCAGACGATTCTCCGGCATGCCCTCGTCAACCCCTTCACGCAACACGACATAAACCTGATCGGGTGCTAGCTGCTGGAGCTGATTAACCAAAACGTCGACAAGTTCTGGTGTTGTCGAGGCCGCCGCCAATGACCGGCTGGCTTCATACAACGACGTTGTCTCGCTCAGGCTTTCCTGAAGCGCTTGCTCCAGTTCGCGTAATTCGGTGATTTCCTGGAATACCGCAATGACGGAGAGAAGCTGGTTGGCTTCATCATAGATGGGTGCGGCATTCAGAAGTACCTCAATATGCTTACCATCAGGTCGTTCTATAGCGAAGTTTTCGCCGCTAACCATTTGCCGCTGATTGAGGGCGCGATAGATGGGGAAGTCCTCGGGAGGATATGGCTGGCGCGTTCCAGCCACATACACGGGGTAGGTATCCTCGGCGAAGATGCCTTGCGTAATGCCCGCCCCAAGCATCGCCTTAACTTGAGCATTCGATAGCGTTACATCACCATCGGGGGAGAACACCAGGACACCAGCCGGCATCGCCTCCAGCGTATGCTGCAGAGTCCGGCGTTGGCTTTCAATCTGATCGAACAAGCGCTGGTTCTGCGTCGCAACAGCAAGCTGGCTGGCCAATGTTGTGGCCAATTGCATATCGCGCTCGTCGAAATCAAGCTCATCGGAAGGACGGCCAATAAGTACCACACCCAGTGCTTCTTCATACCCCAACATCACAGGCATTGCCATGTGCTTGCCATAGCGGGCCTGATCCTCGGGGGAAACCACGCCTGCCACTGAATGGGTATCTGCCAGATCATTGATGATCACCACCTGACGCAGATGTATCGCTTCGGTAAGGGCGTTCTGTTCAGTGGAGAGATCAACACGCTCAGGGAGCGGAATGGTTACCGGCGTGTATCCCGCCACACGGCGTAGTAGAACGCCATCTGGCTCTAACAGGCCAAACCACCAACGGTCGAACTCACCTGGTCCTGATACCACCCGGAACAGACGCTCAACGCCGGCCGATAGATCTCCGGTCATCTGTGTCACAAGCTGGCTGGCTTCTGCGAGTGCGCGCGCACGTCGCGCTTCGTCCTGGACCTCGCCAAAGAGCCGCCGGTTGTCGATGGCAACTGTTAACTGGTCGGCGACGGCGTAACTGAAATCCAGAAAACGCTGCCCCAGCCCTTGAGGATTGTTAGTCGCGCAAACGAGGACACCAAACCAGCGATCGCCGGTTACCAGAGGAAACATCTCCACCTGATGGGCCTGCAGTGCATCAATAACTGCCATGTAGGCGCTATTCGCGGCCGCGGATTGCGCATCGATTTCGAGCATTTGCGCCGGTGCCGCAGCAAAGACATCGCTCAAGCCCTGTTGCATCAAGTCGAGATACTGCCCCACATGCCAGCTACCATTCAGTCTGCCGCGATGCCAAACGTAAGCGACCTTAAGGGTGTTGACAAGATACGAGGGAATCGGCTCGGCTAGCAGGATGGCCACCTGGTCAAGGCGCAGCTCGAAAGTAAGCTGGTCGATAATAACCTGGTAGATTCCCTGAAGGTCGAGCTCAGCAGCGCTACTGACCGTGCGCGCCATCTCGAACAAGCGCTGAGCTTCACCAAGCGCCGATTGGGTCTCCTGCACCAGACGGGCATTTTCGATGGCCAATGCAACACGTGCCGCTACGGCTTCAACCAGGCCACGTTCTTCACCCGCGAGTTCACTATCAGAGACTGTGGTTTGGATCAGGCCGATCTTGCTACCAGCAACCTCGATCGGCGTCGCAAAACCACCGGTATTATCTTCCGAGGCACCTTCCACCTCATCCGCAGGCTCAAATGGCTCCGTCGTCATCAGATCGTAGCGATAAGCAAGGGGCGCTTCATCGCTCTCGGCAGCAAACCCGGACCACCCTTTCTCCGTCAGGCGCTGGTTCAGAACATTCACCTGGTCCATGCGCTGTTGGAGTTGCTGGATCAAACGGGCATTGTTGATCGCGAGCGCCAATTGGTCTGCCAGCACCTGGAAGATTTCGATCTCTTCGGGGGTAAAGATGTCCGGCTCGAGGCTCTGGATATCTAGAGCGCCAATGACCTCACCTTCAACATTGAGCGGTAGCGCCATTTCGGAGCGCGTATCTGGCAACTCGACATTGGGACGCCACGGCACGTCACTCGACTCAGTATCACCCGCAATGACGGTGATTCCTAAAGCGGTAACACGCCCGATCACTGAGTCCGAGCCAACTGCGAGCTTGTGCTCCTTGGCTAACAGCCGTTCACCTGGCATGCCCGTACTCGCGACCAAAACCGCAAAATCTCGAATATCGTCCAGCAGGAATACCTGGGCATGATAGTAGCCGAACCGTTCTACGATGAGATTGATGGCACGGTTGAGAACCAAATCAAGATCTCGCAGACCAGCAACCTCACTGCTGATCTCAGATACGAGCTCCAGGTCACGGATACGATTGCGGACGCGCTTTTCGAGACCATTTACCAGACCTCGAATCTGATCTGACATAGCGTTGAACCCATCAGTCAAGGGCGCAAATTCAGACCCCATGGCTGGCAATTTGGCCTCCAGATCGCCGCGTCTGAGTTGCTCGAGACCATCTGCGGCCACCTGAACTCGGTTGCGGAGCATGGAGCCCCCAACCCAGACCATCGCAATGCTCAGCCCCAGAAAGAGCGCCAATCCAGCGCCACCAAGCACGCCCAGCAGGGCCAACTGGTCAATGACATTGATCTCAGGAGCTGCTACGACAAGCGTCCAGCGCGGAAGTTGCGCGACATCACCGAATACTCTTAAGGGACGGATAGCCGTAGAAGTCGCAATATAAGGCTTATCATCCCATTCGAGTTCAGCGTCGCGTAGGCGTTCAGACTCACTGAACTCGGTATCCGCGAAGACGCTAACCTCGAACAGCAAATCCTGTGCGCAGAAAGTGAGTGCGCCAGATACTCGCCCTGTTCATTCATCAAGAAGGCAAAACCATCGTCAATATCGTGGTCGGAAATTGCCTGCAGAACCGGGGTCAAATCAATATCCAGAATGAGATAGCCCACAACTGCAGAAGCATCGGTTTCACTGGCTACGGGGGTGACGATGTGCATCGTTGGCCGCAAATCCCCAGCGGGTGATCGTTCTTCAGTCACAGGCGAGACCCAGATCTGCCCGGCAAGTTCAAGCAGATCGGCCGCAGCGAATATGTCAGAGTTACCAATATTGCGATTGGTCATAATCAAGACCTGTTCGCCGATTGTCCCAACGCGCACTTGCTCGCTACCGGTCAGATCAATCAACCGGATCTGGGAATAGAGTGGCCGAGTACGAACCACAAACCGGAAATCATCCGGAAGCGCTTCTAGCGCTCGGTCAACCTCCTCACGGCGATCCGGTGATCCCTCCGGTAGCGCCACCGCGGCAGAGTAGTCATGAATAGCGGTCCCGGTCAGGAGGTGGCGCAGATCGTCCGAAATCTGGACGAATTCCGCATCAAACTGCTCCTGCAAGTCTTGTGCCTCGGTATCGAGTCGTTCCAGGACCATTTCCCGCTCGGTTTGCTGGGCACGAATACCCCCTAGCAGAAGCACTATAATCATCAGAAGCAGCAGTGGCAGCAGAAGCAACGCTACCTGGGTATAGAATGATCGGTTGGTATACCACCGGATCGGGAAGAAGACACGTTGTTGTGTTCGGCCATCCATATGCCAGAACCTCGCCTGCTATGACTGTGTTTGCTTTGGAACAGTAAGGATTATCTGCGTTTCCGGCGTCCCCAGGGCCTGACCAAGCTCCCGAACAGCAGTCCGCAGGATTTCGCGGACATCGGTCTGGGTGGTTAGCTTCTGGGAAATTTCGTTGACGAGACGCTCACGTTCGACGAGACGTTGGCTCTGCTCGAAAAGGCGAGCATTGTTGACAGCCTGAGCCAACCGCTGGGCCAATTCTTCGGCGGTTTGAAGGGTGCGCCGGCTGAAGCGCTCACTAGCCATCGCGGCCTCTAGGGCACCAAGCACCTCGTCGCCGAGCATCACGGGTACTGCGAAGCGAACCTGGCCGTTTCGCCGATCGGTAACCGTTTCCCGCCGGGTGATCGCGCTCTGCTGAAGTTGACTCCAGGTCTTATCTGTGACAACGTCTCCACTACCGGCGACAGCACCAATCGTGGCTGCACGCCGGCGCAGGTAATAATCTCGCCAGGCCAGCTGAGATAACTGGGGCTGGTCGCCAGCCTGCATCTCCCCGAAACCGGCCAGCGCAGCAAGAGGAAGCGCAAGGTGAAGTGACAGGACTTTGAAGATAATCTGATCGTTCTTGGAGAAGCACGCGGGCGCTACACCATGAACATCCAGGACACCGATAACGCGCTCGCGCAACCAGACGGGGATAAGCGTCTCGGCATGTGGATGTGACGGCATATCCGGCAGGACAAATCGCCTTGATTCCTCAATATTGTCAATTACCAGCGACTGTTGGCCCACAATCGTCTGGCCGATGAGATTGTCAGTAGAGGCTGTGACAACATAACGCTGCGCGAGCAACTGGCGGCCATGGTCACCCGTCGCGAACCTCAGCATCGCCTGGTTGGTCTGCTCCTCATAAGTGTAGACATAGACGGACGCAACTTCTGGCATCTCGCTCACCAGCCAACGCGCCAGCTCCTCGACCACATAGGCGGGCTCCTGAAGACGTTGGACGAGTTGCGCGAGGCCGGACAAGACACGCAGCCCACCAGCAGAGTCCTCGTTCTCCTGTCGAAGCGTGTGCACGCTTTTCTGCAAATCTTGCACGGTCTGGATCACCGAGTTGTGCAAGCGCGAGACTTCATCACCACTACTTAGTGGAACAATGTCAAGAGCTTGGCCGCCAAAGGGCAGATCACGCAGGCGCCGCGACAGAACCTGAACTGGCTCGATAATGGTGCTGTACAAACGACGATTCCAGAAACCGTTAATAACCAGAATGACCAAGAAGCCGAGAGCAATCACAGGGACCGTCAATAGAAACATGGGAGCGACGGTATCAACCTCAGCATATTCGACAACAACAACCCAGGGGCGACCTTCTACACGGGCATAGTAGCCTACCACATTGCCCTCAAGTAGCGCGCTGCTGTAGCGTTCCATCTGGCCCGTGTCGAACCCATCCATGTTTGCTGCTTCAATTGCAGCGTGATCAGCGAAGCTCCGGAATAGGGGCTGTTCCTCATTATCCGATGCGAGCAGTAGATTTCCATCCAGAGACAGCAGCGCAACATAGGCATCCGGCAGCGTTTCGAGATCTGGTTGTTCAGTCAGTGCTTCATACAAACTGGGCAGACGGTCTTCATCCGCGCGCTTCAGGTCATGAGAAATCAGGATGTGTCCAAGAAGCCGACTAGCAGTCTCATCGAATATCGGGACAACGATCTGTGCCAACAGGCGGTCTTCGTTATAGCGGTCAGGCTCAATGCTGACAATCTGAGTTGAGCGGATCGTCTCTAGCTCAACGAGCAAGGCCGGGGTCACCTGACCAGCCTGGACTGCCCCCTGGGAAGCCACAATAGTATATGTGTCCAGGCTAAACAATTGCATAGATCGAATAGATAACTGGCTAATCTCAATCTCGCCCAAAGCGGCCTCAACATCGTTTAACGCTGCTTGCCTGGCGGTGCCCTCGGTTTCAGTCAATAGTTGGCGGTAGGCAACACCCCGGCTCCCTGCCAGAGCTAGGCGTTCCAGTGCGACTTCGAGTTCCTCGCTGGCCTTGCTTATCTCCTGGGTCTTGAGTTCACCCATAAGCCGGACGCTGTTTTCAACCCGGATGTTGAGGTTGTCATAACGGAGATAGAGGATCACCGCTGCCAATGCGATTGCGGGGATCAGCAAGGTAAAAATGAAGCCAATTACGAACTGGGTTCCCAGGCTGTTCTGTTGCCGGTTCACGTTATTTCGTCCCACATAGCTATTTGACGGGTCAGCATTGTTGCACGTCAATCCTCAGTTTCGGACGGCAGTATCCCCAGGCGAATATGGGTGAAATCGCTCCCTAACGCTTGGTTAAACTGAGCGGCGGCTTGTTTCAAGAGCACATCAACATCGTGTGCACGCTGCAAATCGGCCGCGATAGCAGTCACTCTCTGAGCCTGGGCGGCCGTCGTCTGCGCTTCATCAAACAATCGTGCATTGTCCAGAGCAAGAGCAAGCCGGTTAGCCACAGCCGTTGCCATCTCTAGCATGGCTTCAGTCCATTGACCATCCTGCTTCGTCTCAAACAGTAGTTCTCCCAAAACGCGCCCCCCCAGAACAACCGGAACTGCCAACCGCTGGCGCTGGCCTTCTAGTGTCTCAAGACGTGGTTCAGTGACTGACGGCCGCGGGCCATCTGCCCAAGCCGATACATCGCCGCCGTGCCACTTGAAGCCAGTGGGCCGCCCGGTATACCTCAAGTATTCATCCCAAACGCGCCCCTCAACAGCAGCCGTCAGGCGCCGGACTTCACGTTCACGTTGCTCAAGCAGGGATCGGGAAGCGACCAAGTGATCGTGCTGAATATCAAGATCACGCCTTAGCTGCCACCGTTGAATCGCGATCACCAATTCGTCACCAAGGGCCTCAAGAATGGTAATACGTTCGTCCGTGAAGGCTGCCTCGTCTTCGCTATGCAACACCAACAGGCCCAGGACATGATCCTTAAGAACCAGGGGAACCGCTAATTCGGCCCGAGTAGCGAGAAGAAATCCTTCTCGTTGCGCTGGCGGAGAGTCGAGCGTAGTCAGCACGGATTTATGTTGCCGCAGGGCCAAGGCGGATGTCGTATAAGCAGTCGCGTCGAGTGTTTGTTCCTCCTCAATAAGCCGTTCGCCGGGCATCCCCGAGGCAGCGCGCAGTGTAAGGGGTGCAGTTGGATCATCACGCAAGTACACCTGCACATAGTAGACATTGAATTCCGCCTGAAGCATGTCGATCATCACATCCAGATCATCAGTCTGAAACGTCTCGCTCTCGCGTAACTCCCGGCTCAGGGAGCGTGTAACTTGTAGCATGTGTTCAAGGTTGCCCGCTTTGCGCCTTAACCGACGAAAATCTGTGATGAACTGGGTAGTAAGCGCTAGCAGAATCGGCAGGGATGCGAGGTAAGCTACAAGTAGAGAGCTGGTCGTTTCGCGGGCGCTGTCCCGCTCCACAAAGCTACCGGTAGACAATTGGGTCATAAAGGCGATTACGAGTGTAGCGGTCATGATGAGCGCCACAGTAAACATGGCCCGCCGACCAATAACAAGGGCCGCAGCAATAATGGGCAACATGAACCCCGCTAGGGTCAGGTTGTCACTCGTTGGCCGCAATAAGAAAGCGAGCAGATAAGCGGCTGTCAACACACTCACAAACGCATAAGCCGCACTACGCTCATAGCCAGCCTGGACCAACCAGCGCAGCGCACCCATGACGCCAACTACACCTGCCGCCATCAAAACTACTTCTAGCCCCATCTCGCCGCCTAAGGCTGCGTTGATGATCCGGCCCGCGATGCCGCCGATACCAGCTAATGACACGATAGCCGTCATCAGCATAACGATGCGGGCACGTTCTTGTGATGCCTCAGTTACGTAGGGATAGCGGACCCGGATAATTCGTCTGAGTCGTTGGGTCATGGTACGTTACCTGGCTACTCGGTTAGGCTTTGGGCGAAATTGTCAGCGTGGCCATTTGAACCAGATCCGGTCCCCGAATCGGAAACCAGCCGTATGTATCCTGTCTCAGCACCCAGTGCTTGAGCCAATTCAGATACCGCGGTTACAAGCAATTCTTCCATATCGGAAACACCCTGAAACCGCTCGGTGATCTGGTTCAGCTGAGCTTGACGAGCATTTGCTTGTTGAACCGAGTCAAAGAGACGTGCGTTTTCGGCGACAATACCAACGCGGTTTCCGATAACCGGCAGTGCCTGTTGGATTGCGGGCGGTATGGCCCGGGCGTGTGGCACCTCGAACAACAACGTGGCTATGCTCACGCCCTGCACGACAATCGGCACAGCGACATGCTGGGAATCGCCGACAGACTCGATGACAACTTGGCCCGTTTGAAGCGCTGACTGTGCCGCAGGAAGGACAGGAGTGTCGGGTGAATCCATCGTCTCACCAGTGCGCAGATCAACGAGCTGGTGAGGCGACTCCACCTTGGCGTGGAGATACTCCTCCCAAACCCCACCCGCCAATTCGCGGTTGAGGCGCTCAATTTCCTCACGGTTGTGTTGTTCCTGGCGCAAGAGTTGTCGATTTTCGTTTGATTGGGCCTGAATCTGCTCGAGCAATTGTGCGTTGTCAATAGCAATAGCAATCTGATCGGCCAGCGTATGGAATACCTCAATATCCTCTTCGCTAAATGCATTGGCATGTACACTCTGCAGGTCAAGCGCACCGATCACGGTATCCTGAATCCGGAGCGGCAAGGCTAACTCCGTGCGCGTGTCTGGCAGCAACTCGTTGCGCTTGTGAACATGATCCGAGCTTGTGTCGCTGGCCAATACATAGTGCTTGAGCGCTGTCACCCGGCCAATCACACTCTGGCTGCCCACCCGAAGACGGTGCCTGCGAGCGATCAACTGCTGACCGACCTCACCAGTACTGGCCCGTAACACTGCATCCTGACTGGTTTGTTCAATCAAGAAGACCTGCGCGTGATAGACCGTATCAAAACGGTCCCTGATCATCTCCACTGTCTCGCTCAGGAGCGGTTCCAGTTCCAGGCGGGAGAACATACGCGACGAAACGGCATTAGTTATTTCCATCAACTGCAACCGCCGCGTCTCGGACTGGCTCGCTACCTGCCGCGCGACCTGTGTCAGGTCACCACTAATCAGCCAGCCAAGCCCGGTAATCATCAGCGTCAGAATCACCAGATTGGCAAACCGGAGCATGGAGGTATCAGGATTAATGGAGAGGACCGGAACCACGAGTGTCAAGATCACAATTGAAGCCACGCCGGTTGTCAAGACGATCTCACGGCTGGAGATTGCCGTTGCCAGCACAATGGCGATCCACAGGAAACCGTACTCGTAGCCCGCATCCTCTGTCACAAACAGAACCCCAGCCAGCGCGAGGAAAGTTATGCCCACAATTGGCAGACCAGCCTGTTGAACCTGCCCCGCACGTACCAGCCAGATAGCAGCAGCACTAGCGAGAGCAACAGTCACAGCGATGCCAGCGATAATAACGTCCTGCGGCCCCAGCAGCTCGCTAACCGCCAGCAATGTCGCGACGAGCATCAGCCCAACGGCAACGATAACCACATTCCGTGCCTGGTAGTGACGAAGAGGATCCTGATAGGTATCAATGCGGGCGAGCTGGAAAAGGAATCTGTTCATAGTCAGCTACGCCTCGTCTGTTACTTCAACTGGTTCTGTGGCTAGGCAGATATGGACGCGTGATGCGCCAAGCAGTTTCCCCAGCGCCATTCCCGTCGTATGCAACAACGTCGCGACATCACTCCGCAGGGGAAGAGTTTCCAAGAGATCATTGACAACCTCCTGGCTACCCGAACGCTGTCGGAGCTCGGTCTTCAACCGTTGGTTCTGAAGCGTATTGGCCAGGTAGGCGGCAATGATTGCAAGGCTCTCCACCTCATCATCAGAAAACTCACGGGAAGCATAAAATACATCCACCCCGAGGCTGCCTAACACTACACCATCAACCACAAGTGGCAATACCAGGAGAGTTTGAATGCCCAGGCGGCGGAGTTGTTCACGATTACTGGGCTCCAGAAGCTCTGTAGTGGCCAGATTGCTTATCACGACGGGGCTATGGGTGGTGAGCAACTGTTCATGGATACGATTTCCAGTTAGGGGCACAGTCTGGCCAACCACAGCGTGATCCGGATATTCAGCTACCAGCGTGCCGCTTGCGGGGGCGTTATCCGCAATAAGGATCGAGACGTGGTCTATGAAGCCATATGCTTCAACGACGAGCCTCAAAGCCTCAGTCATCCGTTCACGCGTAGGCGGAAGCTGCCCCAAGGTATGCAAGAGCGCGATGAGGTTGTCATTGGGTTCAGCTTCTGGGCCCTGCTTGGTAGTGGTGCGTTTAGGGGATGGTGGGTGGAGGACCTGCCACGTTTGCTGCACCGCTTGCCCCCAGAGCTGGACCGTTTTCCACAGATCATCGTCAGGTGAGGAGACTTGAAATATGATGGCGAGGGAATCACCGTTTTCTGTAGGCAGAAGCGGCACAATCCATTGTTCGATACTTGTTGAATTATTTGTGGAAATCCTTAGCGGAGTCCTATTGCGTTGCCAGGTTGAGACTTCAAAGCCAGCGATCTGCGGCCACTGCTGGCACACGGCTTGTGCAGCCTCTTGAAGATAAGCACTCGTGCTGGTGGCTACCTTCGCCTGGTGCTCAAGTGCAGCGACCAGCTTGTTCAGAGTCGATAATGATGACTTAGCCGCCATACGAACCTCGATTTAGTAGCTTTGTAAGCAGCTAAATCCTGTGCTTAGCTGCCCCCCCTTGCGTTAGATTCTGACGTGTTGTAGCAGACAAGCCGTGGTGAACCTTATTTCCACTCCCAAACCTGATCACCCTGAAGGATACGTTGTACCTGCTCAGGGAAACGATCTGGGTCCAGAGGCTTGCCAAGAAAACCGTCAAAACCTGCTTCCTGTGCCTTGCGCATCTGTTCTTCACTGGCCTCAGCCGTTACTGCAATGACACGTGTATCTTTAAGGCGATCATGAGCGCGGATCTTTTGCAGCGCCTGATAGCCATCCTCGTAGGGCAAACGAATATCCATCAGCACAAGATCGATCTGGGGCAAGGTATCAGCAAACTGCACAACCTGCCAGCCAGACGTCTTCCACTCACAGCGCTGCACCCCCATAAATGCGAGCATTCGCGCGATTAAAACAAAATTGGGCACATTGTCTTCAACAACCAGGACGTGCGCCTCACTAGGATCAACCGGTAGCCGTTTCATTGATTCGTTCATTAACACACCCTTGCAGCACCAATCCTTCATATTCGACATAATCATCATTCAGGAGAGGAGCGCTGCGCCTCCTTTCTGGCTAGTACATCCAGAGTAACCACCCGACAAGACTAACGTCCAATCTGCAGATATTCCATAATCTGCCCGGGAAAGCGATCAATATCAATGGGTTTAGGAATATAGCCGTCGCAGCCAGCTCGTAGCGATGCCTCGCGATCTCCGCGCATGACATTGGCCGTCACAGCAATGATTGGCACCCTGTCAAGCTCCGGGATAGCACGGATCCGCTTGGTTGCGGTCAAGCCATCTACGTTCGGCATACTTATATCCATAAGAATTATATCCGGCGGATGCTGTAGCGCCTTCTGGATACCCTCCTCAGCGCTATCGGCCTCGTCAAAATCAAAGTCTTCTGCCATCAAGATACGCTTGACGAGCATCCGATTCTCGAAGTTGTCCTCAATGTACAATATACGTGGCCGCATCGCAGAACCCGCTCCGCATGGTTGTATTCAGAGTCTCTCACTTTTTGGTTTATATTTCAAGTTTAGCATAAACTCTGCCCATCGCGAGTTTCAAAAAAGATGCCCCTCCGGATGCCGGCGTTTTACGCAAAAACAATGCTATCTTAATATAGCGTTTCTTTACGCAAAACGCAAAGGTTTTTTCTCTACCTCGAGAAATTGCCCATTCGTGAAATCAGTTTGCACTTCAGTGATTTGGACAAAACCCTAACAACTCAAAAATGCACCTTGACATTATGGGCAAAAACCTTATGATGATAAACACAATGTGCCCGTAGCTCAGTGGCAGGTGCGGGCTACATATAAACGCCAGGTCGGAGGTTCGAATCCTCCCGGGCCCAGTCAACCCAAGCGTCAGGAGTTGTGCATTCATCCGAAACCCCCTATAATCTGTCTCTTATCGA
>JAADYW010000227.1 GCA_010092845.1 Chloroflexota bacterium
ATGCGACACCGTGTAGCAGGTAAGAAACTCGGTCGTAGTACAGATCACCGCAAAGCCTTGCGACGCAACCTGATGTGTGCAGTCATCATGCATGAGCAAATCGAGACTACTGAGGCCAAAGCCAAAGCCATCCGCCCTGAGGTCGAGAAGCTCATCACCAAAGCCAAGCGGTCCCTGGCGCATGAGGATGAAAACCGTGCCATCCATGCTCGGCGCCTGATACGGGCTCGGTTAGGTAATAATCGTGAAGCCACCCAGAAGGTTTTCGATGAGCTGGCGCCACGTTTTGCAGACCGGCCCGGTGGGTACACGCGCATCTACAAGCTTGGCCCACGCAAGGGTGATGGCGCCATGATGGTACTACTAGAGCTACTGGAAGAAGAGGAAGAATAATCGCTGCCTCGGTTTGCTGCGCGCCTGGCCTATGACGGGACGGCATATTTCGGCTTCCAGCGCCAAAAGACCGGGACACCCACCATCCAGTCGGCGGTCGAAAACGCGCTTGAGACGGTAAACGGCACGCCAGTTATATGCACCGGTGCCGGGCGAACAGATACGGGTGTGCATGCCAGTGGCCAGGTTATCTCCTGGGAGATGGCCTGGGAACATCAACCGGATGCGCTGCTAAGAGCCATCAACGCGCACTTGCCACCCGACATCGCCGTGCAAGCCATTAGCGAGGTGGGGCTAGACTTCCACCCGCGTTTTGATGCGATACGTCGCACGTACGTTTACAGATTATACAGCGCACTTGCCCTTGATCCGCTGCGAAATCGCTATGCCTGGCACTTCAGGCAATCATTGTCAGTTGGCGACATGATAACTGCAGCAAGCCTACTCATCGGCGAACATGATTTCGCCACTTTTGGCCAACCGACACAGGGCACCAGCACCGTTCGCCAGGCGTATCGCGCGACACTGGAGAGCATTGGCGACGAGCTCCACGTCACGATTGAAGCCAATGCCTTCCTCCAGCGGATGGTGCGCAGTATTGTCGGGACACTGGTTGAAGTCGGCCGGGGCAAGATGTGTATAGCGGCGTTTCACCAGGCGTTTCAAGCCGCCGATCGCGCGCAATCCGGCCCTAGCGCGCCAGCACACGGGCTCAGGCTGGCCGCCGTGGACTATGCGGAACCTATTTTCGACATCCAGCCTGACCGGGACAAGCGCTAAAATGATCGCGACTCTCGCTGTGAGATCAACCGGAAATTGAATTAGTAATTCGGAGGCTAGGTTTACGATGAGGCATAAGACTTTCTCACCAACGCCGGAAGACGTCCAGCGTGAATGGTGGGTCGTTGATGCGCAAGGCCAGACCCTGGGGCGGATGGCCAGCCGTATTGCAATGGTACTACGTGGCAAGAACAAGTCCACCTTTGCCCCACACATGGACATGGGCGATTTCGTTGTCGTCATTAACGCCGAGAAGATCCACGTCACCGGGCGACGGCTCGACCAGAAGATATACTATCGCCACAGCGGCTATCCCGGCGGTATGCGGCAGTTGACTCTGCGCCAGATGCTGGAGAAGCACCCCGAGCGGGTGATTGAGATCGCTGTTCGCGGCATGTTGCCCAAGAATCGCCTGGGGCGCCAGATGTTGAAGAAACTGAAAGTGTATGCAGGTGATGCCCATCCGCACGAAGCTCAGCAGCCCAAGCCGCTTGAGCTTACATGACGAGCTTTGATGGAGAGAGTTTAGAAGATGGCTGAACAATACTATGAAGGGATTGGTCGCCGTAAGTCCGCTAGTGCACGGGTGCGCATCTATCCTGGCGGCGACGGGACCATGCTGATCAACGATAAACCCGCTGAGCAATATCTTAGCCGTTTCGGCGACCTGGAAAAGGCTATGGAACCGCTTCAGGTTGCTGATGCCGCGGCTAAGTTCAATGTCACGGTCAAGGTGAATGGTGGCGGCGCAACGGGCCAGGCAGAGGCTATCCGGCTGGGTGTTGCGCGTGCGCTCCTGGAGTGGGATGAGAATCTACGGCCCGCCCTGCGGCGTGCCAGAATGCTGAGCCGCGATGCTCGCGTTAAAGAGCGCAAAAAGCCCGGGCTCAAGCGTGCACGCAAGGCGCCAACTTACACCAAGCGCTAGATTACGCATCCAGAATATTACTCATCGGGTCTTAAGGGCAAAGCCATTTGTAACTGCGCTTTGCCTTTTTGTGCATGTAGGACACGCAGCGAAGAGGATCGAGGAACACACAGCAACCGATGGCGAAAATTACAATTCTGGGACTCGGCCCTGGGCGCCGTGAACATCTCACGCTCGAAGCGTGGCAGATCCTGAGCACGGCAGATGAGGTGTACTTGCGGACCCATCACCACCCCTTGATCGACGCGCTCCCTGGCCAGCCAACTTACCATAGCTTTGACGATCTGTACGACGCAGCAGTTGACTTTGAAAGCCTGTATGAAGCCGTCACCAGCCGCATTATTGCGCTGGGGCAACGCCCCCAGGGCGTGATCTACGCCGTACCCGGCCACCCCATGATCGGTGAACAGACGACCAGGCTGATTCACCAACAGGCAAAGTCGAAGGCAATTCCCGTTGAGATCATAGCAGGTCTGAGCTTCATTGAGCCTGCCGTCACTGCGCTGGGAATTGATGGGATGGAGGGACTTCAGATATTTGACGCGACTGACATCGCCCAACGCTACCACCCACCCCTTAGCCCGGATGGCCCGGCACTAATCGCGCAACTCTATAGCCAACCGGTGGCCTCCGATGTCAAACTCACATTGATGAACCAATATCCCGATGATTATGGGGTGACGTTGGTTCACGCCGCTGGCACCGCTGATGAGGTCATCGAGCATTTGCCGCTCTACGAAATCGACCGTAGCTCCCAGATCGCCCATCTGACAACGCTCTATGTGCCGCCAATGGATCAGCCGGCCAGCTTCATGGCTTTCCAGGATGTCATGGCACATTTGCGGGCCCCTGAAGGCTGTCCCTGGGACCGCGAGCAAACGCACCAGAGTCTGCGCTCGGGTCTGCTGGAAGAGACCTACGAGGTGTTAGAAGCCCTGGATGCCGACGATCCCCAGCTTCTCAAAGAGGAACTCGGCGATCTCTTGCTACATATCCTCTTTCACAGCCAGATCGCCGTTGAAGACGGCGAGTTCTACTTCACCGAAGTCATTCAACACATCGTAGCCAAGCTTATCCGGCGGCATCCACATGTTTGGGGTGAGACAACGGTCGAGGGTGCGCGGCATGTCGAGCAGAATTGGGAAGCGATTAAAGCCGCCGAACAGCAAGAGAAGGCCGCCAAGGGTCTACATGCTCGCAAATCGCAACTGGATGGTGTCCCCCGGGGGTTGCCCGCCTTGCTGCAGGCACTGCGCCTTCAGGAACGCGCGGCAGGCGTCGGGTTCGACTGGTCTGAGATTGGCCCGGTCATTGCTAAGGTTCGCGAAGAACTGACCGAGGTCGAAGAGACCCCAGTTTCTGACGAATTCGGTGATCTGTTTTTCGCCATTGTCAACTGGGCCCGCTGGCACAATATCGATCCAGAAAGCGCTTTACGTGAGACCAATGCGCGCTTCCGGCGGCGTTTTGAGTATATCGAGGCCAGGGCCCGCGCCAACGGCCATAGCATGAAAGAGATGACCCTCGCTGAGATGGACGCCTTATGGGACGCCGCCAAGAGCGAGGGCTTATAGGTCTTCTATTCAGTTGTCGGGGCGCCCGGATTTGAACCGGGGACCTCACCGACCCGAACGGTGCGCGCTAGCCGGACTGCGCCACGCCCCGAAACTGCTCCGTAGTTTAGCAAAGTTCCAATGCCATAACAAGAGGAAAAATCACGTGGCTGACCAACCAACCACCCTCTCCGATCAAGTCCGCCAAATGACCCATGGAGTCCTCACACCGATTGCCAGGCTGGCCCATCAAGCTGGTATTCATCCGGATACCATTACGATTATCGGAACACTGCTAGTGGGGATAGCCGCGCTGGCGATCATCAGCGAGCACCTTCTGGTTGCGGGCGTAATCGTGCTGATTGGGCTGCCGCTAGATGCATTGGATGGCGCTGTCGCCAGGCTGCGCGGGCCGCACCGCCCCTTCGGTGCGTTCTTCGACTCGACGCTGGATCGCTACGCCGACGGTATGCTGTTCGGGGCGCTGGCAATCTACGGCAGCCAGACGGGTTCCGATATGATACTCGGTCTGGCCATCATCACCATGATCGGTGCATTCTTGATAAGCTATACGCGGGCCCGCGCGGAAGGCCTGGGGCTCGACTGTAAGATCGGACTCCTGAGTCGCTTCGAGCGGACGGTTATCCTCCTCGCCTTGCTGTTCACCGGCTGGGTACATATCGGCCTGTGGGTTCTGGCGATTGGCACACATTTCACCGCCCTGCAGCGCATATGGTATGTTCATGGCTTGACGCAAGCTCCCGCCGTATCCTCAAGCGACTCATCATAGATCATGGGACACGTATCAGCCGCTCATCGGCAATAATGCTCTACGGTCGTCAACTACTCGACGCAATTCTATCGCTTTTCCAGCCGACATTGTGCTACAATGAAAAGCGCTATAGCCGATTTCGTGATACAGTTAGACGAAATCGGCAGCCGGATTTGGTTTTGTAACTTGCAGTGAGCTTAACAGACAGACAAAGAAAATGCTTCAGGACAAGCACATGGAATCACAGGAAATCCTGAGCAACTATAGCCAGGCATACCACTCGCTTTACCAGCGCCAACCAGCAGAGGTCAGGGATCTGGGGGGTGGATGGGTCCTGGTAAACGGTGCGCGCATGACGACCGAAGAACTTGAGGACCTGACCGGTCAGCTTCACAAAGAGATCAACAAAATGCGCGCATCCAAGCGCAATGTAGTCAGAAAACTACTCAAGTGGTTCAGCACACCCCGTTCTGAAGCGTAAACTATTATGCAGCATACACCCTCGTCGCCTGTTTGTGCGCAACCCTAAACCGCTGGGAACGAATCGGCGGGCCACCCACCCACCTAACGCTATTCCACGGATGCAACTGTATCTCTATCCTCTTATGACAAATCGCTGATCTGCCATGAAGCCGCATTGAACCTACTAGCGTATTTCATTTGGGAGATGAAGTGGCCCTAGACCAGTTTACTTGACCGCAACCACGATCATTCGCGGGCTACCATCAGCAAACGGCTGCTGGTCATAATCCCCATAGACATCGCTAATGCGCAACTTCGCCAGTCTCAGAAGCAGTCGTAGCTCTTCAAAAAAAACATAGCGCAATATCAGCGGAGCGATGGTGCGGTGAACAGCCCCATCCGCGGAAATTTCGTCGTAGATCCAGGTGATCTGTAGCAACTGCGTGACGCGATCCAGACTGCTTACAGATTGCTGCATCACGACGTTGCCGGTATGCGGGTCAATGAAGGTACGTTCTACGGCGAGCGCATGATCATCCTGTGTACTGAATGCTTCGCCCGCATTCGGCAAATCGAAGACAATAGCCCCCTCCGCGGCGAGATTAGCGGTGAGCTGGGTAAGAACACTGAGTTGCGTTTCCTGGTCCCGAAAGTGCATGAAGGTATGGTATGGCAACAGAATCAGGCGAAAGGGATCTGGACTGCGATAGCTAGCAACATCGGCTTGGATGAAGGAAGTATGCTGCTGAAGAATAGGCAGGCTTGCGGCTTTCTGACGGGCTCGAGCCAGCATCGGGGGCGAGGTGTCGATGCCCACACACTGATAGCCCTCTTGGGCCAGATGAAACATCACGCGGCCGGTGCCACAACCGACATCGAGGATCGGTTGTCCATAAACCTCCGCTAGATCACTGTACAATGAGAGATCATCGGTCATCTCCTGGTTTTCGGCGTCATAGAAGCGCGCAATCGTATTGTAGAACTCGGACATCTTGCTGGCCCTCCGAAATGCCAGAGTTTATTCTTCGACGGTAGGGGTTCGGGTTGCCCGGGGTGGCAGGAGAGGCGACGGCGTGAGGGTAGGTGCGGCGGTTGGCGGCGGCGGTGACGTGGTTGGGGAGGGGGTACTGCTGGCAAAACCCAGCGTGGGTATTGAAGTCGGGGATGGCAGCGCGACAATATCACTTGACGATAGAGTCGTCTGAGCGGATGACGCCCCTTCGGGGCTGGCGGTGTTGGTGATGGTGGCGGTGGTCGAGGCTTCAGCCGTGATGGTCAGTGTTGGTATATTGGTCAGCGTCGGGTTGATGACCGGGGCTGCAGTGGGCGGTGTGAATCCGCCCACAGTGAATGTCTGTTCGGCGGCAACGCGCGCATCCCCCAACGAATAGGGCTGGTTGTTGATAACAAGGCGCAATCCCCCAGCGTTGGAGGTGCGGACCGTAATGCTATCCGCCGCTGAGGTTTGCCAGCCATCGCCAGGACGGAGAACCCCCTCGAACTGGACCGCACCATCTGCCTCGACCTGTACCCAGAGCCGTTGTTCGGCTGTGAGATTGATAAACAGGCTATCTCCTGTGGCCAGATTCAATGTTGGCTGTGGCGTTGGCGCCGCACTCTGGGTTTCTGCCAGCGCCGGTGTATTGGTCGCATTGTTGTTGATGGGCAAAGACTGAATCTCGCTGGTGCCGGCCTGGTCATTGTTGCTAGCTGATAGGTTATTCAGCGTAATGACCAGGCCACCAACAATTAAGCCTGTCAATAGAATAGCGAGAGCAATTGCGGAAACCGTGCGCATGGGCCCGCGTCGCCGCCCGGTGAACAGAGCAGAATTGAGTTCTGTGGCTGAGGGCGCTGCTGGTTCTTCTACTGAGGCTTCAGGTAAACGTGCCTTGTTTCTAGTGCTCGTTCGCGCCTGATTTGCCCTGCGCCAGCCGCGCTTCTGGCTCGCTCTATGCCGAGCAGTTTCGTACTGCGCAAGGACCATCTCATCGTCCAGGCCGACAGCCCGGGCATATTTCCGCAAGAATCCACGCAACTGCGTAGGCGTATCGATGAACTGGAAATTCCCGTACTCAATCGCCTGCAAGTATTTCAAGCGAATGCGGGTCTGCTTTTCGACGTCATAGAGACTGAGTTCACGGGCTTCGCGGGCCTCGCGGAGCTGGGAGCCGAGAGAAACAAAATCATCCACGCGATTTTCCTCTCACAAAATCAAAGGCGGGCGTCATTTCTGACGCCCCCCACGCCTCCGGTATTGGCTCTCACGCATGACTACAGAAGCAAGCCGTAAGCCCGTGTTACTGGTTATTCTCGTCTTCTTCCAGCTCACCGGCATCCATTACCGCTGTCGGCATATTGACCTGGGTTGCTTCGGTGCTGCTCAAGGGAGCAGGTTCTTCGCTCGGGGAAGGTTCTTCAGTCGCCACTTCGGAAGCAGCAGCCACCGGCGTCTCATCAACAGGTGCCTCTGGTACCGCTGGGGCTGTGTCGGTTTCCGCTGTCGCTTCGTCCTCAGACTCACCCTGTTCACGACGGCGCAGGAAATCATCAAGCTCATCGTCAGGAACAATGATGACATTGACTTCAGGCGATAGATCAGCACCCATGCGGATCGGAACGGTGAACTCGCCCAGTTCTCGCAGGGGGCGTTCACTAATACGACGCCGGTTGATATCGATGCCCGTCTGCTCATGGATCGCAGCAGCGATATCCATGGTTGTCACTGAACCATACAGCTTATTGTTGCGGCCTGCCTTGCGCCCGAATACAAGCTCAAGGCCGTCCAACTGCTGCGAGACCTCCATCAGCTTCGAAGTGAGTTCCTTGCGACGGACTTCAGATTGTTTCAATAGTTCTTCGTTCCGCTTGAGGGCTGCTGGTGTTGCCTTGATGGCCTTCCCCTGCGGAATGAGGTAGTTACGCGCGAAACCATCAGCAACATCAACAATGTCGCCAGCCACGCCTTGCTGATAGACATATTCCTTCAGGATTACTTTCATGTCGCCAACACCTTAAGTCGAGTTTTCGTTGTGTTCAAATTGGGCTGTATCATACCAAAAAGCCTTGCCGAATACCAGACCCATCAACCGCCATGGTACCCCCGTGAGGCAGGTGCAGGAGTTGTGGGTTCATTGTCACAGCGATTTTAGTTATATGAACAAATCGGGTTGATCCAGTGGGCAAATACGCTATCCTTAAGTCGAACGCGCCCCGGAGCAATTTCGCTTGTTTGGGGTGTTGGCGTGTAGAGCCATGCTTGAATCGCACCGGGGCAGCTATGCACTCCCGATTTGAGGCGAAGCCGAAAAAGTCTACGAAATAGGCCACATGAAAAAGCAGATCGCGATCCTGCATTTTGCCAGCCCACCTACGGTGGGCGGTGTCGAGTCAACCATTTACTATCATGCCCTCGGCCTGGCAGATCTTGGTTATCAGGTCAGAGTAGTGAGTGGGCGCGGTGCCCCATTCGATGATCGTGTGGCAACCGCTATCGAACCGTTGTTCAGCTCTATCCACCCTGATGTACTGTCGGTAAAGAGCGAACTGGATCGTGGACACGTCTCGGCTGCATTTGAGGACCTGGTGGAGCGACACCAACGCGCTTTGGCAACGACCCTGGCTGGCTGTGATACCTGTCTGGTGCACAATATCCCCACCCTGAACAAGAACCTGCCTCTGACCACGGCCCTGCACCGCTACGCCAGCGAAAACAACATCCGCCTGTTGGCCTGGTGTCATGACCTCGCATGGACCAATCCTCAATACATTCCTGAGCTGCATGACGGATATCCATGGGATTTGCTCCGCCGTCCCTGGCGGGATGTCGTCTATGTCACGGTGTCAGACACGCGGCGCCATGAGGTCGCATCGCTGTTAGGGATCCCTCCAGAAGATGTCTACGTTGTTGTGCCCGGCGTGGATCCGGCAATGTTCTTCCGCTGGACAACAACTACAGCGATGCTGGTCGAGAAGCTGAGCCTACTGGATGCCGATGGTCTGCTATTATTGCCAGCGCGCATCACGCGCCGCAAGAATATCGCATTAGGCTTACATGTACTGGCTGCCTTACGGCGCCAATCTCGTCAGGATTTTCGACTTATCGTTACGGGGCCGCCAGGGCCTCATAATCCGGCTAATCCAGGCTACCTGGGAGAGTTGCTATCCCTGCGTGACCAACTCGTGCTTAGCAGCTCGGCCCATTTTCTGTATGCTTATGGTCACGACGATGCGCCACTGGTTCCCGATAACGAAACAATGGCTAATCTCTTCATGATGGCTGACATGCTGTTTTTCCCAAGTTTTCAGGAGGGCTTCGGCATTCCTGTTCTGGAAGCCGGCCTGGCTGGTATACCGATCTTCTGCTCAGATATTCCACCTTTTCGAGAAACTGGTGGGGCCGAGGCAAACTATTTTGACCCTAATGGCGACGCCCCCGATAAGATCGCAAATGATATTCTCTCCATACTGAAGAACAGTCCGGTCCATCACCTACGTTTGCGAGTACGCAGATTCTATCGATGGGAGAGCTTGATCCGTAACGAGATCGTTCCGCTGGTATAGAAAGGAAGTGGTGTGGAACCCCGAAGGGCATTCCGGATACTGGTGGCACTGTCCAATCCTGAACGAACGGAGTCCTGGATACGTCTGGCATTACGGATTCTGCCGGAGAATGGCACGATTTTCTTGCGGGGCATGATTACCATTCCGGAAGGACACTCATTAAGCGAGGGCGCGATTCAGGCGCAGAAGCTACGTGATACAATCGATGATCTTGTCGATGTCTACCCTATGATCCAGAATGAGAACTGGGTTCGCGTTGATTATCATCCGCTTCAGCGTATTCTAGGCGAGTTTCTCGACTATCCAGTTGATCTCCTGCTCGTCGAGTGGGCTGGCCCCGAGGCCGAGACCGGTGGCGTGGCAACCGACTATATTCTGGAACATGCGCCCTGTGATGTCTGTATGATTGCCGGCGAGGCATGGGAAATCGAAGGCCCAGTGCTGTTGACCTTGCACGGCGGCCCAAATATGAGCTTAGGTGTCACCATGGCCCGGGCGCTATCCCCATCGTCTCAGATCTCCCTGCTGCATGCAACAGATACCGGCCAGGAAGCGACCGAGTTGCATCCACTGTTGGGCCAGGAAGGTGGGTTTAGCCGCGTGGTCACGGTCCGAAGCGAAGCAGATATTCGCGACAGCATCCTCCACGAAGCCACCAACCACAAGCTCGTTGTGATGGGTGCCACATTCTATCAATCTTACAGCCGTGCCAGCTTCTCTAGTGAGCTGGTTGATTTCATCTTCACCGAGGCCGACATGCCGATGGCGCTAGTGCGGGCCTGGCAACCGGAGGAATTGGTCTTTCATGCACCACGTTTTGTCAGGCGGCGTCAGGAGGAAGATCTTTCGACCCGTGTGGACCGTTGGTTCGCGGAGAACTCCTTCGATGGTGATGAGTTCAATGATCTCAGGATGTTGATGTCATGGAAGGAAAAACAGGGCGAGACGATCAGCGTTGGCCTGCCTGCCCTCAATGAAGAGGAAACCGTGGGCAACGTCATCAACGTGCTGAAAACAGCGTTGATGGACGAGATTCCCCTGGTCGATGAAATCGTCCTCATTGATAGCGATTCTACGGACAACACGGTCGCCATAGCTGAGGACTGTGGCATCCCTGTCTACAAGCACCCGGAAATCCTGGCAGAAGTTGGCTCGGTACGCGGGAAAGGTGAAGCACTGTGGAAGAGTCTGCATGTTCTTAAAGGCGACATCATCGCCTGGGTGGATACCGATATCAAGAACATCCATCCACGCTTCATCTACGGGATCCTCGGTCCACTGCTCAAACACCCGCATATCCAGTACGTTAAGGGTTTTTATCATCGTCCGATCATGGTAGGCGACCAGTTGCAAGCCTATGGGGGTGGTCGTGTGACCGAGCTGGTGGCCCGTCCATTGCTCAATCTGTTCTACCCCGAGCTGTCCGGAGTTGTGCAACCTCTTTCAGGGGAATATGCCGGGCGGCGGAGTGCGCTAGAGCGCGTGCCATTCTTCTCGGGCTACGGTGTGGAGACAGGTCTGCTTATTGACCTGCACGATCTTTTTGGCTTGGATGGCATTGCTCAAACCAATTTGCGCGAGCGGGTTCACCATAATCAACCCCTGGTTGGCCTCAGCAAGATGGCCTTCGCAATTATCCAGGTGTTCGTATCGCGCCTGGAGGGGCGCTATGGCGTGCAACTTCTGGACCACGCCAACCGCAGTATGAAGACGATCTTGCAGACGCCAGAGCGGTTAGCGCTCGAGGTCAATGACATTGGTGACAAGGAGCGCCCGCCTATGATAACGATACCCGTATACCGGCGCCGCGAGATCAATTAACCGCCCTCACCATTTGACTGCCGCGGGTGGTTGATTGAGGCCAAGAATATCCCAGGATTGCTGGTCGTGATCATAAACCAGGCGCGTCAGAAAGCAGTTCACCACCAGACCAATGGATTCGCCGGAAAGGTGATAGACGGCGCAACGGATACTACCGCCATGAGTCACAACGAGTGTGTGGCTCGCGGGAAAGTGGTCTACCGTGGACTGCAGAGCCTGGGCAGTACGTGCCACATGATGCCTGTGCGTCTCGCCTTCAGGGAATACACGATCCACATAAGCAGACTGCTCGAACTGTCGGAAAGCTTCCGTGTCCCAAGCTTCGATCTCGGCTTTGGTCAAACCCTGCCAGCGGCCCAGGTTGACTTCGCGCCACTCCTTCGTGAGGATGATGTCGACGCCCAGGACCTCGGCAATCGTCTCTGCCGTTTGCCTCGCACGTAGCAGATCACTCGAGACAATCTGGCCAATGCCCGCCATCTTGAGCGCAGGGGCGGCTTCCTGTGCCTGCCGGATGCCAGACGCATTCAGCGGAATTGGTGCGATACCTTGCCAGCGCCCCTCTACGTTCCAGGGTGTTTCTCCGTGGCGAATGAGCGTGATTCTTGTCTGCATTTTCCTCTCCTGATGCAAAAGCCCCGTGGATTATAGCGTCTTTTGCACCAGGGTGGGGACCTATCACAGTGGCTCCACGGTAATGCACCCAGCTTACTGCAGAGCTAAGACCTGGTCCACAGCTAGGGTGTGCAGGCCTCCACAGATAAGATGTGCTTCTCCGACACGCTCTTCAGGACCTATGCCCACAACACGCATACCAGCCCGGAGTGCAGCAGCAACACCGGCTTCGGCATCCTCAAAAACAACGCAATCGGCCGTATTGATTCCCAGGCCGCCAGCCACCCAGACAAATAGATCAGCCGCCGGCTTGGTGTTGACAACCGAATAGCCATCCCCGATAACATCAAAATAGGGGCCAACCTGAAGCCGCTCAATCACGGGCTTCGCGTTGCGGCTGGCAGACGCAATGCCAAGCTTAATGCCTGCTTCCGTCGCAGCATCCAGGAAATCGCGCACGCCAGGAAGCAACTCCTGGGGCGTGATGGATTCCAGGAACTCGCGGTAGTAGTTGTTTTTTCGGGCCATCCATTCCTCGGCGACCGCTTCATCTATCTGGCGCCCTTTGAGTAGGCGGCGGAGGCTCTCACGACGTGATACACCGCGTAACTGCTCATTGTCCTCACGGGTAAAAGGTATCCCTTCCTCGTCCGCCAGACGTTTCCAACCGCGATAATGATATTCGGCCGTATCGGTAATGACACCATCAAGATCGAATATAAAACCAATTGGCATTTGTTCTGCTCCCTGTATCCACTCGCTGGTAGATGATACCGAGGAACGATATGCTCGCCACTCAGCGCCGATTACTCGTGATAATATAACTTATCACTTTGTAATTCAGCAGGGCACGCGGGGGCATACCAGAACAATGCCCGCCGCAGGCCAGTCTGCGAATTGTTCGCGACAAAGCGGTCATGCAAGCAGTGCGTCACACGACTGGGTTGGTAGCGATTAGAGCAAACACTCGATGTGGAACCGGCATCGGATCCTCAGGAAAACGATCTGCGAGCAGTGC
>JAADYW010000228.1 GCA_010092845.1 Chloroflexota bacterium
ATGTGCCCGTAGCTCAGTGGATAGAGCGACTGTCTACGGAACAGTAGGCCGGGGGTTCGAATCCCTCCGGGCACGCTCAACAATGCCAACACCCTGGTTGGCATTTGCTATTTCTCTAACCCCCAATCGTAGTAATTCTCCCGGGCTATACTGGTCTTCAACTCGGGTTGCGATTCTCAACCCAGATAGTTCGTTCGAGGCTGGAAACAACCTCAATAAATGATGCAGAATACGTGATAGCAGGTGAGCAGCTTGTGTTGTTGCCGGAACGGGCGATGTACTGGCCACGCACCAGGACTCTTTATCATCGCAGACACACATTAGGGTAAGCCAGCAGTGTACCGCCGCTTTCGGCACACTCCATTGCATGGCGGTAATGGGGATGACATTGCACGGCTGGATCAGGCCCTGAAACGAACCGGGGCTCAACGCCTGGTGGTTTTGGGCGATCTGGTGCATGGCTATGTAGGCTATAATCCCCCACTAATCGTGGAGGTTGCAGCCTGGCGCCAATCATACCCTAAGCTGCCGATTCACTTGATTCGGGGCAATCACGATCGCGCGGTGGGCGATCCTCCGCTCGAATGGAACATACAGCCCCAGGATGGGCCAATGCGTGGACCGCTCTTCGTCCTGCAGCACGAGCCCGTGCCGCCACCACGGACCGGGTATGCCCTGGCCGGACATCTGCACCCGACTGTAGAGCAAACAGGGTCAAAACAGCGTCATACGCTACCCTTTTTCTGGTTCAGAAAAAACATGGCGGTTTTGCCCGCGTTCGTTTCACTTGTCCCGCATGTCGTCATCACCCCCGGCCCAAAAGATACGGTCTTCGCTATCAACGACGAAACTGTCGAGCGAACCTGAAACGGATCAATCAACTACCTCCATAGTAAGCTGCAGATACGACTTCCGGAGTAGCCCAGCAACTATTGCTCAAGCCAGAACGCAGACGTCGTTGTGGCGGCCTGCTCGCCGCTTACAAGCGCTTCCTAAGCTTGACACCAAACAGATGTTCTGTTAGGCTGGCGAGTATCTATTGGCTTTGCCTGAGAGTAGGGCAAATATGTCAGACGCACAACAACTCCCTCTCTTCGAGGGCGATCACCTCACGCCCAATACGCCCCTCAACAAAGCAGTCCGGCCTTTCCTAGAGTATTTGCGTGGTGAAGGGAAATCTCCCAATACCCTTACCAGTTTCCGCTCCGATTTGAACCTGCTGGGGCAGTTTCTAGAGCAAGACGTGATTCCCCTGAAAGCCCTATCGACGCGGCGCCTGAACGAGTTTCTGCATTGGTTGGAACATGGCCGGGGGATTCCGTGCAGCCGAAAGTCATATGCGCGGCGGGTGACAACGCTTAAGGTCTTCTTTAAATGGCTGCACGATACCAAAGTCCTGCGGGATGACCCGGCCGCGGCCCTGATTCAACGCTCGGGGCCAGCCCCTTTACAGCAGATACTCTCGCCCCAGGAGATTGAGCAAGCGCTGAGTACCGCCCGACAGTTGCGCAGGGGTGACAAATCCGATGCGCGGCCGTACACGTTGTTCGTCTTGTTACTGGAAACCGGCATCAAGAAAAGCGAAACGGTTCTCCTAACGACCGCTGACATCGAAAACCGGGACAGCGAGAACCCGCAGATCAGCGTGCGGTACAAGCGGCAAAACGTCTTCAAGGAACGTCGCCTACCAGTCTCCTATGAGTGGTTGGCCGGTCTGGATGAGTATCTGGACCAATACGCGCCAGAAGACAACCTCATCTTCGACTGTACACCGCGCAATCTCGAGTACGTTCTGAGTGATCTCACCAAGGCGGCCGGGATCGATACACGCATCTCGTTTGAGGCAATGCGCTGGACGTCGGCGGTGCGCGATTATCTGGGTGGAATGGATATGGATGATCTGCGCGAAAAAATGGGACTGAGCGAAATCAGTTGGCGTGAGACCAGCCAGAAGATCATCAAGCTGGCCAATGCCCAACTTGCCGGTGGCGAATAGCAGCCGGGCCGGTAATTCACAGACACGACGGACAGAAGCTCTCGCTAATACTCGGGCGGATCGGCTGGCGGCCGCGTATCCAGGAACGGGAGAATCAGCAGCGACGCACCCAAGGCCAGGTGGAGCCATAGCTCGGTGGTGAATTGTTCCCGCAAGACATCCCCGGTAGTATAGGGTTCTTGCTGCGGGGGCAGCGGACGGTCTTCCGCCGAGAAGCCCGGATCTAGAACATCATCCAGCGATGTCGGGGGGGGAGGCTGGTCGTTCAAAAAGTCGGTGGCTTTGATGGTATAGGTACGCACCCACAATCCTGTGGCTATTAACCCCACAATCAGGGTCAGAAGGGTCGCCAGCCGGCGCCGGGGACGAACTGCGTCGCGCACACGGCGATAATACTGAAAAAGAATACTCCCCGCGACCAGCGGTAGGATAAAAACCACCCCACTGGGAAAGTCCTCGGTAATTGCCAGGTTTCGCGATGCTACATCCAGTCCGCTCAGGTTTTCGTCACCAGTCAGCCAGGGGAAGAAAAACAAAACGAAAACCGCCAGAGCAACGGCGGCAATCATAAGGCTGACCATATCGACCCGAGGTCTTTCTTCCTGGGGTTTGTGAGCGGTGCGTGCTGCTTTGCGTCGTTTGGCCATCAATCCTCGTCGTCGTGTTCCTCGTTATCTGCGTCACTATTGTGTTTCTTGGTCGGCTGATCTGGGTCAGAATCTTGCTGGCCGCTTGGCTCATCGGGTGACTTACTACCACCCTTACGGCCCTTGCCATAGCGATCAGACAGCAGCAGCGGCGTATCATCCTTTTCGCCGCCATCTTCCCCGCTCTCGTCATCATCTTCTAGATCGTGAGCAGTTTCAAATTCGATCCGAAAGCTGCCATCCTCATCATCAACGATCCGCACTTCTTTACCGGCGATAATCGGCCCGTGATCCTCATCACTATCAGAATTGAACCCAGATGGAAGATCAAAATCATCCAGCGGCTGCTCAGGCATTCGTGATCGCTGCGAGTCTCCCGGCATGCTGTTCACCGTATTGTCATCACGGTGTTCATCGCGGGAAAAGTTGTACAACTCCTCATCATAGCGGCCAGTGACGACAGCACTATTGTGGGATAAGTTAAAGACCTCGCTGTACAAGCGCTCAGCGTGATGGGAAAGGCCATTCAGAGCGTCTGCGAAATGGCTGTATTCAAAATTCTCGGTCGGAAGCTCCACAGCCAGGAAGACGTCACTATCACTGTCCAGGCCGAATTTCGCCATATTCATGTCCAGGTTGAGCCGGAGTATGTGATAATATACCCGCAACCTGTCCTCAGGGTTCGGTGGCGCAACAACAAAAGGGTTAATCACGAAATACACCCAGTGTTCGCTCAACCGGATGAAAATCCGGAACGAGGAGACAGAGGTCCGGACGCCGGTGATCCAGGTATTCTCACTACTGCGTGTATAGCTCCATGAATAGCGTTGGAAATACTCTTCAATCTTCTCAGGTGTCAGTTGCATATCACAACCCATCACTAGGTATTGTCAAACAAGATATTTTCGGAAGAAACATCGTGATAAATCCTGGTGATACAGCCTATTCCTCTTGTTGGCTGGGCACGTCCAGGGATGGATCTACGCGATCAGCCAGATAGCGCAGCACAAAATAGCTAAAAGCGCCCAGTAGACCAATGCCCATTGGCACCGCCGTCAGCCCAAAAACGCCCATGATGAGGGCACCCGCACCTGCTGTCGCCAAGCCCAGGCCAATTAACCGCGCCGGCTGCCCATCATAGCGGCGAAACTCACCGCGCCGGTAGAGCTCGATGTAGCCGCGAACAATGACGTAGCCTCCATAGCCTAACCCGATGCTACCCGTAATGACCAGAAACCACTGAATAATCGTCATTGGATTCTCAATCCTACTCGTGTTTGCTATTGCTGACCAATGACTGGACCGCACTCGCCGGGTCGAGTTCGCGGGCAGCGATTGCTGTCACAAGCTTTTCTAGATCCTGTGAAGGCATACGCTGCAAGAGATCGTACACCAGGCGATCGCGCAGCCGGTTGATAAGCTCGTTTTGTAAGCGCACACGATCACGTTCAGCCTGAATGCCGGTCGAGGACAGGTACTCAGCGTGGTTTAGAACAGCTTGAGCGAGTTCCTCAATACCTTCACCCTGCGTGGCAATCGTCTGTAAAACTGGCACTTGCCACATATCATCGATTAGCGTTTTCTCGAAACCGTCCGTCTGGATCATTACCTGGCCGTGATGAGAGATCTCACGTTTGCGGTGCCCAAGCTCCAACATCGCCTTGAGGGCTCGGACCGTATTCTTAACCCCTGGACGATCAGCCTTATTGACAACAATAACGTCCGCGATCTCGAGAATCCCGGCTTTGATTGCCTGAATATCGTCTCCCATCCCTGGCGCGTCAACAAGTACCACCGTGTCTGCCACACGGGCGATCTCAACTTCATTTTGCCCGGCGCCAACGGTTTCGACGATCACATAGTCAAAACCCGCCGCATCCAGGACCCGCATCACATCGAAGGTTGCACGGGCTACCCCCCCCAGTTGACCACGTGTCGCCATACTGCGGATGAAGACGCCGGGATCGCCTGCAAGATCGCGCATACGGAAACGATCGCCTAACAAGGCACCGCCCGTGAAGGGACTGCTGGGATCAACCGCTACAACGGCAACCCGTTTATCCTGGGTACGGAGATGCTTGACCAGCTCAGTGACAAGACAACTCTTGCCTGTACCCGGCGCACCCGTTACACCAATCGTGTACGCGCTCCCCGTGTGACTATACAATACAGAGATCGCCTCGTTGGCTTCGGGGGTACCATCTTCGACAAGGGAAATCAGACGTGCCAGCGCGCGGCGATTGCCTGCTAGCACTTGTTCGACGAGGTTATCAGATTCCGGCATACTATTCCTAGCAAATGAATACCGTTCGGGCGGCTAAACGACGACGATCTCGTTGATAAACTTCACAATATCCTCTGAGTTGGCACCAGGCCCGAAAACAGCATTGACACCAATCTCCTTCAGCTTCGAGATGTCCTCCTCGGGGATAATCCCCCCAACCAGCAATTTGACATCCTCAAGGCCGCTAGTGCGCATCAGTTCAACGATTCGGGGCGTCAAGGCCATATGTGCGCCCGATAGAATAGACAACCCGATGACATCAACGTCTTCCTGCAGGGCAGCCTCAACAATCATCTCCGGGGTCTGGCGCAGGCCTGTATAGATCACCTCAAAACCAGCATCGCGCAGCGTCCGCGCAATGACTTTGGCACCGCGATCATGGCCGTCTAATCCTGGTTTAGCAATTAACACGCGAATCTTGCGTTCGCCCATGGGTTACTATCCTCAAGCTAAGCTATATGATCCCAACCATAAACGCTACTACAGTATAACGCAAAATATTTAGCGATTTTAGCCTCTAAAGACCCAGTTGGAGCTAATCCAAAAACTGATCGTCAATATCGCCGGCGTCCATACCCCGGAGGATACTCAAAATCTCTCGCTCGGCGCGCCACATTGTGCTGTTCGCATAGCGCTCGCGGAGCGTGTTCAGTCGTGGATAGCCGTTGGTGTATTCATTGCTCCACTCCTGCGCAAAATCCCCATCCCGAATCATATCGAGGATCGATACCATAATTCGCTGAGCTTTGGTTTCCTGGAAGTTATTGGTGCGCGACAACAAGCTATACTGCCCCGTGGGTGACATCCTCTGGAGTGTGTTCGACCAGCCTGTGACGGCTGACCGCGACAGCAACAGCCCTAATTCACCGGAAAGGTAGAGTTCGGTCAGAACGACTTCAGGGGGATACCCCTCTCGGACGAGCACTTCAGTGGCCGTGAGTAATATATGGTGTAGAGCTGGCAACACCGCTTGCTGCAAGAAGAGGTCAACCTCAACTTCCTGGTTAAACGACACCTCCAGCGCGCCCTGATGTAACGCGCCAAGGGCAGCGGCAAGCGCCAACACATAATCCCAGGCATTGCCGGAATGATCCTGTCCAACTGAGAGATAGCAGGGATAGCCCAGGCCATTTAGATACCCGTCCCGCACGCCGACGCCCAGCGTGCGGGGTGCAATCAAGCCAGCGTCGACATAAGCCGGCGGTTCAATGAAACCATAGGTAACATTGTAGCCGGATGCAAAGACCAGCATATCACCTGTGCGGAGATGAGGCGCGACCTCCTGTAAATAGACCTGGGGCATGACCTCGTCGGGGATAATTAGCAAAAGGGTATCGGCATCAGTTGCTGCTTCGGCAATTGACTTGACCTGGAAGCCATCGTTGCGTGCCAGATCGGCAAATTTATCTTCGATATTGCCGATCATGAGATCAAGCCCGCTGTCACGCAGATTGAGCGCAAATGACCGGCCTAGATTGCCATAGCCGACAAGCGCCAGTCGTCGTTGCCGGAGATGACGCATATCGGCATCGGTGGGCTGATAAATAATTGTCATAATGCCTTACCTATGCCCTGATTGGAACCCCACTGTGTAGGTCCAAACCTGTGTCGTTCGGTTCTGAGTCACAAAACTGAGCTGCCGGTACACACGCTGCGAAGCCTCATTGCTCTGCTGCGTGTTCACCGTTACTACCTTATCAGGAAATTGTGCAATGAGCGAAACAACTAACGAGCGCCCTATACCACGCCCCTGGTAGTCAGGATGCGTCGCCAGGCGGGTTAAGTGCATACCATCATGATACTTCGTCGCGAGCTGATAGCCCACGATGCCATCGACCATTTCGGCCACCGTACACCAGGTATTGAGCCGCATAACCGAACGGAGATCTTCCATCTGGATGCGCCAGTGCGGCCCAAAAGCAGCATGGTCTATGCCAATAATCTCCGGATAGTCGTGGCGGCGCGCTTTGCGAATATCGATACGATAGTCGGGTACTGGTGGTGGGATCCCGCCTGGCCGCTTCAAATGGATGATGTTGTCGAAGTGGACGAAGCCATTGGCAAGTACAAGCGACTCGAGCCAGGCATCGGTTTCCAAAGCTGCGATCTCGCGTATCCCCTCATGCCGGCAAGCCTGAACAGATGCGGAAAACATCCGGGAGAACGTTGTTGGCGGCACATCATCATGAAGCGCGACCAGGCGCAGCCAGGCAACACCTTCAACCGGGGGGCTAAGCAAAAACACACCTATGAGTCTGTTCTGGCTATTGTAGGCTAGAGTTGAGGCCGACGGCGCGACCTGCAGCCAGACAGAAACCGGCTGCCAATCTAGATGGTAGTGAGTATGGGACTGGTTGTCGACAAAGCGGGCGACCACACGCCGCTGCGCAGGTGTATAGGGCACAACGCGAACCCGCGGGTCATAAGGCTGAGCACCTACTCCGCATCCTCCTCTGTATCCGGCTCCGGCAACGAAAACGCACAGCGCCCGGCACCGACATCACACGTTTGGATCACCTCGCCGTTATATACCACGACAAATGTGTCTTCTTCATTGACCTCATCGTTCCAGACCCAGTAATAACTTTCACGTGTCAGCTGCAGAAGGCCTCTAATCTCTGTTTCTTCTTCCGAGCACAATGACGGAAATTCAAGCGAGGCATCTCTTATCTTGGTGATAATGCAATCGCCCGGTTCGAAATTGCTGATAGTGGTCGCCCCGACAAAATAGGTGTCATACCCAATGCTATGATCCGGGAGCATGAATTGCGTCCCCGTTAAGTCAATATCACCCTGCGAGGCGTTAAAGATCGTAAACGAGTCGTTGTCATATACCAGAAGGATATCTCCGTCCTGACCACCGGCAGCGGCGCGATCCCCGTCGCCACCGTTTTCGTCTCCACTCCCGCCCAAGAGAGCGAAAGCGACAACTGCCCCTCCAACAACCAGGGCCAGGAAGAGCAAAAGCCCCACTGGCGACCCCTTGCGTTGTTTACGTGGAACGGGCGCCTCAGGCTGTGGCGCCGCGGCCTGCTGTTTTTGGCGCGGCTTATCTTTTTTGGCCTTCTTCTCGCGCGCTGGTTTCTCTGCTTTGGGCGGCGGCGCGGGTTTGGCCGGTGATTCTGGTTTGGCCTGCGCTGGTGCGGGATCTGGGGCAGTTGACTTGCCAACCGCGGCAACGGCCGCCTTCTGGCTTGGTGGTTCTTTCTGATCCACCGGTAGTTGGAGATCGGGCATATCGACTGCCAGATTACCAAAGGCCTGTTCCAACGCTTCAACCAGCTCAGCAGCAGTCTGATAGCGATCTTCAGGTTGTTTCTCAAGCGCTTTCAATACGACATCTGCCACGGCGTCTGGGATTTCGGCGCGAATTTCCTGAGGCGGCGGCGGCGGATTGGTGATATGGCTAAGCGCCAGACTCATGGCCGATTCTTCGTCAAATGGCGTCTGGCCGGTCAGCATCTCGTAGAGAATGATGCCTAGCGAGTACAAATCACTCTGGGGCACCGCTTGTTGGGAAGAGATCGCCTGCTCTGGTGCGATGTAACGGGGAGTCCCGAAGGCCGTTCCTAGAGTGCTACTCTGACCTTCAGCATCCATAACCAGGCCAAAATCCATCAGGATCACACGGCCCGTCGATTTTTCAAGCATCACGTTGGATGGCTTGATGTCCCGGTGGATAACTTTGTTCTGGTGAGCATAGTCGAGGGCATCGGCGACCTGTCGAATGATCTGCAGGATTTCCGCGTGGGACATATAGACACTCTTGCGTTTGTTGCGGGTCAGGAGTTGAGAGAGTGTTTCGCCCCGAATCAGCTCCATCGCCAAGTAGTGATTGTCCTCCTCATCAGTACCATAGCGATAAATGGTAATGATATTCGGATGTTTGTCGAGCTTGCCAATCGTGCGCGCCTCGCGCTTGAAACGTTTCATCAATTCGTTTGCACGGTCGCGTTGGAGCGTGATGACCTTGATAGCCACATCACGGCCGAGCTGTTGATCCTTGGCGCGGTAGACATACGCCATGCCCCCCTTACCCAGGAGGCGCTCGATTTTGTAGTCGCCCAACACCTTACCAATCATGGGATCAGTTTTTGTTGACACGGCCACTCCTTGGCAGAATTGCCTTCATGAGTTAACGATAAACCGGACCTGAACGGGTCCGGCTCGTAGCGCTTTCATGGATCGCACAACCGGCGAATACGATTACCTACCCGGCTAGAGTGCCGCGCATGGCATGCGCAGCGCCTCTAGAACAATTCGTTACCCATCACCAAGCACACTATTCAATCTGAGGCTAGCGGCTATTCTCCGAGAAGCCCCATATTCTGAGCTTCCTCATAACTGACCGAATCATCAGACTCCAGCAAATCACCGCCTAGGTCAAGCTCACCACCATCTTCAAACAGATCATCGAGCCCGTTTTCGCTAGCGCCCTGACTAAACAAGAGATCCAGATCAAGATTATCGATCGGTTCAAGCGTTGGCGCCGCCAGTGCCGCGGTCATCTCTTCAGTGCTGCGTTTGCGCTTTTCAGCTTCTACCTGCTCAATTTCGGCAGGCGTAGCCGTACCGGTATCCACCGCGGACTCAGTCTGAGCAGCACCAACCGCACTCGGGGCTTGAGATTTAATCCAGGCGCCATCAGCCAGCAGCTCGGTGATTTTGTTCGCGCCCTGGCGTCCATACCTGGTTACTGCACCAAAAGCAAGTTTGTCCGAGGCATCGACGATAAACATCATGAAGTAGTGGTAGCCAATCGCGAGGCCAAAGAGGTTATAGCGCTCACCCTCATAATATTTCAGCGACCAGCCATTGCCGCCAATCTGTTGGGCAACCTTGACAGCGTGCGCGAATGTGGGCCCGAGGAGTGCGCTGATCTGTGCCTTATCAATATAGCCTGTCGCACCCTGATCAACCACGATACGCCCGGCCCGATCCGAGATAAGCGCCCCCACGGCGCGCAGTTCACGGCTCGTATCATTCAGTATTGCACGTGCAGCATCAACATCGAGAGGCGGCACCGGGCCCAAGTCAAGGGCCGCTTGTTGTGCCCCTTCCTCGGCAGCAACAACGGCTTCGCCATCTAGGCCAATCCGTACCGCGCGCAGAAAACGCTCACCCGAAGTATACGGAAGATACTGAAACGGCTTATCTTTCAGACGCGCTGGATCAGGCCCAGGGTCGTCGTTCGAAGCAGCGACAATAATCGGTGCGCCAGCTTGTTCACGAATCGCCCTTTCTGCCCAATCAATACCGTTCATTGTATCGAGTTTATAGGCCGTAACAGCCAGATCGATCTCAGTACGAAACACTTCATCAAGAGCATCCTGAGCATTAGGGATTTCTACCAGAACGTGACGTCGATCTAGTAACGCCAGTGCTGACCGCACAATGCCGCCAAGCTGGTTTGCAGTATCAACTACCATTATGCGCGGTATTGAAGCCATAGAAAACGTCTCCACCCGAAGATTACACTATTCACCCGGTTTGTTTTTTTCAACAAATCACATTATACAGCACAACGAAGCAGCATGCGAAATCATTCCATGCTCGCCCCTGGCTCAACCACTATATTCTAAACGGTTATCAACGCCTATCCAAGGGATATTCAAGCGACAATTTGCATTAATTCTGGCCCCGTTAAGTTAGAGAAAATTCCGAATTCGTCAATTTTTCCCAAGTAAGCCTTGACACTGTCAGGCTTCCCTGATAGTATGCTCCATACCTTGCGGGGTGGAGCAGTGGCAGCTCGTCGGGCTCATAACCCGGAGGTCGCAGGTTCGAATCCTGCCCCCGCGACACTTATGCCCCCTACCAAGTATGTTGGTAGGGGGCAGCTTTTTTCAGCGAGCTAGCCTTAGCACCCATCCCAGATCACTACATAGCCATTTGGATCGCTTCCCATCGGCGCATTGACCTGGAACTCTCCGGAGGACAGTCGATAGAGGCGTATCCCCCCGCCACCTTCCTTTATCAGTGTGTTGGCAAGTGGCACACCGACTGCCGCGATTTCCTCCGGTGTAGCGGTGAAAGCCGGTACACCGTTGCCGTTAACAATCGCGTAGACCTCGATTGCACCGTTCGCACGACAGTATATTGCCGCTGTCCGGTAGGGGTGCGCGGAGCCTGGATTCACTTCCCAATCGCCAGGGGTATCCGCGATATCGGGCAAGCCACCGGCGATTGTTTCCGGTGTACAGGCGAACTGGGGCAGGATTGCGTAATTGATAGATGGTGATAGGGCATATTGATAGGCACGCTTAGCATCTTCTGGTTCTGGTGGTGGCTCAATGAATACCTGTAGCCGTGCATCCGGCACCGAATCGAGCACCTCGGCAGGCACCATGCAGTACTTCTGCGGCACACTACCCGGGTTGCGGGCTATCAGGAAGTTCTGTTGGTCCGGGCCCAGGGGACGCACATAGGTGGCCACAATGCCCGGCTGCAACTCCTGAATCTGAGGGCCGTATTGCTAGGATACCGGTTCTTCAGGCCGCGGCAATGGCGCGGGCACCATTTGGTTGCCATCTGGCACCAAGACACTTCCCTCGAAGAACCACTCCTGCCGGAAGGATTGGCATTCTGTGGCCGGGTCCTTTAGCCGGCGGACATTGCAAATGCGCTCTTGATAGACCCCGGCTGGCGGGATAAGCTGGGGCGGCGGCAGCGGATGCGCCTGATAGATGCCAACCATGGTGTCTTGCCAGATTGGTGCGGCCCCGACCAGACCGGACGGGTTATTGCGCATCGCCCGATTGTCGCTATTGCCAGACCAGACGCCTACCGCCAGATCCGCGGTATAGCCAACAGTCCAATTATCGCGGAAATCATCGGTGGTGCCTGTCTTGACTGAGGTCAGGAGATCGCCTGTGTTCAACGGGCTATTGGCCCCCATTGCCGGAGTCCGCGCTCCATTGTCCGCCAGGATATCGCTAATCACAAAAGCGATCCGTTGATCCAATACCTGGCGGCGCGAGGGGCTCGCATATCGTGTAGCGCCGGTCGCCTGCCCTCCCTGGCAACCGTCAGCGTATTCATACAAAATGTTATCCTGATCGTCTGTAATGCACAGGATTGCGGTCGTAGGCACATAGACCCCACCCCGGGCGAAGGTCGCATAGGCGTTGGTTAATTCTAATAACGTGACCTCGCCGCCGCCTAGGGTCAATGACAAACCATAGTTGGACGCGTCACGGCTCAGGCTCTTCACACCAAAACGATGCATGAGATCGAGTAAATACTGTACCCCGACCTTGCGCAACGTCTGGACGGCGGGGATATTGTAGGAATTGGCCAGCGCATCGCGCACGTGAACCGGGCCGTGTTCCAGGCGGTCATAGTTGACGGGTTCGTACATCGGCTGGCCGGGGATACCAATACTGACCCGCGTATCCCAGATCACTGTAGCAGGCACCCACCCCTGTTCCATCGCTGCGGCGTAATTAAACGGCTTCATTGTGCTACCGGGCTGGCGCTCGGCCAGGGCAACGTTCACCTGGCCGTCAATCGACGGATCGTTGAAGTCAACGCTACCCACCATTGCAAGGATCTCCCCGGTCGGAGGGTCGATCACAATGACCGCCGCATTGGTTAGGTCGTGCACATCACGGAGTTGGGCAACATGGGTGCGGGCAGCATTTTCCGCAATGGCCTGCATGCCTGAATCTAAGGTGGTGTAGACACGTAGCCCGCCATTAGCCAGTTGTTCCTCGGCCAGCATCTCGGCATCGTCAGGTAGATACCCTTGCGCCTCGTACTGCGTTTGCAAGAGTTCGCGCACCTGATCCTGAACATAGACCACGAAATGCGGCGCTTAGTCCAGCGGGATTTCGGGGCTGGCATAGACAAGCTCACGATTCTTGGCCGCTTCGGCCTGAGCAGGGGTAATATAGCCTTCTTCGGCCATCAGGTCGAGCACAAGGTGCTGGCGGGCAATAACGAGTTGCTGGACGTCGGGATTGGGGTTCAGCGGATTGAGATAAGCCGGCGCCTGCGGCAAAGCCGCAAGCAGTGCCGCCTCATGTAATTCCAGTTGTTGCGCTGACTTGCCAAAATACGTCTTGGCGGCTGCCTCAATACCATATGCCAGATTGCCATAATTAATGGTATTGAGATACATCTCCAGAACCAGATCTTTTTCCATGCGTTGGGTCAGGACGATCGCCAGCAGCGCCTCATCGATCTTTCGACGCAGCGTTCGCTCATAGCGATAGTCGTCCTCAAAGAGGACCTCACGCACCAACTGCTGGGTGATCGTACTGGCGCCCGATACAATCTGACCTTCCTGGAGGTAGTCGCGCGAGGCGCGCAAGATACTGGGCACATCGACGCCGGTGTTGTCGTAGAAGGTGTCGTCCTCGAGAGCAATCGTCGCGTATTTCACCACATCGGGAATCTGCTCAAAATCTATCGGTTCGCGTCGCCCCTCGCCAATGACCTCGTAAAGTTGCGTACCCTGCCGGTCATAGATAAAGGTCGAGCCGAAAGCCTGCTCATCCGCACGCTGTTCGAACTCATCCAGGCGATCATCCAGACGGTTGGAGTAGTCCGTCCAGATCAGCCATATAGCGACCAGCGTCACAATTACCACCGATCCCGCTATGCCCAAGCAGCCAATCAGGCAGCTGGGGGTACACCCTACGCCGCGGCGCACTGAACGGCGTCGGGGCGGGCGGGCCTTAGATGGCGCAGCCGGTGGCGGCGGCGCCGGCGGCGAAGCCGAAGGCGTTGTTATCTGCTGCCCTGCCGGTGATTGGGGTCGCACGAATGGCGCATGCTCAGCTGGCGGTAAGGGTGCTGGTGGTGGCGGTGGCGGCTTAGGCGGCGAGGGCACCGCCAACGACACAACCTCCTGGGTTCGTTCAGAACCTTCAGGCAGGTCCTCGCCTTCATTGGCCGCTGGCTCCAGGCTACTAGGCGAAACCGGCTCATGTTTCTGTGTATGTTGCTCGTCCGGATCAGATGGCTTCGGGATTTGTGGCTGGGTTGGTTCGCTCATTGCTAAGGGATCTCAACTCAATTACGGTTGATCGATCAGTAAGTTGCTATCACTGTAGCACAATTTGAGCGGCCTATTCCACAGCCGATCCCTACGGCACCTCGTTGGCTGGTCAACGGTTCGGCAACGCCAGCTATTCCTGCTTATTCTGTGGTGCATCCTGGGTTGGCGCGCTCGCTTGATGCGTCTTTTGCTTTCGCACCATCGCATCATAGGCTGCCAGGGCCTGGGGTTCGTTGTTCTGAAAGAACGCTGCCATCGTTAGCATGGCCCCAGTGAAACCCAACCCGACGACGAAGCCGCCGATAATCGCCAACTCGTCACCGATCTCATCATTAGTGAAACCATACGCCATCAAGGACGCAACGTTGATCACCGCCGCCAATGCCCCGACTGACCTCATCCTCATCAACTTGCGCCGGATCACAATATAGGTCCCAATCATCGTCAGGAAGAATATTGCCAGAAACACAAAACCGATCGCCGTTACGTCGGACACAAGTGACTCCTTCGCGCTTGGTCTGCCTATAGTGTGCGCAAAACGGCCCGGACCGGGCTGCCACATACACCGTCAATCTTCAGCGGCAATGCTATCAGCTCATACACCCCATCCGGTACCCCTTTCAAGCATAATGTCTCAAGATGCAAAATGCCATTTTCAAACAACCGGTGATGACAGGGCAAATCTTTCGAGTCGAAGCGGTCCACCGACGGCATATCAACACCCAATAGAGCGATATTGCGTGCTGCCAGCCAATCCACAAGCTCCAGCGTGGGGTATGGAAAGTCCTCGGGCCATTGGTTGTCTTCCACCTCACTCACCCAGGTGTGGATGAGCAGTCTTTCCATACCGGTCAGATCCACAGAGGCGAAGTCCGATGGGGTTATCCCACCATGTTGGCGCTCGATATGAATAATATGCGCCCTACCAATGTACGGCTCTAGTGCGAGGGCGGCTGGGTGCGGGCCATGAGCCACAAAATGGTAGGGAGCATCGGCATGGGTACCGGTGTGCGGGCTGAAGTGCAGCGTCGTTAGATTCACCGCTGCCCCCGAATCGAGACGAAGTTTGTGCTCAAATTCGAAGGCCGCATCACCAGGCCAGACCTTGAGTGCTGGCGCAATTGTGCGGCTGATATCAAAAAGCTGCGGCATCGTCTTCCCTTTACTCAGGCATCAAGTTACAAAACTGCGGTCTTGTCGATGGCGCCGCCAGCTACCATCGTTGAGAATCTCAGCAATCGTCTGGATGGTACGCGCAACCTCTTCGTCGGTATTGTAGAAATGGGGTGCAATTCGGATGCCTGCCCCCGCCCGATAATCTACTACGATATCCCGCGCAATCAGTTCTCGGGACACAGCATAGGCTTCCGGCGGATTGATGGTAACGGTGCCCGCGCGCTGGTCTTCTTGCCGGGGCGTGACAACCGGATAGCCCATCTGGTCGGCCAGCTCAATCAGCAGGCTTGTTTGATACGTAGACTTCTGGCGAATGGCGTGAACCCCAACGCGGGAGATGATATCAACTCCCGGCTGGATCGCATACAGCGAGGCAATGCCTGGTGTACCATTCATCAAGCGAAAAGCATCCTGGCGCAGCTCAAAACGCTCCCAATCGAAGGCAAATGGTTCCTGGTGCGCAAACCAGCCCGTAACCTTGGGTTCCAGGCTTGTCAGCAGATCCGGCCGGACATACATGAACACGCCCCCCGGACCGCCGCATAGCCATTTGAGAACCCCGCCAATGTAAAAATCCACCTTCATAGCGGCTACATCGACGGGAATCACCCCCACGCTATGATAGCCATTGAGCACGACCTGCGCGCCAACTTGGTGTGCCTTCTCCACAATCTGATGGACGGGCATGATATAGGCTGACTTGAACAGCACATGCGAGATACTGACCAACCGAGTGGCCTCATCTATCGCGTCTAGAATCTCTTGCGTGTCGATCGTAATCCCGTCTGGCGACCTGACGACCTGGGTCTGCATATGGTCGGGTAGCCAGCGGCGTAACACATAAATATCTGACGGAAAGTCCATATCCGTGATGATGGCCTTGTTGCGGAACTCATCAGAGAAATCCAGCGCCGAAAACAGGATACTATTGGCGATGCTGGCATTCTGGTGGACCAGTACACTCCCCGCCGGCGCACCCATCAGCGGCGCGATTTTGTCACCGACTTTTCCATTCAAGTCCCACCACAATTCTCCCCAGGCGCGGACGCCCAATGACGCCCAGGTATCCGCATACGACTGCAGACTATCATAGACCTGGCGTGGCATAGCACCCAGTGAATTGCTGATGAGATAGGTGCATGTTCCCAGAATCGGGAATTCAGCACGCAGAGCGGATAGTTGGTTCTCGATAGCCATCATATTGCTGTCTCTTCAGTAGGGTAGATGTATCTTGCCCTCAGGCTCGCCAAGGCATGAGTGCATATCCTGACTGGCCTATTCCTTGTCATTCGAGCGGGGGCGGCGCAGATTGAATGCTTGACCGATGACCGGAACCCCAACCGCCGAGATGTTATCGAGATCGCTGGCCGCCTCATCATCCCAATCGTTCTTCTCGCGCCGCAGTTCCCATGCCAGAAAGCTTGTCAGGAGCTGTTCCATATGGCTTTCCAGCACCAATGGATCTTCAGCATCTTCCGCCAGCAACGCTTTGAAGCTCTCCAGTGTTTGGTTCATCTGGTCAATCTGCTGTATCAGCGCATCCCGATTGGGACGCCACATCTTCGCGATTTCCTTGGACGTGACATGCCGCAGGTTCTCAATAAGGCTGGCAAAACGGGTATTGCTGGCGCGGAGAATGTCCGTCTTGCCGGGGGACTGCTGCACCATCTGGAATAGCAGCACGCTGAGGAGAAGTGGGATCCCTTCAGTCAAGCTGGCCAGACCATCATGTTCAAGCGGATCCATGAAGCGTGGCTTCATATTAAGCAGCTCGGCGATATCGGTAACAACCTTAACTGCTTCAGGAGGAGTACTGGCGTCGGGCACGATCAAGACATCACTGTTGCGGAACAGGTACTCCTTGGCGGCCGCTATCGAGCGATCCTCATCATACAGTTGGTCAAAACCTACCAGAGGAGTCGCGCCGACGAGGTACGCTTTTGCCTTACCATCATCACCTTTGGGAAAGTGCTGCTTGGCCAGCTTGACGGCCGGCATCTTGAGTGGCGACAGGTCGACTACCACTGCCCCGGCCTTCATGAGCGGGCCCAGCCGGGCAAAGGTCTCTTCCTGTTCACTCAGCGGCATGTTGACAAATATGATGTCCGCTTTCTCGACAACGACCTGCAGGGTGCGATTGAAGTTATCAACGGCGCCAATCCGGCTGGCTGTCTTCATGGCTTCGTTATCCAGATCACGCCCCAGGACGGTGAAGACCAGGTTGGTGTTTGGGCGATCACTGACGCTACGCAACCCCAGTCCAATCGAGCCTGACATCCGGTTCAGCCCGACCAGGGCTACGTTGACGTTCTTGGCATCTTTTTTGCCCTTGCGTAATGCCGAACGGCTTACTCTGGAACTCATTGATCCACTTCTCCTTAAAGTTTTATGATGTTTGCCTCTATGTTAAATACTCCGAGACCGACGATCCGGCTCGTTTTAACTCGAAACTAACTGGCTAACTGGCATCATCCGCCGCCTGAAGAGCGGCCAGAAGGCGGCTGGCTTCAGCATCTTCGGTCGCCGGGTGCTTGGTCTGATGGTGGGCGATTAGCCACACCGCCATCTCATCCTCACACACCGTAGCCACTATCTCAGCCCCCCAGGCGGGGTGATTGGCACTCACTACAAAGGCCTTGCGCCACCCTACGGGCTCGCCCTGGCTCCAACATGCAAAGCGCTGGGGGAGCAGTTTCTTGACGACCACCGCCAGGATGCGGTCGAAAATCGTAATGGGCAGCCGCGTCTTGCCTACATCATGCAACAGGGCCGCCACTGCCAGCGATGGATGATCGTAGCCCTGCTTTCGTAGCCGCTTCAGAACGCGGAGATGGTGCTGGCGATCACTTCGGGTCATCGTCTGGAACAGGACGAACTGAGATTCGCTAAGCGTTCGGCGCGCCAGTGCCTCATCAACGGGCCATAACCAGGCGAAAACCGCCTGCCAGGTCTGTCGTATGCGTCCGAACATGGCCTCAGTAGAAAACGACGCCCCCAGTGGTGAGACTGAATAGCAAACGGGCGATTGGCCCCAGGATCAACCAGATAACGTTGAAGTTCGGGTTAAGCACGCCCACCATCAGAATCAGCACCAGCGCAAACGTTGACTCTTGCTCGTAACGTCTCAGGTTCCATGATTGCTCAGCGGGGAGCAAGCCGAGCAGAATCTTCCACCCATCGAGCGGGCTGAGCGGCACCAGATTGAACAAGAACAGTACAATGTTCAGAATAACAATCGAGGCGAGTATCTCAGCCATGAAAGAAGTCTCACTGAACAGGCCAATCTCCAGGAAAAAGCGAAGCAGGCCCCCAAACACAAACGCCTGCACCAAATTGGTGATTGGCCCAGCCAAGGCCACCAACATGAGACCGCGCTGTTCGTTTGGATAGAAATTCCGTGTACTGACCGGCACCGGGTGCGCCCAGCCAAAACCAACCAGCATCAACAGAAGAAAACCAAGCGGGTCAATGTGGGCCCGGGGGTCTAGCGTCAAACGGCCGCGCCCGCCCATGACGAGACGACCCCCGAAGAGACGCGTCGGTGGCGCAGATTGGTAAATCGGCGTTGTGTCACCCAGGCGAACGGCTGTCCAGGCATGAGCGAATTCGTGGATGGTCAATCCCAACAGGCCGCCGATTAGGCGACCAATGAGGATCGGAATCGATAAACCAACAAGCAAGAGCCTATCCTCCAGCTAGTATCTTCAAATCATGCAGGAATTATAACAGATCGTGGATTGGCCGCAGCCTAGCGACTCAGGTCCTTTTCCATGATAAGGCCATCTTCACCATCGAAGTAGTAGCCACGCTGACGCCGGAGGAGATGATAGCCTAGCTTTTCATAGAGTGAGATCGCCGGGTGATTACCTGCACGTACCGTCAACCGGATCCGGCCAGGGCTAAATTGATGCTCGGCATACTGCATCAGAAAGGTACCGAGGCCCCGGTGCTGGTGTTCCGGAGCCACCCCGATCGTGACAATCCAGACAGGACGATCCAGGAGAGGTTTTGAGACGGATAGAAAACCGGCGAGCTCCTCCTCCCCATAGCTGAGGATTACGGTATTGTGAGTCACCGGAGAAATCAGCAAGAGGAAAATCTCGATGAGCGGATAGGCATCTTTGGGAAATATACGCTTCTCCAGACGGCGAATGCGTCGGGTATCCCGTATGGTGGCACCACGTTGCTGGTAGCCATCTGGCAAGGGCATCACGATGGAGGCTGGCCCTTTCAGGACGCAAGCGAAGAATACACGCTAGCACCCTGGACTTCATCCAGAGCCTCAATCGTATCCTTCAACGATAGCACTTCATCGTGGATTTCCTGGCGTAACCGGTGTGTGCGGCGACCATCAACCTCCTTGGCATCGAGTAACTGCACTTGAGCGAAGATCGTTCCCAATGCGGTCACTGTATTGTCGAGCTGAAGATGGGCCCGCTTGATATTGTTCGCCAGGGCTTTGAGATTCTCAAGTTGCGTTTCCTTAAGGCGTATCGAGTCCTCGAGTCCAGCGCGGATGTGGGGATCAGTCTCCGTGTCCAGACGTAAACGCAGTGATTTAATCTCATCCGGTACGCGTGCTCGATCACGGTTGATGAGCGCATTTTCCTCATATAGATCAATACGCCGGGCCACCTTATAGATCTGCGCGACCCAGTCATTGATTTCGCTCACTGTAGCCTCAATTTGGACGCGCATCGCGCCGCCCTGCTGGGCTCCGAGTTTCTGGATATTATCCATATACTCTAAGCCCTGTTGCAGACGCTGGCGTGCCCGCGTATTCCGAATATCCGCCGGATTGTACTGGGCCACAAACAGCCGTTTGGCCATCTCAGCCAGCGCGGCTGGGTCACTCATTGTAGCGAGCATATACGCCAGAACCCCAATTACACCAAACACTGCCCAAAACGCAGGTGATAGCCCCGCAACACCAATTCCCAATAGCAGGCCTAACACTGCAACAAGAACAATTGTGAGGCTCTGCGGACTCATCACAGTTGATCGAATGAGGGCATTTCGGGCGCGGGTATAGGGGGAATAATTCCTACTCTGGGTCGACATAGCACCTCCAGGACACCAACAGGCGATATAAAAACCTGCCACAGACACGGCAGGCTTTGCCACCTAACCGAGATACAGGTTGGTGGAGCCTCTTTATTGGTCAGACATACCGAGACGCTTGCGGCGTTCCTCGAGTTGGAGTTCGATTTCACTCTGACCGACAGCTTCCTCGACCTGGTTCTGCAAACGGGTGGAAACAATTTCAGACTCAGCCTCCGCCCGATCAAGCTCAGAGAGGATACCCTCACTCAGACGCTGAATATCTTCATCACCAATACCCGCCAGATCATCGAGGCTGCGGACGGTACGGGTTGTCAATTTCTTGGCCGCCGTTAGCTCCATAAGGGCCCGCAGTTGCTCGCGCTGTTGCCGCACTGCATACAGGCGGTTTTCTAGCTTACGGCGAGCGTCCATTAGCCGTTTGAATTCTTCTTCCTGGGCCAGCCACTGTTGGCGATATTCTTCAGCGATCTTCTGCTTGTTGTTCAGATCAGTCTGAGCCGCGAGGGCCAACTCATTTTTACCCTTAACCAGAAGAGTATCAATATCGCGGTCAAGCTTCTCGACCTGGGCGACAAACTCCTCGTATTTGCGGCGCAGGGTCTTAACGGTCCCCCCAATTGTTGCCGCAGTGTCCTCTAGATCATCCAGGTTACGATCGGCCTGGCGAATATACTCATCCACAACTTTCATCGAGTTATTGCGTATCGCCCGATCTAACATAGAATGCATATTGGCCGAAATGAGCGTATTGAACTTTTTCAGCACAGACGCCATGGGGCGGAGTTCTCCTTAGTTCCACAGGGCAGCGGCCAGCTCCCTGTCTAAATCAATTTACGGGTTAGCAAGCGAAAAGTTGCATCCATTTTAACATAACCTTGATTCGTGGCCATATGATGCCCCAAATTGCGGGGGATTATTCAAGATCCTCCTGGCGAGGGAATAATAGTGTAAAGGTCGAACCTTCGCCCGGGATCGACGAAACAAGGACTTCACCCCCATGAAGCTGAGCGATCCGCTTGACAATCGTCAAGCCGGCCCCACTACCTTGATCCTCATAGTGCTCCCGGTTGATCTGGTAAAAAGGCTCAAAGATATAGTCGATTTCATGTTCAGGGATACCTCGGCCAGTATCCGAAACTTTGAACTGGATGTAATTGTGGCTTTCGTCAATGTCGATACACAACACAATTTGGTTGCCCTCAGTACCGAACTTGATCGCATTGTCCAGTAAGCAGCGCAACGCCTTTTGAAGGTATTCCGGATAACCAACGATCGGTGGCGTCGCTGGATCAATCTCAGCATGGAGCGTTTGGCCATTGGCCGAGAGAACTTCGCGGTATTCCTCCAGAAGCGTGCGTGTTAAGTCCCCATAATCGCTAATTACGCGCTGGTGCAATACGTAGGATTCCTCGGCCTCGCCTGTCTCCAATTCCACCAAAAGGATGAAGTTCTCCACAAGGTATCGGAGCCGTGTCGCCCCTGAATCGACTCCTGAGAGGTATTGGCGGAGCATATCAGCGGTCAGATCGCCGGGCTGCTGCTTGAGCATATCGCTATAGGCAACCATATACGTCAGCGGCGTGTTGAACTCATGATAAAGGATGGTCATGATGTTCTTTTTGATATTGAGGACTTGCTGATCGTGTTTCTGGCGAATCTGGCGGTGGCGTCGCAACTTGGCCGAAACAGCGACCAAGAGATCGTCGGGGCCAAAAGGTTTGGTGACATAGTCATCCGCCCCTAATTCCTTGCCCAGATTTTCGTCGGCTCGCTCACCTTTAGCAGTTAAGAAAATGAATGGAATGTCAATCCAGTGCGGTTCAGAACGCACCGCATTCAGGAATTGATACCCATCCATCACGGGCATCATAATGTCGGAGACAATGATATCGGGTGGCGTATCAATCTCATACAGGAGATCTAATCCCTTCTGGCCACTGCCTGCAGTAATGACCTCGTAGCCGGCCAATTCCAAAATATCGCGGATGCCCTCCATCAGGTAGAGGTCATCTTCTACAACCAGGATCTTCCCTTTCATAAGGCTTCCAACCGTATCCAGGCTAACGGGTTCTGGTTAATTTCGCGCAAAATTCTACCGGCAAGTTTATCAACATTTTAGGACAAATGAGATTTGAACTTGACAGCCTCATTCATAATAGCATAAGCGTTCCGTTCGCGATAGCAAGGGGCACACTCCATCCATCACTAGCGGAACTGGCATAATTGGCACGAATATCAGATAATAGACACCGAATCGTACTGGTAAGCTTCTGGGACTTAATTATTTCATGACCGAACAAACAGCGCCCCAGTTTGTAGACGATTTGGGCGGGGTCATTGCTCCCTCGGCACCACCGACCCCAAGACTTGACCCCGCCCGGGCCAATGCGCGCCGACGTCTATTCACTGCTCAGATGGACCTCTACCTCCTCGCCGTTGTCGGTGTGCTGTGTGCCATCGGTCTGCTGATGGTCTACTCAGCGAGCATCGATGCCTCGTTCCTAGCCACTGAGGATCGCAGCACGACCTATTTTTTTCAACGCCAGCTCCGTAATCTGTTTGTCGGGGTTGTCTTGCTATACGCTCTGGCACGCATAGACTACCGAATCTGGCGCCGCATTAGTATCGTGATGATGCTGGGGATTATCGCTAGCTTGCTGTTAGTGCTGGCTGTTGGTGACGACCGCTTGCAGGCACGACGCGCGCTGATTAGTGGCTCCATTCAGCCGGGTGAAGCCGCCAAACTCGTGGTAGTTATCTACATGGCCGCCTGGCTTGCTGCCAAACGCCATCGCATTCGAAATATCACTTACGGCATCGTCCCTTTCAGTATCATGATCGGTATCGTCGCGGTTCTGATCATACTCCAGCCCGATATTTCTACCGCAGCCAGCATTATTGCAACGGCGCTGACCATGTTCTTTCTGGCCGGAGCAAGCTGGCCCCAGATCAGCGTGGTGGCTTTTGGTGCTGCCTTTGCCAGCTGGACAATCGCGACGCAGTTCGACTACGCGCGCCAACGTATCGAGGGGCACCTTGTCGCAATCGAAAACCTGACGTTGGCAAATGACCATGTTCAAGCAGCGATTGTGGCCTTCCTGGATGGTGGCCTATTTGGTGTTGGGCTTGGCGAGGGCCAACAGAAATATGTGATCCCGTTTCCGCATACGGATAGTGTTTTCGCCGTTATTGGCGAGGAGCTTGGGCTGTTTGGATGTTTTGTTGTCATCGCCCTCTATGTCATTATGGTCTTCCGAGGCTTCACCATCTCGCGCA
>JAADYW010000229.1 GCA_010092845.1 Chloroflexota bacterium
CTACATAGCGGAAACAGACGGTACCGTCGTGTACGATGTGTGGCACCGGGCGATCGATCTGGACTGCGACATCAACTACTGCTCAGTCACACCGCAGGACCTTTATCTAAGTAATGGGCAATACAATATGTGGGTCGGGATCTATGGCGCCAATTTCGGCGGCGTGACGATCTGGAGCGAAGCCGCACCCTTCAGTGTGGATGCCGGTACACAAATCGGCGACACGTACAACTATCAACCTGCAACTGTGGATGTTGAATTCAACACCGCTGCAGAGGCCGTGAGCAATCTGACGCTGACATGGAATGAAACCATGCCCGACGGAGCTACCCGTTACTATGTCTACCTGAAGAATACGACAACGAATACCATCTGGCTCGACGGAAAAACACCATACACCGCCGCCGAAGGGGATGGGGACGCACTGGGCTGTACGTCGGGTGGTTCGTGTTCCTTCACGCCCCAGCTAGAGCTTCCGAGTGGGGACTACTTGTGGTGGGTGTTTGCCCAAGGGCCATATGGCAATAGCGGATGGCTTCCGGCTGGTGGTGTCACGTTCACACTCAAGGTATACCACACGAATAGCATTCTCAGCGGCGATTTGAAGCTTCCGGTCAACAACGGTGTCCTCGGCAATGATTCGGTCACCTTCGCTTTCGAGCCGATCGAAGTACCGTATGCTACCTGGTTCAGGCTCCACCTGTACTACCCCGGTGAGGCAGAATCCTACTGGTCTAACTGGTACCCAGCAGGAGACATCTGCGAATACGATGCGGAAGTCGATGAGTACTTCGATTGCCAGATCACTTTCGGTACATTCAGTCCTGGTGCCAGAGAATGGGCCATCGAGTCCTGGAATCCGATGGCATTTGAGGGCCAAACCGGCACCAGCCCGCGCAAATCGTTTACACGCCTAGAGCGTCTGATCGACTAAGCCAAACCGGTTTGTAATGTTAGTGGCCACCTAGCTGTAGGGTGGCCACTGGCCTTTGCTCCGACTTCTTCCCCGCCCCCACGATGACCTATTCCCTACCCAGATTCCTTTGCGATCGAAAAATTACAATCCGTAGTTGACAACCTCAAGCACTGGGGTAAGCTATGTTGGCCCAGTCGCACCCCAGGCGGCTAGCTGGCGGCAATTGTCGCTTCATCAATGACGACACAGGCTGGTCATTATGCCCGCGTGAGGCGGAATTCTCAACAGGTATCCCTATCCCATGCCAACGATCGATCAACATCCTGCTATGCTCGAGCGTCTCGTTCATCACAAAGGACTATTGCTGGTCCTCAGTACTTTTATAGTGGTGTTGACCGCGTACATCCGTACGCTAATGCCAGGTACCGTTGGCGGAGATGCCGGCGAGCTCCAGTATGCCGGCCCTCTTCTAGCATTGGTACATCCCACCGGTCAACCGCTTTATGTCCTGCTTGGCAAGATCTGGTCGGAGCTTATCCCGTTCGGGAGCATCGCCTGGCGGATGAACCTGTTGGCGGCGGTTAGTGCAGCCAGCGGCGCAGCGGCGCTCGGCTGGTTTGTCTACCGGATCTATGGCAGCATGACACTTGGCTTTTCAGCAGGCCTGACGCTGGCGTTCGGGGCAACGTTATGGGGTCAGGCAGTACTGGCGGACAAATATGCCTTCAATGTCCTTTTGTCTGCCATCATCATCGGGCTGGCACTGCGGTGGGAGCAAAAACCCACGAACAATCGGCTCCTGTATGCCTTATCTGGTGCATTTGGGCTTAGCCTGCTTCACCACCGCAGTCTGGCACTGTTCGGTATTGGTATTAGCCTGATGGTTATCTGGCATCTCCGCAAGGGTCTCTGGCAAAACTGGCAGCGAACAGGGATTTGCCTTGGCCTGGTGCTTGTACCCCCGCTGCTTATTTATCCCACCGTCCTACCCTTGCTGCGTGCCAACAACGCCTCTCCCCTGTTATGGCAACCCTCCAGCGCAGGTGATTGGATCGACTACCTACTGGAACGCCACGTCATAGAAAACGAGGCCCTGGTGTTCGATAGTCCGGACGATATTGCCGCGCAAATTGAGATATACACTGAGACGACCACGCAAGACTATACGTTCATCGTGCCCGTACTGGCGATTGCTGGCTTCCTGATTCTGCTGCGCCGCCGCCCTGCGGCTGGTATTTTCTTGCTGCTGAGCTATGGCCTGCTCATGTTCCTGTCCGCGAATTTCCGCGGCAATGAGCGACAGTTCACTTACTATTTGCCCTCCTATGTGACATTGCTGTATGCAGCCGCAATCGGCGCCACTGCTGTCTGGGACGTGATTTCCGGATGGCGGCTATCCAGCATCCCTGTGAAGTATGCCGCCATCCCCGGAGTCGTCGCGCTGCCACTCATTATCTTTCTGGCAACCTACCCCGATCAGCGCCTGAAAGCCATTTATGGCGACCCCCTGGTTGGCGAAACGCACATGTGGCGCGACACGCTCAAGTCCGGGAATATGGGCGAGCGGCTAACGCGCGATCTTGAAGCGCTGCCGCCCGATGCTGCCTTGGCAGCGGATTGGGAGCAGGTCACAATTCTGTGGTACGAACAACAGGTCGAAAAGCGCCGTCCAGACCTGATGATCTTCTATCCAATTGAGCGTTACACGGATTTCATCGGCAAACGTCCGATCTGTCTCGCGCGTCACTTACCGGTCGGGCAGGAATGGCATCTGACGAATACTGGGGCATTGATTTGCCTGCAGGATGAACCCCAGACGGTGATCCCCAGGGGCCTTGTGCCCCTCAATGCCGTGTATCACACCGACACTCAAACGCGTATTCTGAAGCTGGAGGGTTATCAGATCAGTCAGGAGCCACCCTACAAGGCTGGAATGCACCTCCCGGTGCTCCTGACCTGGCGCGCCCTGACGCCAATGACAAATGATTACTCAATCTCGGTGCAGATACTCACTGAGAACTGGGAGCCAGTATTTCTGAAAGACGGTACCGCCTGGCAGCGCGACATCCAATCACCGGTGATGGGCCTCTATCCCACATCGCGATGGACACCAGGTGAAGTCGTCAATGATTATCATGAGATCTCGATCCCGCGCGATATCCCACCGGGGACATATCGCTGGACGGTTGTGGTCTATACGGCACAACCCGATGGCACATTCACCCGTTTGACCGATACTGACGGCAATATCAATGTCAACGGCGGAGTGTTTGAAGTCATTCCAGATTAGCTTCCGGCCATACTGCATCTCGACCCTGAGACCATAGCAAGGTGGAGCCAGAGACTGTGTTTCTCTGGCTCCTGGTCCATATTGTTGCTCAAAGCTAATGCTGGCGGATCTGCCACCTGTTTGCCAAAAACGAGCGGGCTGCGCATGAGTATCAATCAGCAGTATTTAGCGAGTATTGCTCAGGGTCAAACTCACCAATCCGCCCGTTTCACCAAATAACTCGATCTGATATTGGCCGTTCTCCGGGAGAACGAGATCAACTGACTGCGCCTCATTGAACTCTGCCAGTATCTCGCCACTTGGCGCCACAACTGTGATGCGAACCCCATAGCCATTAAAAGCCAGGGTTAGTTCTTCCCCTGCAGACCCCTCATATGTCAGTTTTTGAGTGACATTGGTCTTGATGTCTGAGGTAAAGTAGTTTTCGCCCAGGCCGATTACCATGGTAGGCAATTCACGTGGCGCCAATGGACGCTCACCTGGCTCACTTGGCTGACCTGCGTCTTCCTCAGCAGATGATGATTCCGAAGGCTGTGCATCGGGCATAGGGTCATCCGTCACTGCCCATAACTCTACCTTGCCGTCAAAATTGCCCGTCACAATCAATGAATCATCCGGACTGAAGGCGATACTCTGGATAAGTGAGCTTCGGCTCTCAGCCGCACTAATTAGCATGCCGTTTTCGACATCCCACAACTGGAGCATCCCGTTATAGCCAGCCACAGCCAGCA
>JAADYW010000230.1 GCA_010092845.1 Chloroflexota bacterium
GGCGGAGATTTCGCCGGCCTCGACCGCGGCGATCACGGCACAGCCCGGCTCATGGACATGCGAACAGTCGGCAAACTTGCACCGTTCAACAAATGGTCGGAACTCAATATAATAACCATCTAACTCTTCAGGTTCGATATCCCAGGGAGCGATAGAGCGAATTCCGGGTGTATCAGCCACATACCCCCCGGCCTCGAGCTTGATGAGTTGGCTGAAGCGCGTGGTATGGCGGCCTTTGGTTGTTGCATCGCTGACGGATTTGGTCTCAAGTCGCAGACCTTCCTCCAACGCATTGAGGAGAGTGCTTTTGCCAACACCAGATGGCCCTGTTAGCACCGATACCTGATATTCATCGCGGATAAGGACGTTGCGGAAGGCATCAACACCGGGCTGCCCTTCAGACAAAGCGCTAACGTAATATACCGGATAACCAATTTCCTCATAGAGCTTGAATGTTTCGCGGACCTGGCCCTTTTTGTCCAGATCCATTTTGGTAATACAAATGACAATCGATGGGATTTCCGCTTTTTCAGCAATTACCAACAGACGGTCGAGTGCCCGTGGCTTCGGCGAGGGCTTGCGCGCCGCAAGAACGATAATCACCTGATCGGTATTTGCCAGAATGATTTTCTCGCTCTCGGCAGAAGTTCCAACCGAGGCACCAGGCGCGACGCGTGATAGCACATTGCGGCGGGGAGTCACATCGACAATCGCAGCTTGGTTGGTGTCGTATGGCGCGATCGTGACGAGATCATTCAGCGCCACCAGGTCACCGCGCTGTTCGGTATCCTTGCTGACTGATCTTTGAACACTGTTTTTGAGTTTGCCACTGATCTGGCAGGTGAAGTTCCCGTGGTCAGTTTCGACTGTGAAGAAGCCGCTCTGGGTGCGGATGACACGTCCCGTTAGGGTCGGAGGAACAGTAGGTGCAATCGTTTTCGCCCGATTAAGAGGTGGTGGCGTCTCATCAGAAGCCACTGAAGATTCGCTCAAATTATCGCTTCTCCTGAAAGCTGGCTATGCATATAGTGAAACAATAGCATAGTTCGGGCACTATGGTCAACGCTGGCGGTCTCCTGACGACAAGGAGCACATCACGGGCCGTGGTCGTTCTGCGCGAGGATTATCTCACCTCGAAAACTGCCGACAGCATCTTATTGCAGTTCGCTAGTATCGTCTGTATACTCAATAAAGAGCGCGCCGAGTGTGGCACGACATATGATCGAGGCCCTGGATGAGCCTGACCCCACACAGCGACAGCGAACCGGCTCCCGCGTGTTGGATATCTTGGTAACGTAGCGAGGGAACGTGTCCATTGGCTGAAAAATCTCGTATCCTGATTGTAGAAGATGACCTTGATCTTTCAGAAATGCTGAACGCCTACTTTAGCGTCCAAGGATACGATGTCTCGACGGCCGCATGGGGTGAGGACGCCGTGCGCATCAGCCGAGAGACTGACCCGGACCTGGTGGTGCTGGATATTCGTCTGCCCGATATTGATGGCTATGAGGTTTGCCGCCGCATTCGGACGAACCGGCGCACCCAGCACACCCCGATTATCTTCCTCACAGAAAAACGCGACCGTGTCGATAAACTGGCTGGGCTGGAGCTAGGGGTCGTCGACTATATCACCAAACCATTTGATATTCAGGAACTCCGTCTACGGGTACGCAATACGCTTAGCCGTGCCGAACAGCAAGCGCCGTTGAACCCGATTACCAACATGCCGGAAGGCTCCATTATTGGCGAGCACCTGCAACGGATGCTCTACGATGATTCGCGTCCAGATTGGGCTGTGCTGTTGGTCACCATTGATGGTCTGGAGGCCTTTCGCGAGTTGTACGGCTTCATCGCCTCAGATGATGTCCTGCGCGCCGTTGGCTTGATGCTTAACAACACCCTACGCGAGACTGGCGGCCCCGATGATTTTATCGGGCACCTGGACACCCATGATTTCGTCATCATCACGCGCCAGGATCGTCTCGAAGATCTGCGCAACCGTATCGAGATGCGCTTACAGCAATCCATGGAATACTTCTATCCTCTACGCGACCGTGAGAAAGCCCGCCAGGCGATGACGGAAAGTCATCTGGTCCTCAATATAGGCCAAGCCACGGCAAAAGATGAGCCAGCACATTTTGAGCTTGAATCGCTCAAAGAGGCTCTGTACGCTTCGCGCCAGGCGCATTCACCCCAGACCAATGATACCGACGCCGAGTAACGACATGCTAGCCAAGCCGGGACGGAAATCGGGGCATAGGCCTCGATTTTTTCTTGTCTGCAACGCTACACCGGACTCAACCGTATACTATTTAAGCAGAGCACCGTGGGACGGATTTTGCAATCGTAAAGCGAGACGCAGCCATCGTGTCAGCGGAACAAGAACAAATATTGCTCCAGCAAGCGCTTGATGGAGACCTTGACGCTTTTGGTAGCCTGGTTCAACTCTACCAGCAGCCAATCTTCAATCTTGCTTATCGCATGCTGGGAAATGCACAGGAAGCTGAAGATGCCGCCCAGGAAGCCTTTATCCGGGCTTATGCGAACCTGTCGAGTTATGACCAGAAACGCTCCTTTAAGA
>JAADYW010000231.1 GCA_010092845.1 Chloroflexota bacterium
CCCTATAAGCTAGAGGTGCCGGATCAGACCTTCGAGCAATAACTCGAGATCTTCAACAAAGACTGTGCCGCCAAGCGGATCCCATATGATGAGAAGGGGCTAGCATACCTGATCCAGGAATGGTACTTGAAACATGACCGGCCGCTACGGGCAGTCCATCCCCGGGATATACTAGACCAACTCCTGGATATGGCGCGCTATCTCAACCGTCCCCCTGAGTTAAAGAAAGAACTGATCGACCGCGCAGCGGATGCCTATTTCGTTGACCTTAGCGGGGACTATAAGGCCATCACGACCGGTAGCAACTAGCGAGGAGTATGGGATGGGTTCGCGCACAACCATAGTCCCCCGTAGCAGTGTATTCACTCTGGAAGACGGCACATGGGTTGTCCAGCGCAGCGTCGATCGCGTTCAGGAGCTCCTGACAGGGCAGGAGCGAAGCTTCAGCAGCATGGATATCAGCTTCGAGATCAGTGACCCAGAACTGGATATCCTGGTCGCACAGAGCGTTATACACCAATATGACGAATTCTTCATCTGGCTCGACCGGGCGCTAACGGACAAGAGCACCCAGGACAACAGCGTCGAAGGTCTTACCTTCTACTACGTGAGCATTGCCCTGGAAGTTAGCCAGATTGACCTCGTACGCGCTCGTCTAGAGGAAGCCGGCCTCACCGATCGCTACGAAGCCGCCGAGCGCAACGGTCATATCGCCATCATGCGCCTCCACGAGGAACCATTCATCCGGCTGGGGCATGCTGAAGATGCCCAAACCCTACTGATGCCGTTCATGCAGTCGCTGGAGACGCAACTGGCCATCGAGCAAGTCAGCTTCGATAGCTCCAGCCTGCCCGCCATTTGGCCTGAGCCCTTGCCACCTAGCGACACCCTGCCCTTGATCCGGCGCTCAGCCCCGGAGATCAAGGCAAAGTCTGTCATCTGCATCGACAACGAACGGCGCACCCACCAGCTTGTCAGCCAGATCTCAGAAGAACTCGGTGCGATCCTGGTCTCAGCTTATACGGGCAAAGACGGCACCACCCTGATCCAGGATGCTGATCCCGCCCTAATCGTGATGGACTTGAAACTGCCCGATATGCATGGCTACGAGATTGTCGCCTATGTACGCAATAACCCTGAACTCGCACATATCCCGATAGTGATCGTCAGCACGCTGGATTCTGAGGCTGATCGCGCGCTGGCGTTCACTGTCGCTGAGGCCAAGGATTACATTGTCAAGCCACTTAACACGAATGAACTGCGGCGGCGCATCTGGCGCGAGCTTAATCAAAACACGGTCTGACAAGCGGTTGTGTATGCGCATCAAAGCCGCTAAGATTAGCCCACTGTTCGACAATCACACCCTGTAAGTGCACTCAAAGGGCCAAACCCTTGATACTTGTCACCGGTGGTACCGGCTTCTTGGGCCGAAATCTCTTGCCAATGCTGGTTGAGGCAGGCTTCACGGTACGTGCAGTAACCCGCCGTCCCGAAGAGCATCCCTGGCTCAAAGATCTGGATATCGATATCTTCAAGGCGGATGTCGCCGACCGGGACGCCATGTTCGAGGCAGCCGATGGCTGCCAACATGTAATCCATGCGGCAGGCAAGTTCCGTTTCTGGGGACGGCGCAACCAGTTTCACGAGACGAATCTCGTCGGCTCCCAGAACGTTATGGATGCGGCGATTGCCGCCGGAATCGAGAAATTCATCCACATATCAACGATCGTCGTCATCGGGGATCCGCAAACTGACAATGCAATTGATGAGACTCACCCCGCGAATCCCGCAGATCCCTATCAAGAGTCGAAACTAGCAGCAGAACGGGTTGCACTTCAGTATCACGCCGAGAAGCAACTCCCGGTAGTCGTGTTGCGCCCCGGCGCATTCTATGGACCTCACGGGCATTACGCCTTCAACCAGATGTTCTTCAAAGATCCGCTGCAGGGCTGGCCTATCGGCGTCAATCAGGGACGCCTATACACCTTTCCCGCCTATATCAAAGATGTCGCGCAGGCCATCTTGCTGGCTCTGGACAACGGGCGCCCCGGCGAGATCTACAATATCTGTAGTCAATATCTACGACATCGCGAGGTCGACCGCATAATCAGTGATGCTGCCGGCATCTCACGTTTCCGCCTGTACATTCCGGGCACCCTAATTATTCCCTTCGCGCGCGTCATGACGTTGATTGGTCAGATAACTGGCAAGGAGCCGAAATACCCAATCACATTACGCTCCTACATTTTCAATGACTGGCGCGTTTCGATCGAAAAGGCGCGCCGGGAGCTAGGGTTCGAGCCGACATCATTCGAGCAGGGCGTGCAAGAGACACTGGAATGGTTTCGCGAGATCGGCGTCTGGCAACCTAAGGAGAAGAGGTTATCCAAGTGACCAAAATTGTAACGGTCAAAGAAATGCAGGAAATTGAGCGGACGGCCGATCAGCAGGGCCACTCGTATCGCGCTATGATGGAGATGGCGGGCCATGCGCTTGCCGATCACATCATATCCGTTATCATGCAACACTACCTTGATACAGACGTTCTTGTGCTGGTAGGGCCAGGAAATAACGGTGGTGACGGGCTAGTTGCAGCCAGGCTATTGACAGAGCACATGCCTGATGTGACGGTAACAGCCTATATACTCAAACCCCGTGAAGCCAGTGACGAGGTTTATCAGGCTGCCCGTACGGCCGGTGTCACCATCATCCAGGCCAGTGACGACATCGAATTCACCCAACTCAGTGATCTACTCTCTGAAGTGAGCGTGATTGTCGATGCCCTATTTGGGACAGGCACACGTCCTCCAATTCGCGGTAGTGCGGCGGAACTACTGGCGCACGTGAAAGACACACTGGCCAGTCGTCAGGCTACGCCGAGTTTACTGGATCCAGCGCAGCCGCTAGATTATCCCGACAAAGCGGTTGTGATCGCAGTCGACTGCCCCAGTGGCCTGGACTGTGATACCGGTGAAGTAGATACCCATACGCTCTATGCGGATTCTACCGTCACCTTCGCCGCCGCCAAGCCTGGATTGTTCCGTTTTCCTGGGGCCGCGGCGGTTGGTCATCTGCGCATTGGAGATATCGGCTTGCCTTCTGGGCTAACGGCGCTAGAGTCAATCACGCTTGAGTTGGCGGATGGTCCGCGTGTAAAACAAAGCCTCCCACCCCGACGGCTGGATTCTCACAAGGGTACTTTTGGCAAGACCCTGATTGTAGCAGGTAGCAATCGCTATATCGGTGCGGCATTCCTGGCTGGGGCAGCCGCTTACGCCGCTGGCACCGGGCTGGTATCCATTGCGCCACCAGAGAATCTGGTGCCTACCCTAGCGGCGATGTTACCCGAGGCCATCTGGCTGCCGCTCCCGCACGAAAACGGCATGCTAAACTCGGAGGCTGTCGCCATTCTCCGGGAGAGCCTCCCCGAGTACAGCGCGCTCCTGGTTGGACCGGGATTGGGCCATAACCGAACAACTCAAGGCTTCCTCGTCAACCTCCTCGAGACCATCGGACTGAACACCGGGGATCAAGCTGAGATGCCGCGGATGGTTATCGATGCCGATGGCCTCAATATCCTGGCAACCCTGGAAAACTGGTGGCAGCGTCTTCCTCCCAGAACGATCATCACGCCTCACCCCGGGGAATTCAGCCGCCTGGCTGCTTACGACAAGGAAAACGCTCCCTCGATCAAGGAAGTTCAGAGCGATCGCGTAGCTGTCGCGCGCCGCTATGCGGCCATATGGAATTGCGTTGTTGTGCTGAAGGGCCCCTACACCATTAGCGCCGAGCCTGAAGGGCGCACGACGGTCAATCCTTTTGCCAGCAGTGCGCTCGCCTCTGCCGGCACAGGCGACGTTCTGGCAGGCACGATTGCCGGATTATTGGCTCAGGGAATGGCTGCAGCCGATGCGGCGATAGCAGGGGCGTGGCTTCATGGCTATGCCGGGCACTACGCTGAAGAAGTGTTGGGTACACCCGTCGCCGTTAAGGCGAGCGATGTTCTGGCTTATCTAGCAAATGCGTTCCAGGCCCTCAACAGCGTCACGCCATAGAGATAGCGTACTGCCGTGGTGAGCCTAGCGTAACGCCTGTCATCTAGTCTGACCGGGCGGCCGGTTGGGCATGCTCAGACTTGCGGGCGTGGGCGATGGCTTTGCCTTCCTCAATCGCTTCCTCGGGGCTTTCACCCCGGAAGCGCTCAACTATGGTTTCAATGCGCCGGCGGATTTGCTGCCGCGTTTCGGCCCCGCTGCGCGGAGACCACCAAATTGCGGCGACACTGCCTGCCAGAAGGCCGAGAAACGCCCCTTTGAGAAAGCTCGGCGAGACATCTGGATCGCGAGACTTATCCATGACTCTTTGATTCCCCTTGCTGCGCCTGACTGACCGAAGACGGGGTCGCTTCCGAGACCACCGGCGCCTCGCCCGTTTTGCGAGTTGGTTGTGTTGACTTGCGGATCATACGGACCTCGCGCAAGAAAATCCGCATTCCACTGAAGTAGGCCATTGAACGAATAACGGGCTTGGTCACATGCTTACTCATGAAATCCGATGTTCCGCGTACTGTATTGGCGGCCTGCTGGGTACTCTCCAGAATCGGCTTGACTTCATTCTGAAGAATATTCATCAAAGCCGACAATTGCAGGATCATGACGATAAGGGCGACACCGACCAATATCAACTCCAGAACCAACAATATGATAAAGAGATCGCGCACGATGGCAATCAGATCAGCAACGCTCGCCCAGCGGCCACTAGCCACACCAACCGTGACCGCAACGACAAACAGCGCAATACAGAGCCCAATTGAGCCACCAATACCCGCTAGCATCCAGAAGCGAAAACCGCGATCCGAATCCTCATCTGAACCAGGTTCAGACGTCTCTGTTGATGTAACCTCATCATCAAGAGCAGCCTGTTCTGCCTCAGTCTCTGCGTTGGGCTGATCTTCTTGCTTCTCGGTGGCATCCTGTTTTGCCATCAATTGTTCCTTACTGTGCTTCGGATTTTGCACTAAATCCTAGATTGTTCCGGCCGGGTAAGCATCCGTGCCACGATTAACGCGACGAAGGAGCCGAGCGAAGCATTGAGTGCATTCAGCGGGCCGATATCGAGTAGTTCAACTGCCAGCAGATCACCTGTAATATGGCCCAGCGCGAAGCCAATCCAACTTGCTAGAAAGAAGAGTGCCAGCCGGCGCACATCGCCGCCACTCACAAAATGGAACGTCGAACCGTAGAAAGTGGCCAGCAGGAAGCCAAAGACAACAGATGGTCCTGGCATGACATTATAACCGCCTTCCAACATATCGGCAGCGCTGCGTGGCTTTATTATAACAACGATCATACAGATGCATATCAAACCTGTCCAAACGCCCGCGAATCCAATTCCCGACGGCAACAATTGGGCGCGTCTAGTGTAGCACAGACACCGATGACCGACGATGATTGAAACGCAGCGCAGCCAAGATTCGCCCTGGGAATTTGGTGGCGAATCGTCTATATTTATAGCGTTGGCGTGTATCAATGAAGCATGAATATGCGCATTCAATTCACTTGTTAACCAATTGAAGCACTGCCAGGGGAAAACGTCCTGTGACGCTGATTGATCAGCGCATTTTGCTGCCAGCACCAATCCAGGTGGTATGGCAGATTCTTTCCGACCATAAAGAGCTTCCAGCCTGGCGTACCGATGTACGGTCAGTATCTGTTCTTAGCACCAATACGGCCGGGCCAGGTGCACGTCGGCGGATTAGCCTCAAGAAACGCACCAAAGACATTATTGAGGAGATCCGGGTCTGGTACGAAGGCGTTGGCTACGAATATCACATTATTGAAGGTAGTATTTATAAGTCTTTCTCGTCGCGGATCCGCCTGCAGGCAACACCTGATGGCACCGTCGTGCAATGGACCATAGATTTCGAGAGCAAGGGTTTTCTGGCACGGCTCTTTGGCAACCGGCGGCAACGCCGCACCCTTGAGAAGCTCACGGCTGATAGCCTAAGACAGCTGCATCGCTACATCCTGACCAAGGGTGCTCGTCTGGACGATCGGTACCGGGACAAGACTCGAATCAAGGAAGGCCCTGACGCAAGTCATCGCGCCGAGTATGGCGCTAAGCTAATCGCACAGGCTGAACACAAGGAGGCCAAGCCCGAGGCACCTGCCGATGGCGCAGCCTCTCAGGCGAGCAGCAGCGGCCCGGTAATCGAGGAACCGCCCATCCGCATTGACGATACCCCCAGCGTACCGCGCGTAGGCCCGCCTTCCTTTCTGGCGGATGCGCTCGACTCGCAGGAAGTCTCACCACCAGACAGCGACGAGGACACACGCCCCACCCAACCTGTGGCCGACCCCACTGGATCCCCATCCCAAGCCGGCAAATCCGAGCCTGCTGCCATACCATCTGCCGGTAACGCCACACCTTCACCCGCTGAGGATGCTGGTTCCGGCACGCTCGATAGCATCGCGGACCCGACAGAGCCACGACGTCCGGCTGTTGACCAGATCGCCACTACCCCCGCAGGCACGAGCCCCCCGAGCGAATCCACGGGCGACCTGCCGCCACCAACAGACAAGCGCGACACTGGCCAGATCAGCATCTGGGACGTTTTCGGTGTGCAGCGGCCAAATGATGAATTGACAGACATCATTGAGGGTTTGAAGACGGAGGAGTCTGAAGCCATAGCAACAGCGCCAGAAGATACCCCTTCCGCTTCAACGGAAGGCCTCTCCGTGCAACAGAAAGAAGTACCTGACTCCCAGAAGGAGCAGCAATCTGCGCTGATGGCCTGGCTTACAGCCAATGAGCCGCCTTTGCCAGCCAGCGCATCCGAGTCAATTCGTACCCTGGCACGCCCTCCGCGCAAGCCGGAGCCAGGCTTGCGTAAACAGCAGGCACAGAAGAACCTTCATCTGCGCCGCCCCAAACGCAACCCGCCGTCTCCGAGCGACGATGATCACAAGCAGTAAAAAAGCTACCCACCAAGGTAGCTTTCGACGTAATTGGGTGGGCGATGGGGCTCGAACCCACGACCTCCTGTTCCACAGACAGGCGCTCTGACCAACTGAGCTACGCCCACCATGATCTCACGCCAACAGGATAGCACACCGCCACGCTTTTGTCACTGGCCAATTTTCCGGCATCCACCCTTCTGAAGGGATGACCGCGAACCCAATCCCAGCGCGCACGATACAACCGCTACAGCCAGGAAATTGGCCTCCAGTGTCACG
>JAADYW010000037.1 GCA_010092845.1 Chloroflexota bacterium
GGCCATAAGGTGATCGAATATAGCGCGCAACAGCGGTTGAACATGAATCGCCTGGGGCTGTGGCTTTTCTTGATTTCAGAATCGTTCTTGTTTGCCGGTATTCTGGTGGCCCGCATCGTGCTCCTGCGCAATGATGACGGTTTCACACGGCCGGAGTTAGACCAGGGTCTGGGCCTAGCGATTACCTCTATCCTACTGCTGAGCAGCTACTTCGTGAACTCAGCGGAGGTCGCAATTGGCCGTGGTGATAATCGCAATTTCATGTGGGGCCTTGGTGCTGCCATTGTGATGGGTTTCGTCTTCGTGGGAGGCGTAATCTACGAATGGAGCATTGCGCACTTCGCTCCTGGTGACCACGTTGAAGGCGGGATGTTCTTCTTCATGACGGGCATGCATGCACTGCATGTCATCACGGGACTGGCCTTTCTAATTATTGTTTTCCACAACGGCCGTCTTGGGAACTACTCCAAAGAGAGCCATTGGGGTGTCGAGGCAGCCGCGCTGTACTGGCACTTCGTTGACGTGGTGTGGGTATTCTTCTACGTGGCTCTCTACCTGGTCGGCGACGTGCCCGAGATAATCGCGCATTAAGGAAGGAGTACCGCTTAACTTCTCTGGTCATTGGCGACTGAGGAGTTTGGCGCACCGTTAAGTAATGGACCCGACATTCAGGGCATTTCTACAATCGTGGGACTGGCGGCTTGATATCATCGTGGTGCTGCTGGCCTTTGGCCTTGCTTACACAGCAGGTTGGCTGCGTTTGCGGCGCAAAGGCGCTAAGCTCGCCAATCGCTGGCGGTTGGGATCGTACTATCTAGGGCTTGTGTTCCTGGTCATTGCACTCATGTCCGGCATCGATACCTTCCAGACCCAGCTCTTCTTCATCCATATGGTCCAGCACGTATTCCTATTCATGCTTGCGCCGCCTTTACTGCTGCTCGCCAATCCGATGCCATTTCTCATGTGGGCCATCCCTGGTCCTGAGCGCCGCCAGATAGCGCGTCTGTTCACGCAGCGCTCGCGCTTCCGTAAGATGCTCGTTTCGGTGACGACGCCGACGGTTATATGGTTCATCTTTGCAGCCAATCTCTGGCTCTGGCACGACCCGAACCCGTACAACGCCGCAATTACCAACGACTTTCTGCACGATATTGAGCACTGGCTCTTCTTCATCACGGGGCTGGGGTTCTGGTGGCATGTAACCAATGCCGCACCTAAGTTCCATCGCCAGCGTACCGATGCAGCCCGAATGGCGCTCATCATCATGGTCTATTTCCAGAATCTGCTGCTTGGCGTGGCCATTACAATGAGCCCTGACGTGATCTATACGCATTACGAATCCGTGCCGCGTGTGTGGGGTATCTCGGTTATGCAGGACCAGATGTTGGGTGGCTTGATCATGTGGATTCCCGGTGGCATGATGTATCTGATCGCGCTGCTGATCCTGATTGCGCGAATGATTGACCGGTCAGAGCGCAGAGCGCGCATGGGCGATCAACAACGTCGCCTGCAGTTGGAGAGGGTACCCTCGCGATGAGTTGTTCCCGGCAAATCATTGTGAGTTTAGTGGTGTTGCTGCTGCTGATAGGCAGCGTCATACCGGACCGAGCGGTGCGCTCACATGGTCTCGGTAAGCAGCAGCTTGAGCGGGTTGAGACGGGCCCGTTTCGCGTCTCGGCCTGGACAGATCCACTGTCTATCGACACAGACGATGAATTGCATGTCACTATCGCGATTGAAGATGAACGTGGTTTGGTCCTCAATGCAGACATTGAGGTAAAGGCTGTCTATGGTGACGATGACGCAATTCAGGAACGCGCGCGCGCAACCCATGACAATGCGGCCAACAAGCTGCACTACGAGGCACCTTTGACGCTGCCGCGCGAGGGACGTTGGGATCTCACGGTTACGATCGAGACCGATCAGGGTAGCGGTGAGGCGAGTTTTGATTTAACGGTAGAAGCAGCCGAGACCAGTATTCCGTGGTCGTGGATTGGTGGTGGTATTGGCGGCGTACTGGTGATCGGATTTGTCGTTGGTAACCGGATACGGTTGGCACGACAGGAAAAGGACATGCAACGCACATGAGTGTACAGGAACAGACGGCAGCGCTTTATCCGGCCCAACCATCGCTATTGCAGGTGGTATCCCGGCTTTTCAAGCTGCGTATTGTAACCCTATTGCTGTTTGCGGCAACAGGCGGTGCTTTTCTGGCGGCTGGGGGACGTCCCGCGCTGACAGACCTGGCGATTCTCTTTGCAACGGGGGGGCTGGCCGCCGCCGGTGCCTCAGCTCTGAATCAGTATATGGAGCGCGAACGGGATGCGGCGATGGACCGTACCCGCGGCCGTCCGCTGGCTACCGGCATGATTGAGCATCCCGATTGGGTCCTGTGGTTAGCAGTGGCGATGATTATGCTGCCGGTTGTGGCTGTCTGGCCATTCAACCCGCCGCTGGGGCTGTTTTTGTTGCTGGGGGCAATCATCTATGTGTTTGTCTATACAGCCTGGTTGAAGCCGCGCACGGTGCTGAATATCGTGATCGGTGGTGCCGCCGGAAGTTGTGCGGTGCTGAGTGGCGGTGCCGCAGTGGGGGCCTGGAATGACCCCGGCGTGCTGGCATTGGCCGCTATCGTCTTCTTGTGGACCCCCACCCATTTCTGGGCGCTGGCGATTTACTACCGGGATGACTATGCTGCTGCCGGGGTGCCGATGCTTCCGGTTAAGGCGTCGGTGCGCATGGCCGCTGTCTGGGCGCTTATTCACGCTGTGGCAGTCGTGGTTCTGACGGTGGCGCTAGCGGCGCATACGGCCCTGGGATGGTTTTACTTTGTGCCGGCCTTGCTGGCCAGTATCTATTTCCTTAAAGACAGCATCCGACTGATCTTCGTCCCATTACGTGAGCAGGCTATACGCCTGTTTCTATCCAGCAATATCTATTTGACACTCGTATTGGTCTTCATCTGTGTTTCGGCGTTTACTGGTATCTAGTTTCGAGGTGTATAGTTAGCCATGTTGGAGACTTCTGACCTACCGGCGTTGAATGCCGTGCTCAACGCCTCGGCTATGGTGTTTTTGGTGGCCGGCTATGTTTCCATTCGCCGCCAGAAGTGGAAGACCCATCGCCTGTTGATGTTGGCGGCCCTTCTGATGTCTGCGCTCTTTCTCATCTCCTATCTGATCTATCATGCCCAGGAAGGCTCAAAACCCTACGAGGGTGAGGGGATAATGCGGGTGATCTACTTCGCGATTTTGATTCCGCATGTGATCCTTGCTGCCGGCATGCTGCCATTCATTCTGTTGACGCTCTACCGCGCCTGGAAGAATCCGTGGGACCGGCATGCCCGTATCGCACGGATTACGCTCCCGGTGTGGATGTACGTCTCCGTAACCGGCGTGCTTGTCTATCTGATGCTATACCAGCTCTAAGCCATGGAGAGTAGTCAGGTCGCTAGAGGGGAATCTATTCCACTACATTGGCCGGTAATGGTGTGCCTTCGAGCTCTTCCAGTGCGGTTGCATCAGGTTCAGCAACCGGGGGGAGGATGTCGCCTTCGAGCATGTATTGGTGGCGCACCTCGGATACGCGCAGATAGGCATCCGCGTTCAACGTACCCCAGAAGTCATTCGGCGTAGCGATCTCCCAGGCGTAGCCGGCGGCATAAGCCCGGAGCCATTCATAGAAGGCTTCGTCGCCGATCTCATTGCGTACACGATGCAGCATCGTGACACCTCGTAGGTAAACAGCGTTGATGTAAGGCCGCCAGCTTGAGTAGTCATAAACGGTTGAGTCAACGGGGGCTTCGGAAGGATAGGTGAATATCCGGAAATCCCACCACCATTCAGCCAGATCCGGATAGTAGTATTCGTAGTAAAGAAGCTCACTATATGTCGCCAGCGCCTCATCCAGGTAGGGATTGAGGGCTTGGTTATTGGCCACCAGCACATACCACCACTGGTGTGATATTTCGTGCACCGTGATAATCGTCAGCCAATCACTGGCTGAACCATCCCAGACGCGGAACCAGGCTTCACTGACAAATACCAGCCCAGAGAACTCCATACCATCGGGGAAATCGCCTTCAACAATTACCAGGCGTTCGTAAGGATAGGGTCCGAACAACTCGGTGTAGCGTTCGAGGGCTTGTTTGGCATCAGTCAGAGCACGGTTGGCAGTGTTGACGCGTGACTTCGGGCTCTGGCTGGGGAAGTAGTAGAGCTCGACCTCGACGTCCCCCGCGGTTTCGGTGATGAGCTCAAATTGTGTGCTTAAGCTGACAGTGAAGTCGCGCGCACTGTCCAGCTCAAACTCCCAGACCGTATCATCAGGTTGGGAGATCTTACCCGGGCCTGCTAGCATGAGATCTTCGGGGCCATTCTGCACTTCGAGTCGAACGGCGTAGTCTGCGATGACAGGTGTGGATTGCTCGCCAACAAAATGAAGGTCCGGCGTATACCATTCACCTGGTGCCTGATAGCCATACAGCCCCACGGTCGGGAACCAGTGCCCCAGATTGAGCTGGCGCGGTGTATAGGCCAACCACCCAATCGGATTCTCACTGGATAGCGGCTGGAGTTGCAGCGTATACAGGAGTTGCACCCGGGCTGTGCAGCCAGCGGGGACAGGCTCAGCGAGCGGGACTGTCAGGCGCCAACCGTCAAGCTGGATCCCTGTCAGCTCACGTCCATCATGGTCCAGGGTGCGCTGCAGGGTCATCGTGCCCGCCAGTCGGCGTGGCTCCACATGGAAAACGATCTGGTTCAAGGCTTCAGCGTGTGTGTTGTGATAGGTGATGATCTGGCGCACAACAACGCGCCGTGTTTCCCAATCCAGGGTTGCATTCAGATCGTAGTGGACCGGCCAGCCATCGGGAACATCTGCTATCGCACAGACCGGTGGCGTACTGGAGGGCTGGGCAGTTGCTGGTTGCTGGGCTCGAATGCTGGTCTGACGTGTCTGGGGAGGCGGCAGACTGGCCAATGTGAACAGCCGGTCCGGCGTTGCCGTTGCATCGCTGGCCGTTACATCGTCTTCACTCAAATTACACGCGCTGAGCACCGCTATTCCCAGGAGGGCAAATAGAATGGTGAGAACAACTGAGGGCCTGCTGTGCACCTGAACGGAAACCTCTTAACTGGTGATCTTCGCTTCCATTATCGTTGTCGTTGCTAACAATACCACTACACTACTCATCTGACGACCCACGCTGAGTGGGCGGTTCACTGACTTACGCTCGTTCTTATGTGGCACAAAAATTCCCCTGTGCGCTGCCGCTTCAGGGGAACGTGATTGCAGTTTGGTGGTACTAAACTTTTTTGGTCACGCGAAAATGTAGTGGCACGCCGAGCATAAGCTGCGTCTGGGCTTGCAGAACGGGTAATGCGACACAAACCAGGGTCAAAGTTGGGAGCATCGGAATGCTCAGCGCTGTCTGCAGACGCTCGATACGGGTCATTGCTTGCTTGGGCGGGCGTGGCGGCCGGATACGAACGTCCACGATCCAGAAAAGCAACGTCATGGCCGAAATGATGGCGAATGACACCTGCAGGATTATCATGGGCAATGAATAGCGGTTGGCGATAATGAGTTCTGGATGCATCAGGGCAGGGAGCTGTGTTCCCGCGGTGATGATAATCCATCCGGCACCTGCCAGTAGATTGTCGTGAGCAACCCGGAACGTCATGCGGAAACTTGGCAGCCAACCCACATAGGGGTGTTCGCGGCTCTGGCTGACAGTGTAGCCGATTTCCTTTGCCCCCCAGGCATGCCGCAATGTTTGGCGATAGCGCTGCTTGATTGAGTCCCAGATACCGCTACCTCCCGTCGCACTGGCCAGGAAAGGCAGGTAGATGGGCCGCAGCACCATATCACCTTCACGCTTGAAGTAGGCTTTGATATACATGTGCCATTCGTCGGCGATGACATCCGCGTCCCAATAGCCGCTGTTATCCAGGAGTTTCAGGCTGAGTGAGTAGGATGACATGGGGAGGGCTTGCCACCATGGGGCTGCCAGATAGGCCAGTTCCCACGCGGATGAGTAGCCGTGCAGTAGGCGCATAAAGGGGTTGATGCGCCAGACGTTGCTGTGATAGCGGATGGGCGCTTGCCAGAAGGCGGAGTAGCGCTGGTCATCCGTCGCGAAGAGGACCCCGAGTGCTTCAAGATAGTGCTTGTCCCAGAGGGTGTCGGCATCCATCGTCGTTACGACGATGTGGTGGATGTTATAGCCCATCTCATCAACCAGCTGGCGCTTGGCCCACCGTGCCGCCCAGGCCTGGTTGGCCGACTTGCATTGCATCTCGTTGTGGATTCCTTTGGGGTGGATCGGCACAAAGAAGTGCTTGAATAAGCGCTCGTATTCCGCTTTCAGGATTTCACCCTTGGTCACCGCATCCGGGTCGCCGGCTTCCATTGCCAGCACGATTGTGACGTTGTCCAGCGCATTGGGCTGTTCAGCGAGGCGGTCGAGGGTTGTCCGCAGCGTAGAGAGCTCTTCTTTATAGTTAGGGATAATAACGACGTGATGGATAGCGTCCAGTGGCAAGCTGGTTTCTGTGCGGCGGCGGCGGTACTCCTGGGGCCAGTCATTGTTATGCCAGGCACGGACGCGTCGCAACCCAATAATTGTCGCGATGCCAGCCAGAAGGAAGCGCAATGCCGAATACAAAGCCAGTAGTGAGGCCCCGAACAGCATGAGCATCGGCACATGGATGGCGGCGAGGATGACGACTCCAAGGCTTAGCCAGGCCATCGCTCCTGGGATAGCATCAAGGATCCGCTGCGGAATGCGTGTCGGCTCTACCCCAACGAAACCTGATTGCCCGACACCGAACTGAACGTTATGCCGGCGTGTCCCTGGCGATTGGTATGGCAACGGTTCCCTCCGGAGAACTCATTCGACACTGAGCGCATAGATATGCCTTGCCTGTCTAATTATACAGGCAAGTAGCTCTGAACTGCGATAGCGACGTTGTGGACTTCAACAAACAGATGATCTGAGCGTACCATAGATTTGCGCTTTTTTCCATCAGATCTGGGTCGTTAATGTATTGCAAATGCGACCCCGGACGTTAATCTGTTGGAGCTTCAAGTAGATCGGTTCCTGTTGTGGAAACCAGTTATGAGGTGCGTGCTTCTCTGCGTTTGGGGGAAGAGACGTCAATAGCAAATAGAGCGAGCGAAGGCACCCGGTTGACAGTGCAAGCCGGTCATCGTGCCCTCGCTTGTTGTTTTGGTTGCTTGGCGGTGCGCTTTCGAGGAATCGCGCGCAGCGGCTAGGCCTCGCGCCGCTATCGCTAGGGGGTCGCTGACGACGTGTCAAAATCGAGCAACCAGATCTGCGGTGCTTCTGCCTGTCCGCTACTCAGGCTGACCGGCGCGACCTGAATCACGATACGATTACCCTCCCGATTCCAGGCGTAGTCTGAGGTTAGGTAGCGTGTTTGCGCATCACCTGTTTGGTTGAAATGGGTTAACTGCCTTATCTCGCCGGTATCGCCATCCCTGATGAACAATTCCAGGCGCAGCGTGTTCGGTCTTGAGGCCGGTGCCTGCCAGGTGCTATCGGACCGGCTGGACAGGAAGACCAGATCCCCATTACCCGTTGGTGAGAATGTGCCGTGTTCTTCCCAGGTTGCCGGGCTGTTTATGAGCTGCGTCATGTTCGTGCCGTCAATGTTGATCGCATAGATATCGTCCACATAGGGTCTGCCACCGGCGGTAAATGAGTAGGTGAATCCGGTTTCAGAGAAGAAATCGTTGGTTTCATAGAAGCCGTCGCCGTTGGGTTTGATCGCGGTGGAGCCGACGACCTCCATCCGCTGGCTGTCAAAGTCTGCAATGCGGATCTGCCAGCCATCCCAGTGATTCTCGCCACCAGGGGTGCGATTGCCGACCCCAGGAACCCTGACACCCGTCGGAATTCGTTCGGCGAAGATCAGCTTGGTACCGTCGTGATTAAAGTGCGCGTGCAAGGCAGCATGGTTCAGTTCTGTCGTCCAGATGCGTTTGGCGCTCTGACCATCCTTATTGATAATCCACAGGTCGTTATTCAAACCAAAAGACATATGTTCAGGTACCCGATGCATGGAATTGGCGTTCTCAACCTGGATAACTAAGTGCTCACCATCCGGATGCCAGGCTGGCTGGCCAACGAACCCCTCAGGAACACTCGAGTTGCAGGTGACGCACTGTTTACCTGTGCCGTCTGGATTGATGATGAAGACATCGGTGTTTCGGCTCCTCGGGTTGGTGATGGCGTCATAGGCGATTAGCTCGTGTTGGGTTCCGCGGTACCAATCGACCCGCCCTCCGTTCGCCTCGAGGAGAACAGCTTCGGGGGTGGCCTGATTAGAACGTGACGTTGCTGGTTGAGATTCGGTAGCACTGGCGGGCTTCACGCTGGTGAGTACAAACAGCACACAGGCAAAGGTCACCACTGTGCGCAACAACAATAGCTTTGCGTGGAAATGTGGTTTGGTCTTCATGACGCCGTTAGCTTGATCCTTTCGCAATCTATGGGTGATGGACATGAGGACAAGTCTATCCTGAGTATAAGTCATTGCCGCCACAAGCATCAGGTGGGGACGAGCCCAATGATCTTTACGTATTTGCTGGGATTGTGTCGCATACCGGGGTCGATTTCGTTGTCAGGGTGGCTCTGCTCCGACGCGCACCGGCTGGCCGCTTAGGTGTCTGTTGCGCTCAAATCCGGTCCGGTATAACGTTAGAAACGGTAGTGTGAAACCTGCACTCTGCTGCCCATACCCACACGTGACCCAGGAGAAAGCGTTATGACAGATATCCCGGCTTTCACCGGCTTTCCACCCGAAGGTGTACAATTCCTTAGCGATCTGGCCGAGAACAACAATAAGGCCTGGTTTGAGGCCAATAAGCAGATTTATCTTGAGGCTGTCCAGACCCCCGCACGGGCCCTGGTTGTCGCGTTGGGTGAAAGGCTGAAAGCTGAGCTTCCTCCAATCAGCTATGATACCCGGACCAATGGCGGCTCACTGATGCGAATCTACCGCGACACGCGCTTCAGCAAGGACAAAACACCTTACAAGACCAACGTGGCGATGATGTTCACCCCTGAAGGGTACAAGCGTATGGAGGCCCCCGGCTTTGGCTTGCAGATGACACCCCAACAGGTGGAATTGGTGGCGGGCCTGTTTGGCTTCGATAAGCCGCAATTGGAAGCTTATCGCGAAGCGGTGATAGACGACAAGCAGGGAACAGCTTTAGTCCAGACGGTTGGTCAGGTGCAGTCAAGCGGTGAGTACAGGCTAGGTGGCAAGGAACTTAAACGTGTGCCACGCGGCTATGATGCCGACCATCCACGGGCTGAATGGCTGAAGTACAAGGGCCTGCATGTGTTTTCGCCGCCGATCAGTCTGGAGAAGGCCCAGACCCCCGACCTGGTGGATGCTGTGATGGGGCATTTCCTGTGTATGGCGCCTGTTCAACGCTGGCTCATGGACACGCTGCAAATCTGATTGTATTGGCTTGCCGTGGCGGCAGATCAATGGCTCCAGGCCGTCATGGTTGTACTACGAGGGATATTCCCTGCCCGCTTCGTGGCTACCTGTGCCTTGGCTGGGCCTGGAAAGTGGGTCTTCTCGTTGTTTGATGTGCTCATCTTCCCTAAACGGCATTGACGACAAAACCCATCGCCTGAAGTGCCGCCATGCCCAGCTCAGGCCTGTACCGGCACTGATGGCATAGGGGGTCATAATTATCATGTTATGCTGCAACCATTGTGAGCGCCACACCGTGAGGAACACGAATCCAACGACCAGCCACCAGCCGAAGTAGGAACGTTGGCGCAGCAGAATGACCGTGCCGGGGATGGCAAAAATGAAAATCGCCGCATCGACTGGTACTATAAAAGGATAATCTGGTCCGCGGTCGTGCCAGGTTCTCGCTGGATAGAGCAGCTGGTTGACGCGTGTCATGTAGTCGTGATAGTCACTCTTGTTTTCGGCATATTCGCGGTGATAGGTCAATTGATCTTCCAGGCGCTCGATGGGTTGAGGCCAGAGATAGGGATTCAGGATGAAAAACACCGCGATCGCCAACAAACCCCAGCCAATCAAGGCTAGCAGGCGTTGGTGTCGGTAGACGAGGGCATGCGCTAGCAGGGCCACGCCCGCAATGGCGAAAGGGTACTTTCCGGCCCCCGCGATGCCAAAGAAGATGGCCGATACCCAGAACAGCGCCGCTGGTTGGCGATGGCGGTGATAGCGCTGGTACGCGATCGCCATGAGGGTCAGAAACAGCAGGGGTAGCGCATCCAGCAACGCCAGGCTGGAATAGAACATGTGGATGGATACAATCGCCAGCACGAAACCACCGATTGGGCTGATGACGGCCACCGCCAGCACGGTTAGAGTTCCGGCTGTCACAGATTGCAGACGCGCACGAGGAAGGCTGATGTCCTGCCGCGCAATACGCTTACCAGTGGCGGCGAAAGTGTCCAGGTCAATAGAGTTGAGCAGTCGATCGCGCTCGGCTGGATCGTAGGTCAGGCCATACAAGAACTTGACCAGAGGGGGGTGCTCGAAATTGTAGCTGGCCTCGGTGATGCCTTCCCAATCCGCCTCGCTCAGCGTCCGGTTGAAGGCCGCTCCTGCGATGAGATAGTCCTCCTCGTCCCAGTGCTGTTCGGCATCCACGACAATCCCCAGGCGCAGCAACGCGGCCAGGATCACAATCCCTAGAATCAGTAAGCGTCGTTGGTTTTCGGCGGACATGGGCTTATTTCTCGCGTAGGCGCCAAACCTTGACGGTATTTGCGCCATAGGGTTTCTCGAACTCAGCCATGAACTCGATTGCCACAACCCCATCCATCGGCGGGAAATCGGGCCGGCGTTCATCAACATAGGTATCGGTTACTAGGTAGACCGGCTCCCCGGCGGCCAAGGGTTCGAGGATGAGCTGTTGGGTACGGGGCCGGTCTGCATCGGATAGGTTGAATTCGCGGTCGCGATGGTACTCCAGGTTTTCATACTCAAAGAGCCGCGGCGTGAAGCGTGTCCCCAGTACGACCGTGACCTCACCCTCAGCATCAGCGCGGATGGCGTCCATCGCTTCGATTAGACCATAGGCATTGTAGAGGCTTTCGAAATAGTTATGCTGATCCAGCCAGGGCATGTCCAGCCTGGTCGGGTCAGTTGCAGCGGTATACGAAAAGGGGAGCGCATAGACCGCCGCCCACACCGCCCAGCCAAGGCCTGCAACTATCGTGGCCCGACGCGGGAAAAGGCGATCCGTGATGGCGAAGGCCCCCACAGCCAGTAACAGAACCAAGGCAGGTGACCCAGCCGTCATATAGCGGCTCTGAAACGAGCTGTAACCGACCAGGAAGAACGAGACAAACCATGTGGCGAGTAGCCATGAGCTAACCAGGAGTGTGGCTTTCCGCTGCTCACGCTTGACCAGCCATGGGCCTATCAGGAAGAGGATGGTCATGGGTAGGGAAGTCAGGAGTACTAGCTTTTCCCATTTATCACCTAGTTTGTCAACGATCACAGAATCGCTGCTTTCGACAGGCGTTTCAAGTAGCCAGGGAGTATAGAAGACGTAGTCGGTGCCACGCGTGTAGTCAATGAGTGCTGGAATGAAGACCATCGCCCAGAAGCCAATCACCACCCCCGCCGCCCACAATCCATAGCGCCAGTAGCGCCGCACCAGATCAACCAGTGAATCATAGCTACCGAAGAGCAGAACCGCGATAATCGGTACAAAATCGACAAAAGACATCGTGAGTTTGGCCGCCGGGGCCAGCGCCATAAACAAGCCAACCCATAGGGCGCGGCTGCGGCTGGGCCTGGATACAAAGCGGATGCTCTGCCAGACCAGCGCGGTGGCGATCAAGCCGGCGAAAGGATCGGCCAGTGCCATCCGCTCGAAGAATGAGGCATAGGGCAATAGCGCATAGATGGCCGTCGCGGCTAGACCTACTCGCGCATCGAACAGCCGGCTTCCGATCGCGAAGACCAGTGCGCCGGTCAGTAGTGAGGCCAGTGCTACACTGGTCCGGCCTAGGTGCAGAGTTTCGTCCTTAAAGCTTTCCAGGTCAAAAATACCGGGTAGGAAATAGAATAGAAACTTGCCGTGGCTATCTTTGGCTGGATGGTGGTCAAAACTATAGATCACTTCCGCCCGTGTAAGGTGGCTCTGTTCATCAACAAAGAGGGGTAGCGTCAAGATGTTATGAGCCCGTACCAACAAATGCAGGAGCAGCAGCCCCACCAGAAGCACCAGGGTGCGCCGCGAAATCGCCATCGTCATTCAGGATATCGTCCTACGTTTGTCAAAATCACGGTTATCGACACGCTGGGGCAGCCAACTCGCCAGTCATCAGTGTCCATCTAGATTGTGGGCCTAGTGCGGCAATCCCCGTCAGTGATCCTCCCAACCGCGTAACCAGGTTGGGAGGCCAATGAAGCTCATTTTTCGGCACCGATGGTCTTGGAGTAGCGTTATCTATTGTGTTTTGAGCTTAACCCTATTTCGCTCGTTTTTCAATGCCATGATCATCCGACACCTTGAAGCTGAGCCGCGCTCGGTTGCTGAGTTAGGGAGAAGACACACAGTGCTACGCAGAGCAGTATGCGTTAGGCATCAATGATTTTGTGCTCAACGGCCAGCGCAACAGCCTGCGTTCTACTGGTTGTCTCTAGCTTACTCAAGATGCTACTGACATGGTTCTTGACTGTGGAGCTACTGATCACGAGCTCCTCACCGATCTCGCGGTTGTTCAGCCCCTGGATCATTAGTTCCAGTACTTCGCGTTCGCGGTCGGTCAGGTTGTGTCCTAGGGCCGGGGGGCCAGTTGTGGCGGCAATCAGTACCTTGGCGGCTGCTGGGGCCAGGGTCGTTTCACCCTTATGGGCGCGCCGGATCGCATCGGCCAGCTCTGCAGCGGAAACATCCTTGAGGAGATAGCCAATCGCACCGGCCTGCAGGGCATCCTGGACTTGTTCCTCGTCATCAAAGGTCGTTAGAGTGATGACCTGGGTATTTGGGCATGCGCCACGGATGAGGCGGGTCGCCTCCACGCCGTCCATATGTGGCATTTTCAGATCCATCAGCACGACATCGGGGCAGCTTTCCCGGCAATGGTTATAAGCTAATTCGCCGTTGCCGACGTCCGCGATAATCTCCAGATCATTAAACTCCTCTAGTAGCAATAGCAGACCTTCTCGGACCATCTTATGGTCGTCGGCAATGATGATTCGGATCGCCTTATCTTGAGTCATCGCTTCTGCTCCTGGTAATTCCATTGGACCTCAATACATGTGCCACGGCCGGGAGTGCTGTCAATGGTGATTGTGGCATTGATCTCATGGGCACGTTCTTGCATGATTTTCAGGCCAAGGCTGCTCGGGTTCGTCGCACTGACATCGAAACCCTCGCCATCATCGCAGATTGATAGTGAAACCGTATCCTGTTGATAGGTGGCGTTGATTTCTACCTGCGAAGCCTGGGCATGTTTGCTGATGTTGTTCAGCGCTTCCTGAGCGATACGGTAGAGGGCGATCTGTACGTTCTCAGGCAAGGTTGGCACGTCCGCGAGTGTCGATTTCATCTCGAACGCGCGCCGTGCTTCAATGGAGCGCAGATACAGCGCCATAAGCTCCTTGAAGCTAATCTGTGTCAGCGCATTGGTCCGCAGCTCCATCAATAGAATGCGCATCTCGGCCAGGGCGGTCGTCATCAGTTCTTCAGCTTCCTCAACCAATTCACGCGCCCGTGGTGGGTCTGTTTCCCAGCGTTTGGTAGCGGTTTCGAGAACCATCCGCCCCGAGAAGATTGCCTGACTTACCGAATCGTGCAACTCACGCGCTAGATGTTGGCGTTCTTGAAGCGCGGCCAGCTCGCGAGATTCGTTGTAAAGGCGTGCGTTCTGGATGGCAATCGCGGCCAGGTCAGCGAATACCTTCAAGCGTTCGCGGTCTTCCTCGAGGAAAGTCCCCGGTGTTTCGTTGATCAGATTGACGAAGCCGATGATTTCAGCTTGCCAACGGATCGGCGCTCCCATGTAGGCACCCATAGAGGCTCTAGGCGTATGATCCCGGGATTTACTATCGGCTACAACATCGTTGACCAGCAGCGCCTCGCCCTTTTTAGACATGGTATCCAGATAATGCTGGTATTCGAGATGCAGCTCATCCTCCCGCGTGACTTCCTGGCTAGCCAGCCCATCACTGGATTGGGCAACCCAGAAATGGTCGTCTTCGCGGATTGTTACTGACGCGGAGTCATGGGGAACAATATGGCCCAGGTTATTCAGTACCCGTTTCAGAACCTCATCTAGATTCAGGGTGCTGGTTAGCGCTACCGTAATGTCACGCTGGGCCTCGATGAGTTGGCGCTGGACACGCTCGGCCGTCTCGAGCGCTTTGTGATCGGTGATATCTGTATATTGTTCGATGCGTCCACCTTTGTATATGCCATCTCGAATGGGTTGGCTCCAGTGTTCCAGCCATCTTTCGGCCCGGTTATCCTGGGGCACCACGTGACATTCGAAGTGCTCTGTAAACGAGTTTGCTTCATACGCCTTGAGCAAACGGGCAGCGAAGCCCTCTGGATCGGCGAAGATGTATTTCACTTCATTCTGGACTACCTTGCGTTTGTCATGCCCGAGCAGCGCTTCACGCTCGATCCCAAAGTAGTTCTCGGTAGCTTCGTTACACCAGACGACCGTGAAGTCTGCATCGAGGATGATAACGGCAACCATTGACGTATCGAACACGTCTTCTATGAGAGACCGATATTCTTCCTCGCTACGCCGTAGGCGATGGACGAACTCGTGACGCTCCATCGCGTAGTGGATCGAACGGCTTAGTAGCCGTGCATCGACATCACCCTTGACCAGGTAATCCTGTGCACCCATCTGCACGGCCTGAACGCCGTGACTCGCCACATCATCGATACCGGTGAGTACGATAATGGGGATATCAGGAACCTGCGCTCGCAGCTTGAAAAGGGTATCGATCCCAGCACTGTCAGGCAGCGCCAGGTCCAGCAGGACAACATCATATGCGTGCTCAGCGAGCTGGTCTATCCCGGCGTGGAGTGTGGTGGCAGGTTGTAGGACAAAGCTCCCGATCCCATCTTCCAGAAGCATCTCCTGGATGATACGGGTATCGCCTTCATCGTCTTCAATCAAAAGGATTTTGGTCAAGTCTTGCATAATTGGCTTCTGCTCACTGAAGGTGCTTCGTGATTCTAAACCATGATCCGCCTTGGTCGCAGAGTGAACACCTGGGTTACTGACAAAAACATAATCTTGATGATTATAGCTATCGCGCTGGTGTTTCCCATTGTCCGGTTTTACCAATATCCTGCCTACCAGGCGGCTGCATTCTCATTGTAGGCCATGTGAAGAAAACGACTGTTCCTTCCCCAGGCGTCGATTCAGCCCAGATCCGGCCCCCATGATTCTCAACGACGCGTTTGCATATTGCCAAACCGATGCCCGTACCAGGGTAATCCTCGCGGCGGTGAAGTCTTTGGAAGACGGCGAAGATCCGCTCAAGTTGAGCGGGCGGGATGCCGATGCCGTTGTCGCGCACATAGAAGAGCCATTCTGCATCCTGCTCCTCAGCGCCAATGTGGATGGAAGGTGGTGCTTCGCTGCGAAACTTAATCGCGTTAGAGATCAAGTTCTGGAAAAGGCGTCTGACGTGGGGCTCGATCCCGGTAATTTCTGGCATTCGGTCGCGGGTGATCTCGGCCTGATTGTCGCCGATGCGCAATTGCAGGGTATTCATTACGTCACTTAGCGTTGCGTTGAGATCAATGACATCAGGCTCACCCTGGTTGCGCTGGATGCGCGAAAGTTCGAGTAAATCACTAATCAGCGTGCGCATACGCGAGGCTCCATCCACCGCATACGCAATGAAATCTCGGCCGTCGGCGTCTAGCGATTCTCCGTAACGTTGTTCGATGAGTTGCAGATAGCTCTTCACTTTGCGGAGCGGTTCTTGGAGGTCATGGGAAGCAACATAGGCAAATTGCTCAAGTTCCTCGTTAGAACGGTGCAACTGCCGCATGTACTGTGTTAGTTTCTGTTCAGTCTCTTTACGGGCTGTGATATCCATGATGACACCGCAGGCACCAATCGGTGTGCCTTGTTCGTTGACCATGATACTGGAATGCGACTCAACGTGTAGCACCTTGCCGTTACGGGCGATCACACGAAATTGGGCGGTTCCAGCACCACCGTTATTGTATACTCTGGTTAGCTGCTGGCGGGTACGGTCCCTATCCTCAGGGTGAATACACTCGCGGAAGATCTGCTTCCATTCCTCAGCCGTGTAACCCAGCATTTCTTCGACATAATCGCTCACGAAACGAATGTCTTGCTCGTCACCTTCCGGTGAACCTGTACCTTCAAAGACAATGCCGGGTATATTGGAGACAATCGCATCCATTCGGCGTGTTTGTATCGCAAGCCGATGCGTAAGCGACATGATCTCCCGTTCGCGGTCTTTGCGTTCCGTGATGTCAACTGCTGCTACCACGAGATGCAAGATATCGCCTGTGTCATTGTATACTGGCGATAGCATAAGGTCCATCGTGCGAAATTGGTCGGCAGCGGCGCGAATCTTGACATCCTGGCGAACAGCTTTCCCCGCACTCGCACGCCGGATCAGATCAGCCAACCGCCCCTGCGCATCTTGCGAATATGACCACCAGTAGGTGTCGTCAAGGGGTTTGCTAATCACCTCCTCGCGGCGCAGACTAGCCAGATCAACTGCTGTCCGGTTCACCTCGGTTACAATTCCTTCAGGGGTAATGACGATCACCATTATTGGTAGCGTATCGAGTAGTTGCCGTAGCGAACGCGTATTCGCCTCCCGAAGCCGCTCAATCTGCCGCCGGTTGGAGATGTCACGCTCGATTGTTGCATAGCCTACGGTCCGTCCACCGGGGACTTCTATCGGAGAAATTGTCAAGGAAATGTCAACGATCTGGCCATCTTTGCGAACCCGCTGTGTCTCGTAGCCGCGAACCTGGCCGCTTCTTAGTAGCTCGCGCAAGTGTTTTCGTTCCTGTTCGCGTATGTTCACAGGGAATATGATGTCGATCTTTTTGCCAATCATCTCCGTAGCCGTATAGCCATATAACTGCTCTGCACCGGGGTTCCAGCTCGTGATAGTGCTATCCAGATCCTTGCCGATGATCGCATCATGGGAGTGTTGCACAATAGCCGCGAGCTTTGTTCGTTGCTGGCTGAGCTGCACCTGTTCTGTCACGTCGCGGAAGATACTCACGGTGGATTTCACGTCGCCGTCCTCGTCAAGAATAGGCGCTGTTTTGAGTGAGATCCAGCCTTCCTCATCGGTGTCAAGAAAATGGCGTCGCAAGGTGATCGAATTGATCTCTCGTGTCTCAAGCGTTTTTGTGCGTGGAAGCTTCGCTTCGGAGATTGGTGCGCCGTCTTCATCGTACATCGCAAGATTGCGGAGAAACGCCGCGATTGGTATTTGCCGCATGTCGGCGGCGGATTGAAAACCTGAAAGCCTTGCGCCAGCTTCATTGACAAACAGAATTTCGCCCCCACGATCTTGAGCAACAATCCCGTCTGAGATTGCATTCAGAATAACATTGAGCTCATCGCGGATATCGATGGCGATCCTCTCGGCCTGACGCCGGTGGCTCTCTGTCCAATTGATCAGAAAGGCGACAAACCCAAACACGATGAGTTGCAGGAAATCTCCCGGATTAGCAAACGGAGTGTGCACGGGATCGAAGAGGTAGTAGTTTACCCAGATAATCGACAAGACAATGGATAGAAGCCCCGGACCAAGCCCCCCGAGCCAGGCGCTCATCGCAACAGCCGCTAAAAAGAAGAGAAAAGGGCTCTCATCTAGGAGGGGTGCCATGAGAATGGATAGCATGAGCGCTCCGAGCGTCAGTGCAAAGGCTTGCGCATAGCGAATCAGCAATGCCATTGATGGGGATCGCCTTGATCTGGGTGTCGAAATCATAAGGTTGCCCTATCGTTACTGTGACATTACGGGAACTGAGGACGTTGGCCCAGGATTGGAATATCTTGTCTCTATCATACCTCTCACTCTATGCTGAGGCTGAATCTGCTCAATGGCCATAGTGGCGCGCTTGTTGGTAGCGGAACAAGTTAGTATGGACGTATTGTAACAGGAACCAGATATCCAACTATACGGCACTGTGCTGCTCCTGTGGTACTCTTTGGGACCATTTTGGGGGAGCAAGGTGGCCACCATATGAAAGAGATGGTCCACAGCGCTCATGTAGGCTCCGCTTTTTGGACGTATGATGCTGATATCGGCAGGTTTAGCGATCAAGGAGCACCCCTATGCCATGGACCACTGAGGACTATCCCGCATCCATGAAGAATCTAGAGGAAGTCATCCGTAACAAAGCAATTGAGATTGCCAACGCCCTGCTAGAAGAAGGCTATGAGGAAGGGCGAGCGATCTCGATCGCTATCTCTCAAGCCAAAAAATGGCGTGAGGATCAAGATAGCACTGAGGGCTGAGGTGCTCCGAGCCATTGGGTGTGTCAGGAGATGACTTGAAGAGAACTATTGCCCACTTGACCCAGCCCAAAATAGGCATCACTTCCGGTGTGACGACTTGGGCGGGAAAGTACACTGATTGTATCCGACCATCCAGCCAAAAGGAGTTATACCCACATGAACTGGGATACGATTAAAGGTAACTGGAAACAGTTTAAAGGTTCCATCCGTGAGCGGTGGGGCAAGCTTACCGATGACGAGATCCAGGAAGCAGCCGGCGAACGTCAACAGCTTGTTGGCAAGATTCAGGAACGCTATGGTGTCAGCAAGGAAGAAGCCAACCGCCAGGTTGATGAGTGGGCTGCCCAGCTAAAAACTGACTGATCACTATACGTCTCGCTTTGGGATGAAGCAACTACTGTGACTGGTAGTTGCTTTTTTTGTTGGGGGGCACCGGTCACTCGCTGACACGGCCTCTTTTGGTGCTATTCGGGGAGTGCAAGCAAAAACAAAGCGCACCCCGGAGGGTGCCTTTGCTTTTCAAAGTAGAGTGGTGCTAGCTGACGGCTAGGTCAGTGCGCCCTCTCCGCGTCCAGTGATCAGTACGACGACTGCCAGGACGAGGAAGCCAACGAACAGGATCTGGGCAATGCCTGCGGCCGTGCCAGCGATACCTCCGAAACCGAAGATTGCGGCGATAATGGCTAACAGGAAGAAAAATAGAGCCCAACTCAACATAGTGTTTTATCCTTTCTGTTTCGTCGATCTATCCTGACTATACAAGTGTTCCCGGCAAAAAATATGCACCGTTCGATTTGGATTCGTCTGGGTGAGGTGGGCTATTCTCGACTAGTCGTGCGGTCCGGGGACGGTTCTCCTGGCGGTGTTGTCTCCCCATCTATTCGAAATGCTGTTGACGCGCATCATCAAAACAAAAAAAGACACGTAGCCACGAGGGACTACATGCCTTTGGTGAGCTCTGGGCTAAGCAAGCCTATTCGTCGGATTCCATGTCTGCGTCGTCTTCATCTGGCCAGATTTGCAGGATGAGTTGTTCGTCGTCAATCTCTAGGATTGGATCGAGCTCATCATCACTGGTATCAAATTCGAATGTCTCAGCCGACTCTGTGTCTTGATGCACGGTTATCCATAGAAGGCCGACGTCGTCTGGATCTACGGAGACCTCAAGGATGATGTCCGTTGTGGTACCAGCATCGACAAACTCGGAAGCGATAACCGTCTCGGGCGTATCAAGATCCTCGTGGTCAGGATCGTCGCTGGCATGTAACACGAGCCAGCCCGGTTCCTGCAGCGTGACGGCATCAATGACAATCTGTTCAGGGGTGGTGAGCTCTTCGTTCACGGTCACCACAACGACTTCAAACTGCTCGACATCGTCTGAAACGAAGGTGTCAATCGTTTCTTCAAATACGCCTTCTTCGCCTTCATCGGTATAGAAAGACGCGTATAAGGTAGGGGTTGCCAGGGTGGTATCGATTGTGATCATCATTTCATCTTCTTGCGATTCCTCGACGAGTTCGCTAAAGCCGATGATCGCGCCAGGTTCACCGTCGTTATCGCGCTGGATCACAATGAAGCCGGGCTCATCGATTTCGATGCGATTCACACGGATCTCCTCGTCAGTGACGAACTGCTCATCGTCGATGTCGATTGGTGCCAACGATTCGTCATCTTCATCGTCGAATACGTCTTCAATGTCTTCACCAGCACCCTCGACGGCTTCCTCGACGTCCTGGGTAGTTTCTTCGATTTCTTCCTCGGCGTCCTGGGTAGTTTCCTCTACCTCTTCCTCAACGTCTTCGGCGGCTTCCTCAATTTCTTCGCCGATGTCAGGGGATTCGGTGTCTTCCACTTCCTCTTCGACGTCCTGGGTAGTTTCTTCGATTTCCTCCTCAGTGTCCTGAGTGGTTTCCTCTACCTCTTCTTCGACGTCTTCACCGGCACCTTCTATTTCTTCGTCGACATCAGGGGATTCGGTATCTTCCACTTCCTCTTCGAC
>JAADYW010000232.1 GCA_010092845.1 Chloroflexota bacterium
GAAATACTCGTAGCCGCCATCGGGATCGAGGTTGTTGTTGATAGTGATGCAGACTCCCATCAAGGTGTTGTAGCTTTTCGGTGTAGCCAGCACCTTGTGGCGGCCACTGAGCAGGTGCGCGATGTAGTCTTTGGTGCTGGTCTTGCCATAACTGCCGGTGATACCGATGATCGACAAGGGCCGTGCCCGCGCCAGACGGCGGCGGGCCTTCTCGCGGAAGCCACGCCGAAACGTCTCCTCAACCGGGTACATGAGCACGTTGGCCACTGGCAGCGCCAGTGGAGCGAGAACATACCCAGCCAAACCCGCGAGGGCAACGATCTCCAGAGTCGTCGCGTTAACGGCGTCTGTCTGGCTAGCGACAAGAATCCCGAAGCCGACATGCCAGAGGATCGCAACAGCCCAGGCCGTGACCAGCAGACGTGTCGCCCGCTGCGTGGCAACAAAGCGTTTCTTGACCTCCTTGGCAGGCTCCGGCCAGGCGATAACCGCCCCAGCCACCAACCAGACAGGTAGGTGGAGCGCAGCAGCATCGAGGCCCACAACGAGGAGTATGCCCGCCACGGCGAAGCCCGCGGTTGCGCCAAGCAGGAAGCGATCCGGCACGGCGCGGTGGCGACTGGCAACCAGCCACCGGATGTAGCGGGCAGATTGATACTCCTCGAGCTGGAAGAAGCGTATCAAAACCCGGATGCGCCAGCTAGCGAGCGCAGCCCAGAACAGGGCGAATAGAAGAACCAATATCAACGCTGCTTATGCCTTTCCATCGTTGAAGAAATGTACTGTTACGCGGATGAACTGCGTGAGATTGTCAAGATAAGCGTAGTGGCCCGCGCCCTCAAAGAGAATTAGCGAGGCATCCGGAATCGTCTGTTCCAGCCGCCGCCCCGCGACAAGGGGGGTATCGGTGTCTTGATCGCCCCAGAACAGTAGCGTCGGGGCCTGAATCCGCTGGGCAAAGGGTAGCAGGTCCTGGCTGACTACCAGCTTAAACGTTTCCTGAAGTGGGCCGGCGTTGAGGTAGTCTTCTGAGGCGAGCATCCGGCGGAATCCTTGTACACGCTTTTCGACGGTGGGCTTGAGTGCTTTGAGACCCGGCAAGCTCAGGAAGCCCATAACCGCCCGGTAGCCAGCGAGAGCCACCTGTGCCCGGAGTGGCGGCGGTAGCCGCACCCCGGCGCTGTTGGATAGCACGATCCTGCCGATGCGTTCGGGGTAGTCCGCGCCCAACACCAGGCTGACGCGCCCGCCGAACGAGTGTCCAATCAGGTGCACGCGGTCCAGGTTGGCCTGGTCAAGATAATGGACCACCCAGCGCGCAAAGTCCGGAACGGTCCAGGAAGTAGGCGGCAGGTCGCTTTTCCCAAACCCGGGGAAATCGAGTGTGTGGGCCGCGAATCCCGCATCGCTAAGACGCTTAGCGACTGGCCACATTGTGTCCAGGCTGGCTCCCCAGCCATGCAGGAGTACCACTGGCTGGCCATCGCCAATAACCGCCACGCCACTGTCGATTCCATCTATTGTCTGTTGCTCTACTGGAATCTCGCTCATAGGCTGACCCCCTCGATCTTGGCACCGAGTGTGCTCAGCTTGGTCGTGATATCATGGAACGCCCAATCGATGAGTTGCGCGTTGTCAATGATCGTTTCACCTTCAGCGCAAAGAGCAGCCGCCAACAATGCCAGGCCGACGCGCACATCAGGCGAATCGATATACTCCCCACGCAGGGGGCTGTGACCAAATACCACGGCGCGGTGCGGATCACACAGCAGGATATTGCCCCCCATAGCCTTGATTTTGTCTGTGAACAAGAGCCGGTTATCAAAAAGCTTCTCATGGATCAGCGTGGTGCCACGGGCCTGGGTGGCGAGGACCGTAGTGATCGCCATAAGATCGGACGGAAAACCAGGCCAGGGAGCTGTATCAATGGTAGGGGTATCACCACTTGCCCGCGAGATCTTGAGATGGCGTTGCTCAGGGATGTGCAAAATCTGGTGGTCACCGTTTTCGGGTGTGTTTTCGAGATAGTAGTCCATTCCCAGGCGCTCGTACACTTTCAAGATCATGCGCATATCCGGCAGATAGACGTCGTGGATGTCAACCTGGCCTTCATTCATCGCCGAAATTGCGGCAATACTCGCGATTTCGATATGATCGGTGGGGAGTTCAACGTCTGCTGGACCCGGCTTATCACCCCACCCGAATATGGTAACGAGATTGGAGCCAATTCCCTCTACCTGCGCACCTAATTGGACCAGTTGGTGTTGTAGTAGACGGAGGTGAGGTTCTGAGGCGGCGTTATAGATGGTTGTCTTACGGCCCAATCCTGCTGCCAACATGCAGACCAGTGCCGTCGCTGTTACACTAGGCCAGGTGAGGACCAGTTCAGCGGTATCCCAGCGTTCGGCTGTAACGGTAATATGATGGCCCTCAACATCTACTGTCTGACCCAACTCATGGAGCGCTGTCAGATGGGTATGCAAGCGGTTGATCGGCCGTAGCCAATCGATCCGCGCATGTTGACGACGAATTATCATCGGTGCCAGAAAGAGGATACTCGCAGCGATATCTCTGGTCATCGTCGGATCGAGGATACGCGTCTGAATATGAGGAGTCAGCAGTTGGATGGTATTGGCTTTATCCTCGACGATGGTGGTGCCGAGTTGTTGGGCCACGTTGAGCATTGCCTCGGTGCTGCGCGTGCGCGGGAAGCGCTTGAGTGATGTCGGCGCTTCGGTGAGCATGGCCGCTGCAATGGCGCCAATAGCGGCGTTGCTGTTGCCTGAAGGATGATAGTCGCCACGCAAGGAGACTCGACCTTGAACTGCGATCCGCATATCAGGTTATCCTTGTTACGCTTGAGTATTTAGCTAGGCGATTATCCACACGGGACGTTGTAGCGTCAAGCATAATGTCCGAGGATATTGACGAAGTGGCGTGATTTGACACCTGCTCGGACAATCGCTAAACTTCCGCACCATTTGTGGGTTTAAATAGGAATGGTGGAGGTGGCTATCGAAATGGTTGAAATCTCTGGTCCCGATTACCATAACATGACGGATGCGCGGCTGGTCAGATTGGCCTCGGATGGCGACAAGCCGGCCTTTGGTGAATTATACGAACGCTACATCACACGCATTTACAACTATGTGTACTATCGCACTGGCAATACACAGGATGCCGAGGATCTAACCGCGCGTGTCTTTACACGGGCCTTGTCGAATATCCAGGATTATGATGAACGTGGCGTTCCCTTCTCGGCCTGGCTCTACCGCATTGCCCACAACCTGGTCGCGAATTGGCATCGTGACAACAGCCGCCGCAAGATTATCCCGCTGGATGATTTTTTACCCAGCCAGGTACTCGAAGAAGCACCTGAAATGGTAGCAGAACTGCGCGAAGAGCAGACCCATCTTATGGAGAGCATCAAGCAGTTACCCGATGACCGCCAGCAACTATTGTTGCTGAAATTCGTTGAGCGCCTTTCCAATGCTGAAATCGGCGAGATTCTGGGACGCACCGAAGGCGCGATCAAATCACTGTATCATCGTACGCTGGCGGCACTGTCTGATCACTTGGGCGCACGGGGGATTGTACCCAATAACTCTATTGGACGTAGCAAAAAGCCCGAACCCAAAAAATACAGTTCATGAGCTAAACTGGGGTAGATATACATGCATGAACATGAAGATGTTCGGATACAGAACATTCTTGCCAAACATGCGGATGCTCTCATCAATGGTGATGTAAATGTTGAGGCACTGCTGCAACAACACGGTTTTGCCCACAACGAGCGTGTTCGGCAGATGATGCAGATCGCTGAGCAAACCTACCATTTGATGCCGCGTGTAGAGCCATCTGAGGCATTTGTGGCACGTTTGCGCCATGACTTGACGGGGTATGGCCAACCCGTTACCATGCTTGAGTGGCTGCGCCACCTCCAATGGGATCGCGCCGCATTCGAACGAACTCTTCAGGAACAGGTTGACCGTCTGTCGGCTGGCTTGCCGCAGATTCATCTGGACAAGCCATTGGATCGTTTTCGGCATATGCCTTTTGGTATGCAGGTTGCAGCCGGTCTGACGATTACGGCCGGGGTGTTCTGGATTGCGTCTCGTGTGCGCCGTGATGGTCTCCTTGCCGCCTATAGCCCCCGTGCATCTGAGCAATCTGCTTAGAAAATTCGTACAAAATCTAGCGCTGGGCCCTTCACAATACTGCTTGTCGACACTACACTTACGTCTAGATAGCCGATTCGGCTTGCCATTGAAGCGAAAGGATCGATTTGCATGACCCAGGAACGCTATGCTCGAATCGCTGGATGGGGAAAATATGTCCCAGAAAACGTGCTAACAAACGACGATCTGGCGAAGAGCGTCGATACCAGTGATGAATGGATTACGACCCGGACGGGCATCAAGGAACGCCGCATCCGTGGCGAGAACGATACCAACTCAAGTATGGCGGTAGCCGCATCAGAACCCGCGCTTGAAATGGCTGGGTTAAAGGCGACCGACCTTGACCTCATTATTGTCGCGACATCTTCACCAGACTACTTGTTACCCCCGGTCTCCAGCCAGGTCCAGGATATACTGGGTGCCAAATGTGGGGCATTTCAGTTGGGTGCGGGGTGCTCCGGCTGGGTATATGCTCTGGCAGTGGCCACTCAGTTTATTAAATCAGGTGCTTATAACAATATTCTCGTTGTTGGCTCAGAGATTATTTCATTTGCGTTGGACTACACAGACCGCACCACATGCGTGCTTTTTGGTGATGCTGCCGCGGCTGTCGTTCTGACCCCTAGTGAAGAGCCGACGGGGGTGCTATCCTTCGAGCTAGGTTCTGATGGGTCGGGCGCGGAGGCTCTGATCGTCCCGGGTGCAGGTAGTAGTAAGCCTCTGAATCAGGACGTGCTGGACAATCGAGAGAACTTCATCCGCATGGATGGCAAGGCGGTCTTCAGGTTCGCAGCGCGGACGGTCGCTAGTTCCTTGAAACGCACTATCGACCAGGCAGGCCTTTTACCCGATGACATTGACCTGTTTATCCCCCACCAGGCGAATGCACGCATCGTTGAGGCTGGGGCCCGTTTCCTGCGCCAACCTGCTGAGAAGTTCTACTTGAACATCCACAAATATGGTAATACCTCCACCGCATCGGTGCCGTTGGCCTTTGTGGAGGCCATGGAAGAAGGACGTTTGAAAGAAGGCGATAAGGTTGCCATGATTGCTTTCGGTGCCGGCCTTAGTTGGGCAACGGTTGTGGCACAGGTCGGCGTGGGCGACATTAGCTCTGCGCATAGCTTGTTCTCCTATGCTGTCAAACGTGCGCGCAACAGGGTGGTTGATGGCGCGCAGATGGCGATGCTCCCTCTCTATACATTGTTCCGGCGCAACAAGAAAAAATAATACAAGACGGTTACTATGGCATCCACGCGGGCAGGATCCCATCAAGCCGCCCGTGTGGGTATTGCCGGCCGCTTATGTTTCGGGCGAGACTGGTGTATTATCCTCGAAAACATCGACGAAAACCAACTCGACGAGGCTGCCAACGGTGCGCATTAGCTGCTTACCCGCGGCATCACCGACCTTGGACGTCAAGGCTGCATCCAGCGCATCAAAATCCTCGAAGTAGAATTCTAGAATGCGGTAGTAGGGCGATTTGCCCGCAGGTCCGCCCAGCACCATGTTAGCCTGGCGGCGTACGATGCCCGGCATCTTCTCGAGCAAGACCAGATTGCGTGCATAGTGTCGTTCGAACGTGTCTTCGTCTTCCGGATGCTTGAACAGAATGACTAGTTTGACCAAGCTGGTAACCTGCTCCAAATTCAGTAGGTGGGCGACGTGTTAGTGGTGTATAGAGTAACCTGTAGCGTATCTTCAGGCAACACAAGCACGCGGTATGTTATACTGGACAGGAAAGTGACCACTTGTTCTGTTTTTTGAGGCCGATTGACTGATGGGTACCGATCACATAACGTCTAATCAGAATTTTGTTCATCTCCATTTGCATACCGAATACAGCTTGCTGGATGGCTTTGCGCAGATAAAGCGTGTGGTGAAGTATGCCAAAGAACTGGGCATGCCGGCCTTGGGAATCTCAGATCATGGCACAATGTTTGGCGTCATCGATTTCTACCGGGCCTGTAAGTCGGCTGGCATCAAGCCCGTCATCGGTGTTGAGGCATATCTGGCGCGCCGTACACGCTTTGATCGTGACCCTAAAGAGGACGCCAAGCCCTATCACATGCTGTTGTTGGCCCGCAACCGGACGGGATACCAGAATCTGTTGAGGCTCTCATCAGAAGCGCAGCTCAATGGCTACTACTATCGCCCGCGTATTGACCGCGATTTGATGGCTGCACATTCTGAAGGTGTTATCGCGACAAGTGGTTGTCTCGCAGCGGAAATCCCCCGGATGGTTGTGGCGGGCGAGGACGACAAAGCGCGTGAGCTAATCGGCTGGTATCAGGATGTTTTCGGCAAAGAGAACTTCTTCCTGGAACTGCAATCGCACAACATTCCTGAGTTGGAAACCGTCAACGAGTGGCTCTTTGACAACGCTGCTTATGCCAACGTACCCCTCGTGGCTACCAATGATGTTCACTATGTGCGGCCCGACGACTTCGATCCGCACGATACTTTGCTCTGTATCCAGACCAGTTCGCTAAAAAATGACACGCAACGTATGCAAATGTCTGGCGGGAACTCCTACTATCTGCGTACCCAGCAGGAGATGGTGGACATCTTCGGCCAGATCCCGGGTGCGATCGAGAACTCGTTGCTCATTGCGGAGATGGTTGAGGATATCGGTCTAGATGACAACGAGTATCACCTGCCGATCTTTCCGGTGCCGCCTCAATTCGAGGATGCGGCCGCTTTCCTGCGCTATTTGTGTGAGAAGGGTCTCGGATGGCGCTACGGTGGTCGGGCGCAGTCGGCTGAGATACAAGATCGACTGAATCACGAGCTGAATATCATCCATGATATGGGCTTTGATACCTACTTCCTGATTGTCTGGGATCTATGCGAGTTTGCCCGCAGCAAGGATATCTGGTGGAATGTGCGTGGCTCCGGCGCAGGTAGTATGGTGGCCTATGCGCTCGGCATTACCAATCTCGATCCACTGGCGCACGATCTCATTTTTGAGCGGTTTCTGAACCCCGGGCGCCAATCCATGCCGGACTTCGATCTGGACTATCCTGAAGACCGGCGCTTTGAGATGATCGAGTATTGCACCCGGAAGTATGGCGAGGACAAGGTTGCGGCGATTATCACCTTTGGGACGCTGGGCGCTCGCGCGGCGATCCGTGATGTTGGCCGCGCCCTGGATCTGCCTTCAACTGATGTCGACCGGATTGCACGGCTGGTACCGGCGATCCCTAAACCGCCGAAAATCTATCAGCTTCTGGGCCAGGACCCTGAGAAGCAGGATCTGGCTAGCAATGAATTCATCGAAATCTACGAGCAAGATCAGTATGCCCGTGAAGTTATTGATACTGCCAGCAAGCTCGAAGGAACGCCGCGCCATGTCAGTACGCATGCGGCCGGGATCATCGTGGCTGATCGTCCTCTGGTAGAGTATATCCCGCTGCATCGCCCGACCAAGAGCGGCGATACCGACGATAACCCGGTCAAGATGGTGACCCAGTTCCCGATGGAAACGGCCGAAAGCATCGGCTTGTTGAAGATTGACTTCCTGGGGCTTTCAACCCTGACGATCATGCGCAAAGCTTGCGAGCTTATCGAGGCGCATCATGGTATCAAATACGATATGTCCAATATTCCCTTCCAGCCGGATCCGGATAATCCTGAGATAACCCGGCGTGTTGACGAGATGTTTGCCATGTTAGGCCGCGGGGAATCGATTGGGGTGTTCCAGCTCGAAAGCAGCGGTATGCGCCAGATGCTCAAAGGTATGCGCCCCAAGAATTTTGAGAATATTATCGCGGCGATCTCGCTGTATCGCCCCGGGCCATTGCAGTTTATTCCGCAGTACAATCGTCGGCTGCATGATGAAGAAAAAGTGGAGTACCTGCATCCTGCGCTGGAGCCGATTATCGGCAACACCTATGGCATTATCGTTTATCAAGAGCAGATCATGCAGATCGCGGCTCAACTCTTCGGCTATAGGTTGGGTGAAGCAGACCTGATGCGGCGTGCTGTTTCCAAGAAGAAGGCGTACGAGCTCAAGAAACACCGTGCTTATTTCATCGAGCGCGGACCGGAACACGGCATTGACGCCGAAACAGCTGCCGAAATCTATGAGCAGATCGAGTATTTCGCCAACTATGGTTTCAACAAGAGCCATGCGGCTGACTATGCAGTGATCACCTGCCAGACGGCCTATCTCAAGTGCCACTATCCCCAGGAATACATGACGGCGCTGATGTCCGTCTACTACGACGATTCGGCCAAATTGAGCCTGTTTGCCTCCGATTGCGATCGCATGGGGATTGACATCCTACCCCCGAATGTCAACTATTCATACGGCGACTTCGCCATTGAGACATTGGACGACGGTTCGCGGCATGTTCGCTTCGGACTTGGGGCGGTCAAGAATGTCGGCACGGGTGCGATCGAGCATATCGTGACCCAGCGATCCCTCGAGGGTCCCTTCGCTGATCTGGATGATTTCCTGACACGCTGTGACACGCGGGCGATTGGCCGCCGTGCGCTGGAAGCGCTGATTCGTGTTGGGGCCCTTGATGACTTTGGCGATCGCGGCATTCTGCTGGACAATATCGAGCGGATGATGCGTCATAGCGTCGAGTATCATAAGGCGGCGGACATCGGGCAGACCAGTCTGTTCGACCTGTTTGATGCCGCTGATGACGGCCCGGCGGTCGATTCCGTGTGGCATGTTATGGAGGAGCCGCTCGATTTGCCTGACAAGCGCGAGCAACTGCGCTGGGAGAAGGAGGTGGTCGGTTTTTATGTTACAGATCACCCGCTGCGTGCTATCCGGGGAACCCTGCAGAACCTCATTACCCATACGTCGATGGAGTTGAAAGAGGATGCACAGATTATCACCGGCCGGACGGTGATGGTCGCCGGGCTGGTGAATGAGATCCGCTCGATCACCACGCGCAGCGGCGATGCAATGGCCATCGTTACCCTTGAAGACATGCAGGGCACGATTACCGTGGTGATGTTCCCACGCACCTGGGGAACCTATCGCAGCTTGGTACAAGAGGATCGCGTTATTGCTGTTAAAGGTAAGGGCGATCTACGGAATGATGAAGTCCAGGTGATTGCGGATGAGGTTACCCAGAACGTGACCACGGCGCAGGCGGATATACCTGAATATGCCCCCACCGATGCGCTAGCCGCACTCCGCGCGACGGCATTTCTGGATGGTGCGCCTGATGATGATCCGGATGATGAGCCAGACCAAACGGGAGATATCTATATCCCACGCGATGAAGATATCCCCCCTTTAGCAGAAGACGAGTGGCACGGGGAACCGGCAGTAACACAGGCACCACCCCCGCCACCGGACCCCGTCAGCTCGTCTAACGGAGGTACGAATGGGCATCAGGCTGCTGCCAGCCATGACGCTCCTATGCAGGACACAACCGAGCTGGATGGCCGGCAGCGCTTGATTGTCACCCTCAGCCGCACGGGCGACAATGACGTCGACACCAACCGGCTACGCACGATTTACAACATTGCAGGTAGCCATCCGGGTGAGGATGAATTGTGCATCCATGTCCGGCAGCCGCAGTACAATAATGTGGCCGTTGTACGTTTCCCAGCGCGGGGTATTAACGTCTGCGATGCGCTCTTCCATGATTTGTCGCGGGCACATATTGACGAAGGCGATATTCAAGTCGAGACCTATTGGTCGGATACGCCTGGCGTGCCTTCATAGAAATCGGTGTGTGGATACAAATCTTCCCAAGCCCAGTCAAATGAGGAGATATACGGTATCTCGCGCAATCCCTGGCCGGTGAGCTCGCCCTCGGTAGCGACACCCCGGTTAGGGTTCCAGACGCTCCCGGTTTGGTCATCTACCAGGCGATCTGTGTTGCCCGAAAAGCGTAATTCGGTGCCATCCGGTAGCTGGCGGATGTAGATATGAATGCTGCGTGTCCCCGGGTTCACCGAAAGATAAGCGCGGAAGCCCCTAGCTTTAGCCATGGGGAGGAAGCGCAGAAGTTCTAATCCTCAATTAGATGAAGATGTGTTATGATCAACACATGAAACTAACGGCGAAAATCAAGCTCAACCCAACCCAAGAACAGCGTCAAATTCTGCACGAAACTTTGCAACGTGCCAATGC
>JAADYW010000233.1 GCA_010092845.1 Chloroflexota bacterium
GGTTTAGATCTACACAACGATTCAATCATTGAGATTGCGGCTGTCCGCTTCAAGGAAGGGGAGATCCTCGACACCTTTGACACGCTCATTGACCCCGGCGTCCCTATCCCCAGCCGCATCACCAGCCTGACAGGTATCACAGATGAGGCTGTAACCGGTTCACCACGCATGTACAATATCCTTGATTCCCTACGAGAGTTCATCGGTGATCTGCCGATTCTGGGGCACTCTATCAGTACTGACGTTGGCTTTCTGCGCGCTGCGCCCTATTTCCTGGCCATGGACAACCCCCTGATCGACACCTATGAACTGGCGGCCTTTCTGCTGCCCGTCGCGCCACGCTACAGCCTGGGGAGTCTGGTCGAGTATCTGGGACTTGATGACCTCAACGCGCACCGGGCGCTTGACGATATCCTGGCTACCTGCCAGGTATACTGGACTTTGTGGCAGCGCATCCTTGACATGCCCCTGGATCTACTCAAGGAGATCGTGGCCGCAGCCGAGCGGCTTGATTGGGATGCCAAACTCCCGCTTATCGATGCCCTCCAACTGCGCAGCAAGACAGCCCTCTCTGAAGCCAAGTCTGACCGCCCGATCATCCCCTTTAAACCTTCGCTGCGGAATGAGTGGCCAACGCTACGGGAAAACCAGGACCTCGCCATGCTCGAAGTCGATGCGATGGCCGGCCTCATCGAGCCGGGGGGCAGGGTCGCCGAGTCAATTGCCGGCTACGAAAGCCGCGAATCCCAGATTCGTATGGTGCGTGCCGTCAGCGATGCGCTGAACTCGGGGCTTCACATTATGATTGAGGCACCCACTGGTACCGGCAAGAGCCTGGCCTATTTGATCCCGGCCATGCACTGGGCAACGCAAAACAACAGCCGGGTGGTCATCTCGACAGCAACCATCGCGCTTCAAGATCAGATCATCAAAAAAGACCTACCCGCCCTGAAGAAGGCTCTCGGCCACGAATTCACCGCCGCCGTGGCCAAAGGACGCAGCAACTACCTTTGCCCCCGCCGCCTGGACGCTCTGCGTCGTCGGCGCCCGACCTCAACCGACGAGCTTCGCGTTCTGGCCAAGGTCCTGGTGTGGCTCCAACACTCCGATACCGGCGACAAGGGTGAAATCAGCTTACGCGGGTTTGGTGAAGATATGGCCTGGCTACGGATGTCGGCCCAGGATGAGGGCTGCACCCTCAGCCGTTGCGAGGCCCAGATGGAAGGGGCATGTCCTTTCTATAAAGCCCGGCGGCGGGCCGAGGGTGCCCCAGTCCTGATAACGAATCACGCCCTCCTATTGAGTGATGTGTATTTGGGAAATCGTGTCCTACCCGATTACCGCTATCTGATCATTGATGAGGCACACCAACTCGAGGAAGCGACAACGAAAGGGCTTTCAACCAAGATCGATCGCAACACCCTGCAGCGGCGTTTTGACGATCTGGGCGATGATCGCAAGGGTTTGTTCGGCGAGGTTCTGCAGGTACTGCGCGGCACTATTCCACAGGACCGATACGAGCGGCTTGAGCAATACATTGAAACAGTGGGCCAGGCATTGCGAGAGATGGGGCACCACCTTAATAACTTCTTCCAGGCCCTGATGACGTTTCTACACTCGACTGGAGAGTTACAGAATAGCGACTACGCCTCCCAGGTTCGGATTCGCCCGAACACTCGCGAACATCCACAGTGGATCAGATTCGCCGAAAAATGGGATCATCTGCAGGAGTTCTTCGTTGTCGTGGCCGATGCCATCCAGAGATTTGGGCAGGCCCTCGACAACCTCGACCAATACGATATCCCAAATTACGACGATCACCTCAACAGCCTGGAATCGGCCTCGCGATACTTCCAGGAAACCTACGAATTGTTGAAATCCTTCACAGTTTCCCCCAACAGCAACAACATCTATTGGTGTGAGGTCAATTCGACCAATACCCACGTAGCCATCAACAGTGCACCATTGCATGTTGGGCCACTAATACGCGACCACCTCTGGCAGGCCAAAGAAAGTGTCGTTCTCACCAGTGCCACACTGACTACGGCTGGCTCATTCAATTTCATACGTGATCGTTTGCATGCCTCTGAAGTTGCCGACCTGATCGTCCCCACACCCTTCGACTACAAGGAGTCCACACTCGTCTTCATTCCAAACGACATACCAGAACCCAACCAGCGCCAGCTCTACCAGGCAGCGCTCGAGCGCAGCATGATTGAATTGGCAACGGCGACCAATGGACGCATGCTTGGCCTATTCACAAGCTACAGCCAACTACGCCAGACGGCCCATGCAATCGCACCGCGGCTGGCCCTGGGTGGCATCAGCGTCTTCGACCAGGCCAGTGGGAGTAGCCGGCAACTCCTCATTGACAGCTTCAAATCAACCGAGAAAGCCGTATTGCTCGGCACCCGGTCCTTCTGGGAAGGCATCGATCTCCCGGGTGATGACCTCCAGGTCCTGGTAATCGCCCGTTTGCCCTTTGCCGTTCCCTCGGACCCGATTTTCGCCGCACGGGCCGAAACCTTTGAGAACAGCTTTTTTGAGTACACCGTCCCAGATGCAATCTTGCGCTTCCGCCAGGGATTTGGACGCTTGATTCGGCGCCAGACCGATCGCGGTGTCGTCGTCATTCTAGATAAACGTATCGTCAGCAAGCGCTACGGGCGTGCTTTCATCGATAGCCTCCCCGGCTGTACCGTCAAGCATGGTTCACTGAACCAACTTCCCGAACTCGCCAAGAAATGGATTGACGCCTAGATAGCTCATGCGCAGAAGCTTCCTAACTTCAACCGATGTCGAGAGTACCCGAGATCATTTTCTGATCGAATTTGCCAAACGTGGCCCAACTAGCGTTGGCAGGGAACTGGGGGTATCCGGTGATGTCGACGCACGCCGGCGCTTTGTTCTGGCAATTCAGGGCTGGGAGAGGAACCACTGGGTCCGGCCGTTCCTCACACGTCTGGAAGGTCACTTTGAGCGTTCCCAACATAATGACTACACCCGTGTCGTCTTTGAGACCCGCGGCCTCACCTTGCCGCTGACCTTCCTCTCACTACTGATCCCCTACAGCGTCTTGAGCGCGATATTGCCAGGATGGGAGGGCATTGACCCCCCGCTTCTTGATATCGCGCTGGTCATCATCTCCGTTGTCCTGGTACCCGTCATCGGTAGTGTGTTCTTCTTCATCGAACGCCGCACCCACCGTTTGCTGATTGACGCCCTGTTAGCAGGCTATGGTCGCCCTTCTCTGGAGGACTAAACAACACCGAGAAACCACCTGGCCAAAGCATCGCTTTTTGCTATAATGACGGCGTTCTACTAGCCCGTTCATTCCACCCGACAAACGTGACCGAGAGAAAAACAAGCTGATGATTGATGTAAATCAACTCCGCAAAGGGACGACCTTTACCCTCAACGATGAACTATACAAAGTGCTGACCTACAAGCACCATAAACCCGGCCGTGGCAAGGCCCCCATCCGTACCAGCGTCCGTAACCTGCGCACCGGTGCCGTCACCGATATGACCTTCACTTCCGGTGATCGGGTCGAGGATATCCGCGTCGAGAGCGTCGATGTCGAATACCTCTATGATGACGGCGAGTTTGTCCACTTCATGGATCTTGAGACGTTCGAGCAACCTCAGCTTCCCAAGGACCTGTTCGGTGCGGACATGCAGTATCTTAAAGAAGGGATGCACCTGGCGCTGAGCAAATATGGCAGTGAGATTATCGACTACGTGCTGCCGCTGAATGTGGAGCAAGAAGTTGTCGAATCTGAACCAGCGGTTGCTGGCGATACAGCCAATAGTCCGACGAAGAAAGTCACGACCGAGACCGGCCTGGAAGTCACGGTCCCCCTCTTCGTTAACGTGGGGGACGTTATCCGCATCAAAACTGAAGATTCAACCTACATCACCCGTGTCTAGTTTGAGTAGCGCCCATAACGACTGAAAGGGGCGAGCGATCGCCCTTTTTGTTCACCGCGGCACGGCCCAAAACACCACCCAGACGTTGTTGTTGAAGTATTAGGCCTGAGGAGTACTGGAAACCATGCAAACCCCCGCCGGCAAGGAATGCAAATTCTACTATGAAGACTACTTCCGTGGGCGAGAAGTACAAGAATGCCGCATTCCCAAGGGTGAACGCTCGGCGCCCTGGCGCCCCCAGGATTGTGCGAAATGCCCTGTACCCGATATCCTTCGGGCAAATGCCAGCCCTAACCTGCAGCTCGAATTGACCATCAAACCCACGATGCTGGGATTTGGCCGTAAGATGCATGTCAGGGCCTCGTGCAAGTTACACGACATTCCTGTACCTGATCCCTATGTGGGGTGCCCAAAGTGCAATGAGGAGCGCGCCGGCCTCAAGCTCTTTGCTGAAGCCCTCGGCAACTCAGAGGACTCCGATGATTAAGGCGGTGCTGCTGGATCTGGACCAGACCCTCCTCGAGAACCCGATTGATAGATTTGTGAAGGGGTATCTGAAAAAGCTAGCGGCACACCTAATAGTCCATTTCCCAAACCTCGATCCGCTCAAACTGCGCGAAGCAATGCTCGTCGCCAGTCAGCAGACAATTACCAATCTCGACCCCACCCTGACCAATCGGGACGTGTTCTTCGCCGCCTTTAGCCACATCGCCGGGCTTGATGCGGCAGCCATGCCGGCCATCATGGAGCGTTTCATTCAGGAAAGTTACCCTACCCTCCAATCCTTGACCCGCTCTGTGCCCGCGGCGCTGCCCCTTGTTAACTGGCTATTCGAGCATGGATACGCGGTTGCGGTTGCGACAAATCCTCTATTCTTGAGCGAAATGGTCGCCTTTCGCCTGGCCTGGGCAGGGCTCGCCGAGCAACCGTTTTGGTTTATCAGCACTATGGATAATGTCCATTTCACCAAACCGTCGCCCCACTATTATGAGGAGATTCTGACCCGTATCGGTGTGGAGCCCGATGAGGCACTGATGGTCGGCGATGATTGGGCAAATGACATCATCCCTGCACATGCGGCAGGTCTGAATACATTCTGGGTGCAGGTCGAGGACGTAGCCCCGCCGGAATCAGAATCGTCCAACACGCCGGATGGCCAGGGAACCCTCGCGGCCTTCCTGCACCTCGTCCGTGACTCACAATGGCTAGCCACCCTGGAGCCCCGCCCCCTGCACGCTGCACAAATCGGGCCACGCCTGGTAGGAAATGTCGCGGCCTTGATCGGCATGGCGAGCGAGATACCGGACCACTTCTGGCATCAACGTCCCGACCCCAGCGAGTGGTCCCCGCTGGAAATTGTGGTTCATCTCCATGACAGCGAGGTCAAGACACAGCGGGCACGGCTCCAGCGGATACTCGATGAGGACAACCCCTTTCTAGAGCCACCGCCGCCGCCGCCCGCCCCTGGTAAACGAGCTCTTGGGGAAGTTGATGGGCTCGAGACGGTCTATGCATTTGCCAATGAACGTTCAAGAACGTTAGAATTGTTAGAAGCGCTGCCGCAGGAAGCCTGGACTCGAACAGCCCGGCATAGTGTTTTTGGGCCTACCAATCTTCTTGAAATGGCTGCTTTTACTGCTCGCCACGACCGCCTGCACATCAACCAACTCTGCCAAACTGTTGGCAAATGCGAATGAAACGGCTATATTTCATAGGTTCCACATTTGGCGTACAATAGTTCTATCTATAAACTGGTAATAATTCTTTGGATCATTACGTGATGACACAACCAACGCCAAGCGAAACCCTTCCCTCTACGAGCGATTATCTCGATGCCCCGCACTTATTGATCGTTGATGATGAACCGGATAAAGCCACGGCCTTAAAAGAGTATATGGAACGACAGGGGTGCCTGGTCAGCACCGCCTATAGCGGCAAATCTGCACTTGAAGTCGTTTACGAAGACCGGCCGGACCTGGTAATCCTGGATCTCGTCATGCCAGATATGGATGGGCTAACCGTCTGCCAGCGTTTGAAGCAAGATGCCAAGCTGGGCTACTTGCCAGTCATCGTCGTGACCGACGACCACGAGAAACGTAAGCGCCTAGAAGTCCGGCTATCCGGTGCGGATGATTACCTCCCCAAGCCGGCGAATGCCCAGGACCTCTTCTTGCGCGTGTTGGCCCTGCTGCGCATCAAACGGCAGATCGATCAACTGATGGTCGAGAACCAATCTCTTAACGTCGGCCTTCAGGAACGAAACGAGGCGCTACAGAAGACCCTCGCGGAGCTGCAAGAGGCTATGCGCATCGCGACGCAGGCCGAAATGCTCAAGAAACACATCATCGAAAGCGTCGACCATGAGCTACGCACCCCGATGCTACAGATTAAGTCTGCAGTCTCCATGCTCGTCGAGGTCGTGAATGAGCTATCCGCAGACGAGAAGAACCGCATCATCACCAGCATGGTCACGCAAGCGGTTGGTCGTATGGAAGAACTCATCCATAATATCTCTCAACTGCACTTGATTGAGCATCTCAAGCCAGCTACGATGCTCCTAAACGACGCCATGACACAGAGCATTCACACCTTGCGGCGGAGTTGGTCGCACCGTCATGATGTTGAACGTGTGCACTACGAAATCAAGGATATACCACCGGTAATCGCCGACCGCCGCGCAATATCGCGCATCTTATTCCTGCTACTGGACAATGCACTCAAATTCAGCCCCGAAGATAGCGAGGTCTGGATCAAAACCCACGTAGGGCCGAACAACACCGTATGTGTGGCCTTTGAGGACAAAGGGATCGGCATTCCGCCTGAATACCGTGAGAAGATCTTCGAGCCATTCTTCCAGGTAGAAACTGGAACAACCAAGAAGTACGGTGGGGTCGGCGTAGGGCTAGCCTCAGCTCAAACACTAGCCAGAAGCATGAATACCGAGATTGTTGTTGAGAGCGCACCCAACAAGGGCAGCACCTTCAAATTCGAGCTACCAGTGGCCGATCTCAAAGACTATTGATTTAGTCTTGCAATTATTGGACTTCCTGCTATATTGCTTGGCAATCGAGGGGGAGTGGCGGAATTGGCAGACGCGCATGACTTAGGATCATGTGGAGAAATCCGTGCGGGTTCGAGTCCCGCCTTCCCCAAGCGCAACCAACGGCGTGCTGAATCGCCGTTTTGTTCTATATAGCAGCTACAGCATATCTAAGAACTCCATCAGAACCCAAATTGATGCTGGTAGGCACGAAAACTCACTCTGTATAATGGTGAACCTGATCGAAGTTTTGAGGACAGACAAACTTGGATGTAAAAGTTGAGCACAAGGATGGCCACATTGCCGAATTGACCGTCACGGTCGATGACGAGGTGATTAACAAAGGCAAACGAAAGGCAGCAAAGCGCCTGGCGGGCGAAATGCGTATTCCAGGCTTCCGGCCTGGCAAGGCACCCTACAACGTTGTAGCTGGTCTTGTAGGTGAAGTGACGCTCACGCAGGAAGCGATTGAGGAAGTTGGCAACGATATTTACCGCCAAGCCCTGGACGAAAGTGGCATCGAGCCATACACTCAGGCCGAGATTTCGGATGTCAACATTGATGATGGCATCAAAATCACGTTTAGTGTCCCCAAGAGTCCTGATGTAAACCTCGGGGACTATCGTAGCCTGCGGCTCGACTACTCTGTGAAGGACGTTACGGAAGAGCAGGTTGAGAAGAGCCTAGCCCGGACTGTCGAGAGCCTAGCTCTCCGCGAGCAGGTTGACCGGCCACCGAAAATGGGCGACGAAGTCGTCATGAACATCCGAGGCGTATTTGCCGAAGCAGAGGAAACGGCTGAGGATAGCGACGACGAGGAAAATGGGGACGCCAGCTCCGAAGACGCTGAAGACAGCCATGATCACGAGCATAAGCACGATCATGAAGAGCAGCCACGCATCTTCATGGATGAACGCCAATACAGCTACATTCTCCTGCCCGATCCCGACCGCGACATGCTTCCCGGGTTTTCGGAGGCGCTTGTTGGCATAACGCCGTTTCAGGCAACGTCATTCAGTTCTAGGTTCCCTGATGACCATGAAGACGAGGATGTCGCGGGCAAGCGGGTTGATTTTGAAGCGACAATTACCAGCGTCAACCGTTTAGTGTATCCTGAGCAAGATGACTTCATGGCTCAGTTAGCTAGTGACAACGAGCTAGAGAACATGGAGCAACTCCGCGAACGGCTGCGCAAGAACCTGGAAGAGATCTTCGAAAAAGATGCGGACGACGCCTATGCAGACGAAGCACTCGCTGCATTGATCGATCTCGCGACAATCTCATATCCAGAAGCAATCGTCGACGACTATATCGATGACATCATTGAGGAGATGGACGGCTATCTGCGGGAGCAAGCCGGGCTGTCGTTAGAGGACTATCTGCGCTATACCAATCGCTCTCGGGATGCTGTTCGCGAAGAACAAAGGGATCAAGCCATAACTCGCATGAAGAAGTCCCTCGTTTTGACAGAGTTGGCCAAAGAAGAAGAGCTTCTGGTCAGAGACGGCGAGATTCAAGCCGAAATTGCAAACCAGGTTGCACGCTTTGGCGGCGACCAGGCGGACCTCTTCATGCGTGTACTGGACTCTCCTGAATACCGCAACCAGGTTGCCATGCAATTGGTGAGCCAGCGCACAGTTCAGCGCCTGATTGACATCGCCAAGGGCAAAGAGCCACCCAAAGGCCCAGACGCAACAACTGACAGCGAGGATCCATCGCCAGGGCAGGAAGAAGATGCGGCAGAGGGTAGCGTAGCAAATCTTGAAGGCCAACCTAGCGAAAATGACAGTGCAACCGTAACCCCAACTGAATCGTAGTGGACACAACAGAGATGAGGTATCCCACATCTATGAACGAACAGAACATGTACGAGAACTTCGGGCAACTCCATAGTGCTGGTGTATTCAACGGTGTTATCCCAATGGTCATCGAGCAAACAGGCCGCGGCGAACGCGCCTACGATATCTTCTCACTCTTGCTCAAAGAGCGCATCATTATGCTGGGAACAGGTATCAATGACCAGGTCGCCAACTTGATTGTCGCACAGCTACTCTATCTCAACAGCCAGGATCCGCAGCGGGAAATCAGCATCTACATTAACTGCCCTGGTGGCGTGATCTACTCTGGTCTGGCAATCTTTGACACCATGCGGTCCATACCCAATCCTGTGCGGACGGTCGCAGTGGGCCTGACCGCGAGCTTTGGCACCATCTTGCTCACAGCTGGCGAGAAAGGCCGTCGAATGGCACTCCCCAATGCCACAATTCATATGCACCAACCCTGGTCATCAGGGGGTGGTGGACAGGCCACTGATATCGACATCCAGGCCCGCGAAATCCTCCGCCAACGCGACCTTCTGACCGACATTCTTGCTGATGCTACCGGCCAGAGCAAGGAGCGCATCGAGACAGATACTGATCGTGATGTGTACCTCTCAGCGCGGCAAGCTGTTGAGTATGGGTTGATCGATACGATCCTAGAGCCACCGAAGGAAGAGGACGGTAGCCCCAAGGACAATGGCAAGTAGTCCAAGTGTAAACAACGATTGTCTTGCCGCAAAAAAGGACTACAATCAGCAGTATAGGGCAAAGACTTTGAAACTGAATGCCCTGTACTGCCGATAATCTGGCAAAGTGAGACTGGAGGCAACTTGTGAATCCTATCGGACAAGGCCCGCTGCATTGTTCATTCTGCGGAAAATCTGCGGATGAGGTTAACCGCCTGATCGCAGGTCCCGATAATGTATTCATCTGCGACGAATGTGTGCGGCTTTGCCAGCATATACTGGATCAAGAACAGACAAGTACACCGTCTGAGGAATTCCAGCTTGATGACATTCCATCCCCCCGCGAAATACATGAGTATCTAGATACCTATGTCATTGGACAACAGCGTGCCAAGCGCGTCCTGAGTGTAGCTGTCTACAATCATTACAAGCGAATCAATGCCGGGGGCATCATTAACAACATCGAGCTAGAGAAAAGCAATATTCTGGTGGTCGGGCCAACTGGCTGCGGCAAGACCCTCCTGGCCCAAACCCTTGCCCGCATGCTCGACGTGCCGTTTTGTATTGCGGATGCAACAGCGCTTACCGAAGCAGGTTATGTCGGTGAGGATGTTGAAAATATCCTGTTACGCCTCATCCAGGCAGCAGATTTCGACATCAGTCGCGCAGAAAGGGGCATCATCTACATTGACGAAATCGACAAAATCACGCGCAAGAGTGGGGACAATCCCTCAATCACGCGTGATGTCAGTGGCGAAGGTGTCCAGCAAGCGCTCCTCAAGATTATCGAAGGCACTGTCGCCAATGTTCCTCCCCAGGGCGGTCGTAAGCACCCCCACCAGGAGTTCATCCAAATCGACACCAACAACATTCTCTTTGTGTGTGGCGGTACCTTCCAGGGGCTGACGGAGATCATCTCTAAGCGGGTTGGCGCCAAGGGCAGCATGGGATTCGGGAGTAAGGGCTCTGCGCCCGCCAATACCAGCGAGCTACTGCGGCAGATGACGGCCGATGACCTGATGGAATTCGGTCTTATCCCTGAGCTAGTCGGCCGCCTCCCGGTACTGAGCAGCATTGACCCGCTGGATGTGGAATCACTCGTCCGCATCCTGGTCGAGCCCAAGAATTCACTCGTGAAGCAGTATCAGAGTCTGTTCAGCCTTGATAATGTGGAGCTTGTTTTCACCGATGAAGCCCTGAATGCCGCCGCGGAGCTGGCATTGAAATATGAAACCGGGGCGCGTGGCCTGCGCGGGATACTCGAACGCGTACTGCTCGACGTCATGTTCGAAATCCCCTCACGGCCAGAGATTGGCAAAGTCCTCATCACGCGCGAAGCCATCTTACAGCAGGAATACCCTGTGATCGAGAATCGCGAAGGCAAAGTCGTCAAGTGGAGCCAAGAGGGCGGGCTTGAGGACAATAGCACCGTTGACTCGGCTGCCTGATCAATCCGACCACGAAAAATGGAAACGGCGCGGTGAATGCCAAGCGCCGTTTTTGTATGCCTGAATGTGCCGAAACGGCCACCAACTGGATTTGCGTACCTTACGGCGTCAGGGCTTCCCGCCAAAGGAACTTCACTTCATCCTGTAAGGCGGTCTCGAGGGCTTTGGCATCAAGCTTGGTGCCGCCATCAACACTACCATAGTGGCTGGGGATGACATACGAGGGTCGCATAGCACGAACTAGCTGCTTCGCTGCATCGATCGTCATTGTGCCTTCCTTGCCGCTAACCGGCAGAATAGCAACATCGCAGCCGAGGCGGGCCAGTTCTGGTATGAAATCCGTGTCTCCCGCATAATAGATGTCATAGAACCGCATTGAAATCATGAAGCCAACATCGCCGCGATGCGGGGGATGGTACTCGTCGAACGTATACGCCGGGAGGGCCTTGATATTGGCCTGATCAACATTCACACTCTGCCAGGCGCGCAGAACTTCCACATCAAATTCGCGTCGCAGCAACCGTGCTGCGCCAATCCCGGTAATAATTCGGGTATGTGGCTGAGACAGCTTCTCAATGTCGCGAACCGAACAGTGGTCATAGTGCTCATGAGAAATCAGAATGACATCTGCGGGAGGAGCACCATCCGGAATACGCCACGGATCAATGTAGATGCATGGTGGACCCTCAATGCGAAAGCTGGCATGGCCTAGCCAGTGAATATGCTCAATCATAGATACCTGTACCTTGATTCGTCTCGGTCATACGTCAATAACCAGCCGCAGAACTGCGGAAGACGTGCATTGTCACGGATCCAGCAGCAGCCTTGTCAAGAGTGTTGAGTGTATCATGACGTTGGTTGACAATTATAACTATTATAGCCACCATATTCGATATGGATTCTAGTATTTCGCCCACACGTCATTGCGAGCGAATTATTTACACAAATTCTACACGCTTAATCTTCAGCGACGATAAGTATTAATTCGTGCACGACAAAAATGTACGCTCAATAGGCGAGGTCCGGTAAGGAAAAGGAAACCAAAATGGCAACATCCCCCAATATCGCAGCAAGATATGATGTGGCTTCGTTGCGTCAGGAAGAATTTCCTCTGACGGAGAATGTGATCTACCTCAATCACGCTGGAATTTCGCCCATGCCGGCGCGTACAGTCGCTGCTATCCAAAGCTGCATTAGCGCGATGGGACACAACGCCACAAGCTATTTCGGGCGCGAAGTCCTCCCGATGTTCGAGAGCTTCATGAACGACATTGCGACCTTCATCAACGCTGCCCATCCCTCAGAGATATGCCCTGTTCTCAGCACTTCTACGGCGCTCAACCTTGTTGCGCAATCCCTCCCGTGGGAAGACGGTGACAACATTATTTTCTGTGATATGGAGTTTCCCTCCAACGCATATCCCTGGATGGCTCTCGAACGACGTGGTGTAACGTGCCGGATTGTGCCAGCACAGAATGGCACACTGAGCATCGACGCGGTTGATGCCAACTCCGATGGGCATACCCGCGTCGTGGCGGTGAGTGCGGTCCAATTCTTCAGCGGGGCCCGCGCAGACCTGGCGGCACTGGGTGCGTATTGCCGCGAGCGCAATATCCTCCTGGCAGTTGATGCCATCCAGGCAATTGGCCATCTGCCGATCGATGTCACGGCGATGAATATCGATGTCCTGGCGACGGGCGGGCAGAAATCGCTGCTTGCACTGACGGGTGCTGGTTTTCTATATGTCCGCAACGAAGCCGTGGAGACCATGCAACCCAACCACATTGGGCCGAACGCCGTTGATGGCTGGGAGCACTGGCTGGACTACAACCTGACGCCTCGCCCTGGCGCCATACGGTTTCTGATGGGGACGCCAAACGTTCCAGGTATGTTGAGCGTCCTGAGCAGCCTTAAGCTGATCAACGAATTGGGGCGCGAGAATATCGACGACTACACGACCGGCCTCGCGACATACGCCTTAAACGCCCTAAACGCCGCCGGCTACCTCGTCATCACCCCTCACGCACCCGATGAGCACGGCCCTATTGTCACCTTCAAGTATAGTGAATCGGATACCGCAACTGACGACCTGGTCCAGCGTCTGGCTCAGCACCAGATCATGGTCACCAAGCACCTGGATGCCGCTGGCCACCCATACGTGAGAATATCGGTTCACTGCTATAATACTACGAGTGACATAGACCGATTTCTTGAGCTGTTATAGAACCTTTATGGAGCACGGAGCATGACAAGCCCACGTAAACAATGGTCGCCCCCAGCGAAGCGTACAGTCGAAGATACAGGTCTCAATATGGGCCTCCTAACAGATCTGGCGATCAAGACCATCTATTTCTCTGGATACCTGAGCGGTCAGCAATTGGCGGACAATATGAGCCTGCCTTATACCGGCGTCGTGGACCGCATCATCGATTATATGAAGCGTGAGAAGTGGATCGAAGTACGCGGTTCGGGCGGCATCAGCGAAGCTGCTTATGAATACATCATATCGCAGAAAGGCTCTGTCAAAGCGCAAGAGGCGACAAATCGCAGCATGTACGCTGGACCCTGCCCGGTGACCCTCCCCCAATATGTCTATGCCATGCGTGCCCAGGCCCGGCGCCCCAGCGTGAACCGTGAGGGAATGCTCCAGGCCCTAGAAGGGTTGACCTTCGATGACAGCATTCTCATGAAGGTCGGCCCAGCGATGAACTCGGGCAAAGCCATATTCATGCACGGCCCGCCAGGTAACGGAAAGACTACGCTGGCCTCGCGTTCAGCGCGCTTCGTTATGGGCGAAGAGATGTGGATACCCTATGCCATCGATGTGGATGGCCAGACAATTCGGGTTTTTGACAACGTTAACCATGAGGTTGTCAAGGTTGATGACAAGGAGTCACGCTCAGGATCTACCGGTGTAAGGCGTGACCCACGCTGGCTGCGGATCAAACGTCCGATGATTATGGTCGGTGGGGAACTCACTATGGCCGGCTTGGACCTGGTCTATGACCCGATCAACAAATTCTATGAAGCACCCTACCAGATGAAGGCCAACGGCGGCATGTTCTTCATTGATGACTTTGGTCGCCAGATGATGCGGCCTCAAGACCTCTTGAACCGGTGGATAGTCCCACTAGAGAGCCGTGTTGACTTCCTGACCCTCAGCACCGGCCGTAAGATCGAAATACCGTTCAATGTGTTGATTGTCTTCAGCACCAATCTACCCCCTGCCGATTTGGTGGATGAAGCGTTCCTACGCCGTATTCCCTATAAGGTTGAGGTGACGGATCCGACCTTCGAGCAATATCGCGAGATCTTCAAGAACGTCTGTGCCGCCAAGCGGATCCCATATGATGAGAAGGCGCTAGCATACCTGATCCAGGAATGGTACTTGATACATGTCCGGCCGCTACGGGCAGTCCATCCCCGGGATATACTCGACCAACTCCTGGATATGGCGCGCTATCTCAAC
>JAADYW010000234.1 GCA_010092845.1 Chloroflexota bacterium
TATGTACTCTTGCCCACACAGATGGCGATTGCCTGCCGTGGAATCCGAAAATACTCGACGGTCCGTGCCAGAACGAACGAATTGGGGGGAATAATGCACGATTCTCCCTGGAAATCGACAAAAGATGCGGGGTCAAAACCCTTAGGATCGACAATGGCGCTGTTGACATTCGTGAAAACCTTGAACTCATCTGCGACGCGGATATCATAGCCATAGCTCGAAAGCCCATAGCTGATGACGCCATCACGCACCTGTTGCTCAAAGAACGGCTCAATCATCCCGTTTTCAGCGGCCATTGCGCGTATCCATCGATCAGGTTTAATTGCCATCGTATATGCAAACTCCTCACTCAATGTTGACTAACGGTGCAAATCCAATGCAAGCGCATTCCCCAAATGGGTAGCGGCCGCCTCAAGCCATGGGGCGGCGTTAGCAACGGCTTGATCAAGTGTGCAGGGGTGCGGCACAATACTCCAGGCGGCTTGGATGTTCCATCGGCGCAATTCCACCACCGAGGCTGTGACTGAACCAGCAAAAGCCACCACAGGAATCGCGCGTTTAGCAGCTTGCCGCGCAATGCCAAGAGGAGCTTTTCCACCGCCAGTCTGACTGTCGAGCTTGCCTTCCCCCGTGATAATTAGGGCAATGTCAGCCTCTGACAAGACTGCAGCATAGCCACAGTCCTCGATCAGAGCCTCAACACCTGAGACCAATTCAGCCGAGGCACCAGCCATTAAGCCGGCACTCAAGCCTCCAGCCGCCCCTGCACCGCGTTCTGTGCCGACATCCACGCCAGTAGCTACAGCGAGCTCAGCGGCAAAATGAGCTAGATTCTCGGACAACGTACGCACCGCGGCGGCGTCCGCGCCTTTTTGCGGTCCAAAAACGGGAGCTGCACCTTCTGGCCCCAACAGGGGATTGTCGACATCGCATAACACCTGAAGAATGACATCGCTCAGAAGCTCCTGGACCGGACTCAAATCTATGCGGGCCAGGTGCCCCAGGCCACCTCCACCAGGTGGAATCGACGCCCCATCGCGATCCAACAGCCTCCCCCCTAGCGCCTGGAGGCACCCAGCGCCGCCATCAACCGTCGCACTGCCACCAACGCCAACCATAATCCGGCGTGCGCCGGCCATGACTGCGGCGCGGATGAGTTCCCCGGTACCATAGGTGGTGGTAAGCAATGGATCACGCTCATCAGGCGCCAGCAACTCAATCCCTGAGGCGCGCGCCATCTCTACCAGCGCCGTATCCCCTGTCATACCATACTCAGCAACGACAGGTTGCCCCCTGGGTCCGGTTACCGCTTGGGACAGTCTGCGACCTTCCTTGGCACTCACCCAGACGTCAAGGGTGCCGTCGCCACCATCGGCCAATGGCATCGAGATGATCTCACAGGGCAGCAGACTGGACCGTAGGCCGCGTTCGATGCAGGCCACGGCTTCCAGAGCTGTCAGACTTCCGCGAAACGCATTCGGCGCGACGGCGATCTTGAGGGGACTTGAGGATGTCATCGACTTTTGATCGTTCAACATAATTGCAATAGGTGCTATGATGGGTAAACAGCAACCAGTTTAATGCATATCCGCCTTACACGCACAACCGATGGACTCATCTGCGTCTACCCAACTGAGACCAACACCCCAACAACGCTGGCAGCAGTTTCGTGACAACCATCTGCCAACGCTTACATCACGCCAGAAGTGGCTGGCCCTTGGCGTGAGTGTATTGGTGGTAATCCTTTTTGTGGTCCTGGTTTTGCCGTTCCTGCTGCCATTCGCCGGTCCTAAGCCAGCGGATACCCGATCACTTGCTGATCCTGAAGGGGCTTTTACCACCATTGAGGGCACCGAGATCTATTACACCCATTACCCCAACCCGGGCCAAACTGTTCTGCTGCTGCATGGACAGGGCGGGTCAACGCTGAGCTGGCAGCACACCTTCCCAGCGCTACAGGAGGCTGGCTACAATATCTACGTGCTGGACTTGCCAGGCGCAGGTCTATCCGAAAAAGGGCTGGATCTCGACTACAGTCATCCGCATGCTGCCCGTATCATCCTCGATTTTCTGAGGGGCCAAGGTGTGGAGCAGGCGCATATCGTGGCCCATGCGTTTAGCGCTAACATCGCCGTTATGGCCGCACAGCAGCAGCCCGATCGGATCGGTAAGCTGGCACTGGTCGCACCGACCTTGATCACCGCAAGTCCACCGGAGGTACCGCGGGCGCTTATCGACATTCCCTTTCTCAAGCGGTGGGCGCGAGTCGCAATGCATCTGGTGATACCGGTTGCCGTTGAGGAGCAACTTCTCAGCGCCACCAAACACGATGACGTTGTTACTGAGGAGCTGGTGGCAGACTATTCGCGCGTGTTGCACACTGAAGGCTGGGATCTAGCCGCTATCGGTATGGTTCGGGATAGCCACCGTAACGCCCTTCCCGATCCACTCGAAACGCTTCGGCTACCGGTGCTCTTGATGTGGGGTAGTGGCGATGGCTGGGCGCCACCGGAGGCAGCACAGGATTTACTAGAAGCCCTTCCCTCAGCAAGGCTGGTCGAATTTGAAGGAGTCGGCCATCTGCCAATGCACGAGACACCCGCGGACTTTAACGCCGCTCTAATACTCTTCCTGGATAATTGATTTCTGAGTAATTGCTTAAGACTCCGCATGAGGAAAAGACACCATGCCACCGATCGAAGTCGGACAAGAGGCCCCCGATTTTACTGCACAGACCAATAGTGGACGCCAAATCACGCTATCCGAGTTCCGCGGCAGGAAGAATGTCGTGTTAGTGATGTATCCTGGCGACCAGACAGCAGACTGCACCCGCCAGCTTTGCGCGTTTCGGGACGAGTTCCCGCGATTTCGGGACAGCAGCACCGAAGTCTTTGGAATCAACCCCGCCAGCGCGGAGAGTCATCAGCGGTTCATTGACAAGAATGGGTTTCCGTTTGAGCTAATCGTAGATGAGAACCGCAACATCGCGCGAATGTACGATTCCGTTATGCTCATGGGCTTTGTCGTCAAGCGTACGGTGGTCGCTGTGGACAAGAGTGGCAAGATCGCCCTCTTTAAGCGCGGCTATCCCACCAACGATGAGATTCTCACTGCTCTGAAGCAGACGTCGCAGGTGGCGGACTAGAGCCCTCGCGTGCCACCACTGATGCCAAGCCGATACGAGGACTATTCCTGGACATCACTCCCGTCGCCCTGCGCTCCCATCAGCGTGAACACCAGAACCCCAACTGATGCCACTGCAAACCCAAGCGCCATACCGGCCGCCTGCCAGGGGCCAATATAGGGCAGATTACTCTCATCACCAGGTGCATGCGACCCAAAGCCCAGTACGTCCGCCAGGCCAATAGCCGCCGTCATGAGCAGGCCAGTCAGGCTCAGGCGAATGGCAATGTCCTGCGCGAGATTGGTTCGTTGGAATGGGTAGAACATGATCTTGACAAAGAGCAGCGCGCCTACGATAAGCAATATCAGACCAAATAGAATAACCAGAACCTGCAGCACCCCCACGCCCGACTGCGCCTCGACGCCGGTAATCGACGGGAAAAGACCAATCAGAGCGAGAACTATCCCCAACGTGCCAATCAAGATGCCAATCTGCGCGAAACGCTCTCGTTCCTGCAGTTGTTCGCGTGCTTCTTGCTCGGCGGGATACCCCCGCGCCTCCCAGTCTACCATAATGGCACCTATACGCTTGACGGTAGCGCTTGTCGTGTCAATCTGACGAAATTGCCCCCCAGGATACTCCTGACTTCTTCTTCCTTGAAGCCACGTTCCTGTAATGCATCTCTGAGCAGCCAGAGATCAGCGATGGTATCAAACTGATAGGGGAGCGATTCGCTACCAAAACCGCCATCCCAATCGCTACCGATGCCTACATAACGTGCACTGCCGGTGAGTTGGCAGACATAGTCGATGATACCGATATAGTGGTCAATGGTAACCTGCTCTTTGGGGGTACCATCTTTCCAGTCTGCGACCAGGAACCGGTTGAACGGAACCATTCCCACTACGCCATCACGTTCGGCGAGCATAGTAATCATCTCGTCAGAGAGCATACGGTCACTGTTGACGAAATGACGCGGATTGCTGTGGCTGGCGATTAACGGTCCGGGATAACGATCGAGCGCCTGATAATAGGCCTTCTCCGCAAGGTGGGATAGATCGAGCAGCATACCAAGCCCGGCCATGCGCTCCAATAGCTCGAAGCCGAGGGCGGTGAGCGGTCCGGGGCGCTTAGTCCCTCCGCTATAGCGCGTTTCCGACCATGCCGGGCCGACAATGCGAACACCCTGCTCATGGTACCACATCTCCAGTTCGCGGGGCTCACGGATGGGGTCTGCGCCCTCCATGAGGATGATCAGGCCCAGCTTTCGTTCCTCAAGCGGCACCGCCTCGTCGCGCCATGAATCGAGAACAGTGTCCAGATCCGATTGCGAACGTACCACCATAAGGCGCGCGTCACGGTCCGCAAGTTGGCGATAGTAATTGACCTGAGCCAACGCCTGTTCATGGGCTTGATCTGGCGTTTCATAGCGCACCTTGGCCCCAAATCGAGACCACTCAGGGCATACGTACAACGTACTGAAGATCAGCGCAATATGACCTCTCAGCGCATCCGGCAAGCTTAGTGTCGCCAGACCCCGGCCGCGCAGCGCCTCTGGTGAGTTATCTTCCCGCGCACGTTTTTCTAGGGCCGGGCGCAGAAAATCGCGCCCCTCCTCGATATAGTTGAAGCCAATATCCTGGTGAGCATCTACAATGAACATAGGTTCAGATGCGGCCATTTGGGGTCACTCTTCCGTTTCTGGTTGCGCTTGCAACAGAGCTTCGACATCCCCGATGGGGTTATTGGTGCGCGTACCATTGACCAACACTGTCGGTGTGCCCGTAAAGTCCAGTCGCTCGAATTCCAGCCGTGCCTGGCGCACAATATCATGCGCGCGACGCGACTCGTAGCAGGACATGAACTGGTCGACATTCAGGTCAAGTTGTTCGGCGGCCGATTCCATCAAGGCGGTCCGATAGTTCTCGCGTCCTTGCCAGTAGAACATGACATCATGCATCTCAAAGAATCTGCCCTGTTCACCGGCACAGACGACAGCGCGCGCGCCCTCATCAGCGCCCAGGCCGCCAATAGAATGGATTGGCACAAACTCCAGGCTCACCTGGCCATTGCGCATGTAGCGTTTGAGATTGTCAAAGTCTTCCGCCAGGTCTCGGCAACTCACGCAAGCGAAGCTAGAGTACACTCGGATTGAGATCGGTGCTTCCGGGTCACCCAGGTAGCCATAGCTCTCGGCTGTGGTCGATTGGGGAATGTCCGCATAGGCTGTATCCACCCCATTCGGGATGGGAGCTTCACTATTCAGGAGCACGATAAACACGAACACGATTGCCAAGCCGATTACCCCGATTACGCTTGCCGTCACGATCATCTGTTGCCGCTGCTGCTTGACCGGGCGCTCGGGGTGTTGTTGTTCGAGGGACAAGAAACTAACCTCCCGGCACCAGTAGTGCCGTAACCTCGCCAATATCCTTCACAATACTATTCGGGATTATATCATCAATACCCAACGATGGTGGCCACCATCTTCGTGGCTGTTCAATCCAGATGGTTTTCAGGCCAGCCTGTTGGGCGCCGTAGACATCAAAGAACAGGCTGTCCCCAATGTAGACTGCATCCGCGGGTACAATACCGAGACGCTCTATGGCACGTTCGAATATCGTCGCAAACGGCTTCCAGGCGAGCTCATCGGACGAAAACAGCGTGAAGTCAAGAAACTGGAGCATCCCGTAATAGTCGAGATCATAACGGTGGGCATGGCCAGGCCAGACCGTATTCGAGATCAAGCCGATAGGCAAGTCTGCCGTCTTCAACGCCGCTAGCACAGCACGGGCATTCGCAAATGGCCGCACATTGACCTGCGCCCCGGCGATATAGGCATGCTGCGCCATCTGTACGAGGCCATCGGTTGGTTCCAGACCCCATATTTCGGTCAGCAGAGCCCGGATACGGGATTCCAGCGTCAGCGTTTGGGGGTCGGGATTGTCACCCAGGCTGATCCAGGCATTACGCATAACCTGCCACGACTGCTCGAGCGCCTCATCATACGGTGGCACCCCGTAGCCCAGGCCGGTTAGCAAGGCATATAATCCCCGTGCACCCGATTTCTCCATATCCTCCCAGCCGCCGCCGGGTGGATAGAAGTGCAATAGGGTGCCCCCCATGTCAAAAAGCACAGCACGTACGTTCATGTTTCGCGAAATAGCCCTATTCTCTGTTCCAACGGCACCTTCATCAGTGTAACGCAGACTAGATGTTTCAACGAACCACCCTGCCCCAGTTGAAATGGGGCAGACGAATATTGTTTGTCATCATGAGGCGTGCTACTATTTTTCTAACGAAACCTGGCTCATCTCAGGACGGGAACGCATTTGAATACCAACGAACCGCCTCCATCTGATCAAACAGAGACGCCAACTTCCCCTGATCCTCAAGCTGATACAGGGACATCTGAGGATAACACTATCGCACCAAGCCAATCGCTGGCCATTACCACCTCTGAAACTGACGATGATTTGCAGCCATCGACAGAGTCCACAGCCGCACCAGCACCGTCGAAACGCGAGTCCAAACGTGAGGCGCGACGTCTGGCGTACTATGCTGACCTGCGCCGTGAACAGTACGAATCACTAACGGCCCTGCTGGATACCCTCAATCGGGTTGACAACCTGCCCGATGAAACACTGGCGCAGATGCGGGATGCGATATTCCACGCCGATCACCCGTTTCTCCTGACACTGGTCGGGCCCTTTAGCTCGGGTAAATCCAGCGTTATTAATGCCCTACTGGGCGACGCCGTGTTGGAAGTTGGGCCGATCCCGACGACCGATCACATCGCCATCCTGCGCTATGGGGAAAACGTCCAGAAAAGCCGCACCGGCAATATCAGCACGATATTCTACCCAGCTAATCTCTTGAGGCGGCTCAGCCTGGTAGATACCCCGGGCCTGGAATCGGTCTTCACCCAGCACGATGAACTGACCCAGAGGTTTCTACACCGAGCCGATATTCTATTCCTGGTGATGATTGCTACCCAGGTCCTGACGGCCAGCGATCTGGCGTTCATGCGTTCCCTGAAAGACTATGGTAAGCGCATGGTCATCATCGTTAACCAGATTGATGTTCTGGACGCAGAGGATCGCGAGGCGGTGCGCGCCTTCGTGCGCGAGCAATCACGGCTCCATTTGGGCATCGAACCCTTGATCTGGCTGGCTTCCGCCAAGCAGGCACTCCAAGCCTACCAAACAGCAAACGGGACCCGCGACGAGATCCAGTGGGACGAAAGCGGATTGGCGGACATCGAGGAATATCTCGACGAAACGCTCAATGATGCCCAGCGTGTGCATCAAAAACTGGAGACCCCACTCCTGGTAGCCCGGAATGCGTTGCGACAATCGCTTGAAGAGGTAAAACACTCACAGGATGCGCTGAGTGAGCACCGTAAGTTGGTCGAGAACATCAGTGGGCAGATTGCAGCTTCGGAAAAGGATCGCCAGCGCCTGGTGGACAAAACTATCGAGGAAATCACTAACGAATGGCAGGATGCCACAACGCACGGCACCGAAGCGATAGATGAATTATTCCAGATCTCGCGGGCGATGGGCCAGTCTCTGGCAGGCTTTCTCGAGATCATCGGCCTTGGCGGGCTACTGCGCCGCTTCCGTAAGCAGACGAAGGCTCAGGAAGCCTTTGCACGCCATGAGGTGCGGGACAGCCTGCAACGTATTCCCGAAATCACTAACCGGCTTGGTCCTGCGCTGGAAGGCCGCGACCAGGAAGAAATCGACCATCTGGTAGACTATACACGCGGACAGATCAACCAGCTACCAACCAATTTGCAGAACAAAGTGATTGGTCGCGTACAATCGCCGGCGAATTACAACCGAAAAGCGCTGCGTAGCATTCGCAACGATCTGGACGATCTCATGGTCAAGGCCGGGCATTTCGAGACCGAACGCATCGATCGCGCCTTGCGGGGAACCATTGTTACAATGGCCTTCTGGATGTTCCTGGTGATCATAATGGCCATATTGATTGGTACCGGCGCGATACTATCCGGTGGAAGCGGCATATTCAACGTTATTATCATCCTGGTTATGGCCATCTTCGGGCTAGGGATGTTGCCATTGCGCGGATTGTGGCTGAAGGCAAATTACCGCAATAAGATGAATAGCCTTCAACACCGCTACACAAGTATCTTAAAACGCGCCGGTGAGGACCAGATTGGCTATGGCAACCAGCTTCGCCAGGATGTTGTTGCCCCCTTCACGCGCATGATCTCAACTCAAATCGAGCACACCGATGAGCTAAAGCGGCAACTCGATGTACATGAACAGACAATAATCGGTTTACAACAGAAACTCTCCGGTTTGCTAAAGGATTAGCCTCAGGATTATGACCAGCATAGTACTCGAAGGCCCAATTGCCGATATTCGTGAGCGCGAGGTCAAGCTCCTGTTTGACATTGCCGAACAGGTTGGCAATCTTGAAGAAGAAGGCGCAGCTGACAAAGAGCGTCTTCTACAGAATGCCGCTGATCTTCGCGATATGTTCTTTCTTGTGGTGATCGTTGGCGAGTTCAATGCGGGCAAATCAACTTTTGTCAACGCCCTGCTTGGTGACGAACTCCTTCCTACAGGTATCACGCCGACGACAGACATGATCGAGTTGATTCGCCATGGCCAGGAGAAGAAGCAACAGCCCGCCGAGAAGCATGCAGATGTCGTCCGCGAATGGACACATCCCAATACCGGCAGCCCCGGCGTGGTGATCGTCGACACGCCGGGTACCGGCTCCGTATTCCTCAAGCATGAGCGGATCGCCAAGCAGTTCCTCAGCCGCAGCGATCTGGTGCTCTTTTTGCTCTCAGCCAAGAAGGCGTTCGCCCAGACCGAACGGCTCTACCTGGAACTGGCGCGGGACTATGGCAAGAAGATCATTCTGGTCCTTAACCAGGTTGACCTATTGGACCGGCAGGAGCGTAAAGAGGTCGAGGCGTTTGTTAAGCAACAAGTCTCCGAACTGGTGAATCTGGATCCGCCTATTTTCGGTGTCTCTGCCAAGAAAGCCCTACAGGGCAAACGCGCCAGCGGGCTGTTCAGCCGGGTTGGCACCGACGAAGGCGGTGGAATGGACGCCGTGCGCCAGCACCTTCGCGAGACATTCGAGCGTGTCCCGCCGGCGAAGCAAAAGCTCGAGTCACAACTCGATTTCGCCGAAAGCATGATCAACAAGTACCAGAAGGTTCTGGCGCAGCGTCTGGACCTCGCCGGTGCAGACCGGGCCTACGCAGAACAACTCCGCTCTGAGCTGGAAGCCCAATCGACCACGCTGGCAGACCGGCTGAGTATGACGATGCGCGAGCTGGACCGCGTATTCGACGAGATCCTGGAGCGTGGGCGCAAATTCATCAACCAGAATCTGACCCTGGCTAAGGGGCTTCGACCACCCGATCGCGATGCAATTCGCGAGAAATTCGAGAAGGAGGTTGTCGCCAACAGCCTCAGCCAGATCGGTGATATCTCAGAAGACTACGTAAGCGCCGTCGTCGATAGCAGCCGCCGCTACTGGCGCAATATCATTGAGCGATTGAACCGTCTTGAGGCACTGATGGAAAAAGAGATCGGGACGCCGGATGCTAGCGGCTATGCTGAGCAGCGGACCGCCCTTCAGGAAGCGATTGCCATCGCCGATGCGGAGTTGAAAACCTATCGCGAGAACAACCTAGCCGAAAGCCTGCGCGATACCTTCGCCACAAATATGTCGCGCTTCACGGCGAGCATCACCGGCGTCGTCAGCGGAATCATCGCCATCGTGATTGGCGTCGCCGCCCCTGGGGCGATCACAGCCACCACAGTTGGCGTTCTCGGTACGCTGGTAGTGGGGCCTGTTCTGGCCGTAGGCGGGACCGCGGGCGTGTTAATCTACGGACGCAAGCTGCGGCGGGATGCGGCGCGCGAACTCGAGGGGCGCCTCCAGGCCCTTCGCGCGAGCTATCATCAAGCTCTGAAAGATATGACCGAGCGAGAGCGGACCCGCCTGCTGCAATACGGCCAAGAGATCCTGGCCCCGGTTTTCAGCCGGCTTGAGGTCTTGACCAAGCGGTTCCAGGAACAACGTGAGACTCTCGACAAGCTGGCCGAACAGTCCCAACAACTCAGCAAAGAACTAGCACGTATTGAAGTCCGCGTCGAGGCATAGGCAAGACCCCAATGAATTGGGAGGAAGCAGAGTAGTCTAAAACGCTAAAGGCGCTGTACAA
>JAADYW010000235.1 GCA_010092845.1 Chloroflexota bacterium
GGCCATCGGCGCGCCCGCTGAAGCCGAGGTCACCCACGACATCGGTCAAGAATTGCTACGTTTGCGTTACCAGCAAGAGGCCAAAAAGTCCAAGCGGCAAACAGGTACACTGGAGGCACAGCCGGCATCCACCGTGCCTGGTCTCAAACCGTGGCGACTGGTTGTCAAACCCCATCCGGATGTGGCCAGTGGGCGTTATATCCAGGCTGAGTTCGCCGCTGATCTGGCGCAGGTAGTCCAGGGCAAGGCTGATCCTGAATACGGCGATCCTCGGGAGTTCTTCCGCCGCACCTATCTGACCGAAGGTTTGCTGGACCTTCTGGTGACCGGGGTCAACCGCCTCACCGGACAGGGGGGCGATCCGGTGGTGCAGCTCCAGACCAGCTTCGGCGGTGGCAAAACTCACAGCATGTTGGCCCTCTATCACCTTTTCAGCGGACAGATCGGCTTCAGCGAAATCCCTGGCGGTGAGGACATACTCGAGCGCGTCAGCGAGATCGATGACCATATCGAAGCCAATTGTGCTGTAATCGTGGGCACTGCGTTCAGCGCGACTGAAACAAGGCGTTATCCGGATGTGACCACGTATACGCTTTGGGGAGATATTGCCTATCAACTCGGTGGACTGGAAGCTTATCAGATGGTTGAAAAAGCCGATCTAAGCGGCGTGAGTCCAGGCTCCGATACCATCCTCAGGCTACTCGAAGACTATGGGCCAGCACTTATCATTATTGACGAGCTGGTGGCCTTTGCCCGTAATCTTTACGGCGTGCCGGAACGATTGCCGGCCGGCACGTTCGATGGCGTGATGACCTTCATACAGTCGCTGACCGAGGCCACGCGGCGCTCCAGCGATTCGATGTTGCTGGTGTCGATTCCGGAGAGCGATATCGAAATCGGCGGCGAAGGTGGTAAGCACTCACTCGAGATTCTGGCCAAAACCATTGGGCGAATTGAGTCGGTATGGAAACCAGTCACGGCCACGGAAAGCTTTGAAATAGTGCGTCGTCGTCTATTCTCCTCGGAGATGGACTACCCCGCGCGTGATGCGGTGATTGCTGCATTTCGCGAAATGTATCATACCAATGCGGGTGAATTCCCGACGGCCTCAGCGGGTGGTGACTACTTCGAACGGATGAGTGCGGCCTATCCGATCCACCCCGAGCTATTCGATCGTCTATACCAGGACTGGTCAACGCTGGATCGCTTCCAGCGCACACGAGGTGTGCTGCGGTTGATGTCAGCCGTGATTCACCGTTTATGGAGCGAGAATGACCAATCGCTGCTGATTATGCCCGGATCAATCCCGCTCTGGGCAGCAACAGTCCGAAATGAGCTCCTGCGCTACCTGCCCGAGAACTGGCCGGCGATAGTTGACGCGGACATTGACGGTGAAGAATCCAAGCCGTATCAACTGGATAAGAGTATTCCAACGCTGGGACGGTATGCCGCTAGTCGTCGCGTGGCCCGTTCAGTTTTTGTCGGCAGTGCGCCTTCAGTGGCCGCTCAGAGCGTACGCGGCATAGAAGAAGTGCGTATCCGGCTAGCTACGGTCCAGCCTGGTGAACCTCTGGCAGTTTTCGGCGATGCCATCCGACGCATGAGCCAGCAATTGACGTATCTGTATACCGATGGCAGCCGCTACTGGTATGACTCTCACCCTACCGTCAATCGTATGGCCCAGGACCGGGCTCAGGATATCAATGCCGACTTAGTCTACAAAGAAGCAATCGACCGCCTGCGTGCCGTGCGCTTCAGCCGAGAGGATTTCGTCGCGGCACACGTCGCTCCCCAGAACTCAGGTGACGTGTCCGACGATGCGCGGGCCAGGGTCGTCGTCCTGGCGCCGAAATATGGCCACAAAAAAGTTGCGGGAGGCTCCGAAGCGCAGGAATTTGCGAAAACAATCCTGGAACGCCGTGGCAATGTACCTCGCCTGTATCGCAATATGCTCGTGTTTATCGTGCCTGATGAATCCAATTCGCAAGCCTGGGAACAGTCGCTACGCGAGTTCCTAGCGTGGAGATCCATTGATGATGAAGCTGAGCAGTTGAATCTGGATGCCCAGCAGCGCAAGCAGGTAGCGACGGCCTTGAAACGCACCGAAGAAACCCTCCTGGCACGCCTCCAGGAGACGTACTCTTGGCTGCTTGTCCCGGTGCAACCAGATCCTACAGGTCCGATTGAATATCAACCACATCGTATCTCAGGTCAGGATAGCTTCTACGAACGTGCTGCTCGCCGCCTGCGCCAGAGCGAACTACTCATCCCACGCTGGTCGCCGGATAATCTGCGAATGGAGCTCGATAGCTACCTATGGCGCGACCAGCCCCACGTGGGCATCAAGCAGCTATGGGAATATCTGGCCCAGTACTGTTATCTACCGCGCTTGTATAACGAAGACGTCCTATTGGACGCGATTGCTGAAGGGGTGGCTCGCCTCGATGCGCCCTTCGGATACGCGACTATGGTAACGTTGGACGGAACCTACAACGGGCTAGCATATGGTCAGCAGGCAAGCATCTGCTTTGACGAAAATGCGGTCCTAGTACATCCTGAAGTTGCTCAAGAGCAGCTCGAAGCTATGCAAGCGGCCCAGCAGCAATCCCAAGGAAGTCTACGTCACTCTCCATCTTCCCGTACCCAGGAAACATTTTCAGAACCGGATGAACCACCACAACCACGGCCAATTACCCGATATCACGGCACCGTGCAGCTTGATCCACAACGTGTGAACCGTGAAGTGGGAACGATTGTCGAGGAGATTATCCAGCGACTTACCAGTTTGACAGATACAGACGTGGAAATCACTCTCGAAATAAGTGCTACCCGTGCCTCAGGCTTTGATGAGGCGGCGGTCCGCACAATCAATGAGAATAGTCGGACACTGAAGTTCCGGCACCATGGGTTTGAGGAATAGTGCAAGACATAAACAAGCTACAGGCTTCCTGAGCAATGAGTCTTTAACGCTGAGTACCTGCGACCATGTCGAAAGATGCGATAGAAATGTATCGCCATATGACTAGAGGCACCCGCATCCTAACCTGATGCAGGTGCTCCACTTGACCTTACGCCAGCAACCAGTGGGTGGTGCGGGTTGGCCCACCCCCGCGAAAATAGAGTAACAGTTGCTCCCAGAAAATGTACAATGAGACGACATCAGGAGGAGCAAATGGAAATACAGCCAGAGCTACAAACGTGAGGCTGTAGCAAAGGCGGAAGCCAGCGGCAACGTCAGCCAGACGGCGCGTGAGCTGGGCATCAGCAACAAGACCTTGCACACCTGGATCAAGCAGTACGGCAACCGCTGGACATCGACAATGCCAGTGTGAAGGAACTCTCAGCGCGGGTGCGGCAGTTGGAACGGCAGTTGGCGCTGCGCGGGGGTCAGATTGAGGTGCTAAAAAAAGCCATCGGGATCGTCAGCGAAGCCGAGAAGAACGGTTCAAAATGATCCAGCAAGAGCAAACGCCCATCAACCTGAGCGTGGAAGCGTGGTGTGAGGCGCTGGAAGTGTCGCCGAGCGGCTACTACGCCTGGTGTGAGCGTGACATCAGCCCACGCCAGCAAGCCGATGCGCGACTGGGTGATGAGATCGAGCGCGTGTTCGTGGCCAGTCGCCGCACCTACGGCAGCAATCGGGTCTGGCTGAAGCTACGCGACGAGGGTATTCGCACCTCGCGCAAGCGGGTCGAGCGCTTGATGCGTGAGCGCGGCTTGCGGTCCATCCGTGCCCGGAAGCGGCGCGTTGGGCTGACAAAGACGGGGCAGAGTGCGTATTTTGCACCTAATCTGCTGAAGCAGGACTTACGCCACAGGCAAAAACGAGAAGTGGGTTCCAGACGACATCCATACCTCGCTGTTGTACCAGCCAGCTGCTTTCAGGTGAGATAGGTTACCGCGGGA
>JAADYW010000038.1 GCA_010092845.1 Chloroflexota bacterium
ATCACGTTCATGCGGGACGCATCTTCAATCAGGATCACGTCAAACAAACCATCATCAATACGTGCGTCCGGTGCAATCGCCATGCCATGCCCAAAATTCTGGCCATTAGCGATCACAACTGCCCAGGCACGATCGTTGTACCACTCGTCGCCGTCTGTGTAGACCTTCATGTGACGCGGCTGGTAGGTCAAGAACGATTTCAGCGTAGCCAATTTGAACGTCCAGGGGCGGCGGCGATGAATCGCGTTGACGCGGCGGTCAACCTCTCCACCAATCCCCACACTGGCAATATTCAGAAAGTAGCGCTTCCCGACCTCCCCCCGTTCAAGGCAGCCCAGATCAACTGCACGGGGTTGTGCACGCGCCAACCACTCAACGGCAGCCACTGGATCGCGTGGAATACCAAGCATGCGTGCGAAATCCTGACCCGTCCCGATAGGCAACTGACCATAAGTAATCCGGGGCCCGACTGGGTCTGCATCCGCCAATCGCTGGATGGCATTGACGATCGCATGATTGGTGCCATCCCCGCCAATCGCCACCACGCGCGTCAATCCAACATCCCGCGCCTCTTTCAAGTGACGCGCAACATCCTCCGGGTGATGGGTGACTGCAACAACCAAATCGCCTAAGGTCTCCCATAGCACGGGCTCAATCTGGCTCCAGACAACGCCAGCCCTTCCGCCACCAGCACTCGGATTCAAGATAACGAGTGTATCAGCCATTGTGTACAAACAACTTTCGTGGTCTTCTCATATACACTCGATTGTATCATCCAATGGATCGAACAACGTAAAGCTCCACCGGGAACCCGTCAAAAGGACGCTCATACGTCTTGATCAGCTCGAAATCTCCAGCAACCATTGCCGGATCAATAACCGCCTGCCCCTCCAGATCCTCAGCAATCACATACACCGCACCATAGCGCCCCAACATCTCATTCAAATGCGTCATACGCACCTCCAGAGGTGGCCATTCGTGGCGGTGTTTGTACGTGAAATAACGGCACTCAACCTTGACCGGCGGTTCTGCAGGAATATGATGCCCCAGGAACGAGCAGTTGCGCACCTGACCCACTACCACGGGTATGTCTATTCCGGCCGAGATTGGGGGCAGCCGCGCAACATCATGCATGGCATCACGCAAACCGTAACCGGTCTGATTACGGAAGTACTCGTGTTCATCACGGGGTGGCAATGACAGCTCAACGGGCTCATCCAGCAGGGTTAGCCAGAAAGGGATACTAAACGCCCCTACCCAAACCACCAGAACGGCTACAGGTAGATATGCAACTCGCTGAGACCAGGCGCTTCGGTCAGCCGCCCATTCAGCGGCGGCTCTGGACAATTCAACCACCCCGGCGGCGATCATGATAACCCATAGATGCCCCACCAACGTTAAATAGCGTGTGCTTAGCTGGCCAGCAACAACGACAAGCGCTATCCAATAAGGTATCGCGGCAGCAAGCAAATACCAGGTTGGGCGGAATCGCCGTCGCGACAACACGACGATTCCAGCAACCAGCAGCAATATCAGGAGTGGACCCCATAGATACCACATCCCATAGACAATGCGCTCAGTATTGGCAACAGGTCCGGCGGACTGGTAAAGGTAGCTGTTCACAATCGGCGTGGTCGGCGCATCTGAAGTCCACTGACGCAGCTTATAGAAACCCAGGATCACTACCCAGCTCACGCCCACAATGACGCCCGCGATTAGAGCAGGCCGCCGATATGTGCGCCATAGCAATAGCATCTGGGGAAGCAATGGCCGGTCCCACTGGGGTCGATGCCGGCTCAAGAAGATCACGCCCAATACCGGTAGCCCAAGCAGCGGGAGCGCTAGCGTCTTGGCGAGCAGCATAATCGTCATCAGAATCCCCAACACGATGCCGCGTTGTGCCGTGGGACGCCGCACAGTGAGAACACTCCACCAGGCAACAACCGCTATCATTGAGGCAGTAACTGGATCGGAGAGCGCTAGCCGGTCATAGAAGAACATAAACGGGAAAAAGCTCAAGATCGCCAGTGATAAGAGTCCCACCCTCCAGGAGAAGAGAACGCGGGCCAGGGCAAACATCCCCGCCGCCCCCAGAAGCGTGAAGATTGCGACGGCTGTACGGGCCAGCCAGCCAGGCAGGTGAAATGGCAGATCAAAGAGGCCAAGATAGTAGTATAGCAAGATCTTTTTCGGGGTCGTGCTGACATCGATGTCCTGAAACGTCCACACCAGGCGCGCCCGCCCAATATGACGTAGTTCATCAACGAAATAGAGCACATTCTCAATCCGATGAACTCTCAGGAAGAAGAACAGCCAGAACAGTCCAATAACAGGTAACAAGCGGACGAAAAGCTGCCAACCACCGCCAATAGACCCACGTATTGGTAGCTCACGGCTCATCACCACCTCCTACTTGTTCAGTTGCTGGATATACAGAGTAGACTTCAACGGCCACACCATCGAAAGGGCGTTCGAATGTGGCCAGCAGGGCAAGCTCGCCATTAACTTGCGAGGCCTCAACAATAGGCGAACCGTCCGGGGTACGGTATTGTTCAACCATCAAATACACCGGTCCGTAGATCGCCAGCTCCTGATTGAGAAAGACATAGCGCTGGTCGAAGGTTCCTAGCTCATCGGGCGGGCATTCCACCTGGATTTCATCGTGCATTTCCTCAGGCATGTGATACGGCAGATGCTCACATAACCTTACAAATACAATCAGGACTGGCTCATTAACTTCAGCGGAGATAGGCGGACTATCAGCGACAAATTCAAGCCCATCGGGCAGCGCATATCCGGTATAGTTGCGAAAGTACTCGCTGCGATCACGGTCCGGAAGGTTCAATTCCAGCGGATCACGTGTGGCCGTGATTGCAAACGGTAGTCCATAGCCCACGATCCACACGAGCAGCAGAATCACAGGCACGATCGCAATACCACGGAAAAACCCTCGCAGCTTGACATCATCATAGGCAACAACAACCCCACCCGAGATCAACACCGCAGATATCTCCACTACAAGAGTCAGATACCGGGAATTCAATTGGCCGGCAACCAATAGCACAAAAATCCATAGCGCGAACATCGCCCCCAGAAGATAAGCCGCTGTCCGCCAACGCCACCGGATCAGGAACGGCAAGCCCAGCACGCTCAACCCAATAAGCAGAGGCCCCCAGAGGCGCCAGAAGGCCTGCTGTATGCGTTCGATGTTGGTTTCGAGTTGGCTACTCCCTTCTGACAGACCTTCATACAGATAGGGGTCAATGATCGCGCGCACGGTGGGGTCAATAATCTTGCGAATCGCATAGATCCCCAGAATTATTCCCCAGACGACAATGATGATTAACGCAGCACGCATAATCGCTGGCTTGTAACTGTGCCATAGTCGGATAATCTCATTGCGGAGGGGTTCATCCAGCCGAAGCGGATAGCGCCCCAGGAATGCAACTGCCAGGAAGGGAACGACGATGAGCGGTCCTGTAAGCAGCTTGCCCGCCAGCATCAGGATCACCAGTACGGCCAGGATAGTGGCATTTGGCATGGAAGGCCGGCGCGCCACCACAACGCTCCACCACGCCACCAAAGCCACAAGTGCGCCCGCCAACGGATCCGTCAAGGCCATACGCTCGTAGAACAGGATAAACGGAAACACAGTGACAACACCCAATGCCAGAAACGCGACGCGCTGGTCAAAGAGGATGCGGCCCAGGGCGTAGGTTGCCGCGGCGCCCAGCAAGGATATCATGGCGATTGGGGTACGCACCAACCAGAGATCAGGATACTGTGGGAGCTGAAACAACCCCAGCCAGTAGTAGGTCAGGAATTTGCTGGGGGTCGTACTGGTATGGATATCCTCAAAGGTCCACACAGCCCGCGCCCGCCGCAGATGGTGGATCTCATCGACGAAGTAGGGGATGTGTTCCGCGATCTCATGCCACCGAAAGAAGGCAAAGATCCATAACAAGAAAATGACCGGCAACAGACGCGCAAAGACACGTAGGCCCGTCCCGGCTGGGCTAGTTGTAGATATCGTCGCCATACGATTCTGCAGGCTTGTACTCGCTTTCTGATGATGGAGCACGATTATCGCTAGATTCAGCGGCGTTTTCAATAGGTGTAATGCGATACAGCACGATTTCCATCCCATCGAAGGGGCGGCGGTAGCGCTTGATTTCCTGCCACTGCCACAGCGGCTTCAGCTTATCCGTATCAAAATAGGGAATTTCCGGCTCCAGCAAAAGATACACCTGGCTCTCAATTGCCATGCGCCGCTGGATATCAGCCGCGACGTCCATGAGATATTCGCCATGCCAACCAAAGAACGGACAGGTCAACCAGACCGGCCCGTCGTCATCAGCCTCGGCCGCGCCCAAATACAGCCGGACCTGGTGGCAAGAGCCGATCATCCCGAATACATTTACGCGCCCGCTCGGTTCCGATGAAGGTAGTTCGTCAAGGTCGTCAGCCGCTGCTACCAAACCATAGCCTGAGGAGAAATTCTCAAAGTATTCCCATTGATCTCGGCTCGGTAGCTCGAGATCAGTTGGTTCATTCCAGGCATTTTCGATGAACGGCACTGCAAACAGACCAACCCAGAGCACAACTATTCCCACCATTAAGGGGCGCAGGGAATGTTGCTTTCCCCAAATCTCTATCGCCTGCTGGCCCACAACTTGCAGACCGCCCGCCAACAACACCATTAGGGGCAAGATCCCCAGCGTCAAGTAGCGGGTCGAAAGCTCGGCGCCGAGGAGAATCGACATTGTCCAGGGGAGAACAACGGCACTGGTCAGATAGGCAGCCTTCGCTGGACAGCGCCAGAAGAGTAGCCCCGCCGCTAGCAGCATCGTTAGCCATAAGAACGGGCTATGCAGAATCCAGTTAACATTCCAGAGGGTGGCAATATTGTCGAAAATGACCTCATGCGGCGGACGGTTTTCGGCCAACCCCAGCACCAGATTGTTGTTGACGAGCATAACGGGTTCGCCAGCGATGGCGCGCTCCAACACATGGAGGCCAAAAGGCACCATGCATGCTACAAATGCCCCGTAGGCCGTAACCAACGCTCCTTGATACCGCCGCAAGCGCTGGACTGTCCAATCGCGTAAGGTTCTCCAATCACGATTGGCAGGCCAGGCGCCGCGGCCTAAAGCGAGAACCGCAATGGCTGGCATGGCCAAAAAGGGCAGCCCAATTGTCTTGGCGAGGACAACCAATGCGCCGAGCATCCCGACCATCAGAGCTTCCGGGCACCAGCGGCCACAATCCTCACGCCGCACCATACGGACTGACATCCAGACAACAAGCATTCCCAGCGCAGCCGTCAAAGGGTCAGCCAATGCCAGGCGATCGAAGAAGACCATAAACGGGGAAAACGCCGCCAGGACAAGCGCGATACGACCAGCCCAGCGCCCAAATACCAGACGTGCCGTGGCGTAGGTTCCGGCCAGGCCAAGCAGTGCAAATAACCCGACCGCTGTCCGGCTCACGAAGATTGCCACCAGGCGATCCGGCTGAAACAATGCAATCCAGTAATAGGTCAGCAATTTGAATGGCGTGAGGCTGACATTCCGTTCTACGAGAATCTTTTCGGCCCGGCGGATATGGAGGCTCTCATCGTTGAACGGGGGCAGCGCCTCAATAGCATGCGCCCGAATAATAAACCCAATCAGTAGCATTCCAACGCTGAACCAGAAGTCAAGCCGATGGTAGAAACGCCGTTTCATTTGGTTGACCACCAATTGTAGCTATCGACCACTTCGTAACCCGCGAGAAGCGCATCGCTAAGCAGAGATTGATCGTCAGAACATATAAGCACACCGACAAGCTGACAGTCATTGCCATTGATCCACTGCCGGGCAGCTTCGAGGCCCGCTAATGTGACCTCACCTTCAAGCCATGCGCCGCAATAGCTGAGCGTTGACACCGGCACGAGATGCAAACCCTGCGGAAGGTTTGTATTATCAACATCCTGGGGCCCAGCGACCAGCAACATCTGTGTAGCTGGCTCAATACGATAGCCAGCATGGGCAAAGATACGCTGGCTGGGGATATTCTCCACCTGTATCAATGCCCGCGAATAAGTAGCTCCCCCGCCATAGATAGATTGCAAGCCGTTCGCCACCAACCTGCGCCCAATACCGCGCCCCTGTGCAGCGGGCAGGACCGCAATCTCATCCATTTCCCAGCGGCGCACGCCATCCACGCTGGTCGTAAGGAAGCAGTCCAGATAGCCAAGGGCCTCACCTTCTGTACTGGCAACCAAGACGATATGCTCTGGAAGCTGGAGAACGGCTTCAAGCTGCGCGATGTTTACTGCCTGGTCCGGCCAGACAGCAGACTTGATCCGCACCAGGTCAGGTACATCCGCTGGCGCCGCCGGCCTAATCTGCACCGTTGTCACTATTC
>JAADYW010000236.1 GCA_010092845.1 Chloroflexota bacterium
TAGCATCCTTTTCAGCATGACCTTGTTTGGTCTGGCCTACAGCGGATACCTAACGTATATCGAAGGCGTGGTTCTGGAGAAGTGGTGCCTATGGTGTGTGGCTTCGGCGTTATTGATGGTAGGCCTCTTTGGGGTGGCGGCGGTGCGCGTATGGCGCGATCTGACAGATGAAGTTGAAGACGCCGAAGACTACGAATGATTTAGACTGCCACAAGCTCCCAAACAAAGAAGGTTGAACAGGACCGGGGAGAAAGGCCACCCCGGTCTTTTTGCTACTGCAATGCGCTACTCTCGTTCGAGCAGGTTGTAGTGCAAGTAGAAATTCGCTTCGATAGTCACCCCACTGATATATTCGTGATACAGCACCGTGTTGATGTCCTGCCACAAGGGGAGAACAGTGTAGGTGTCGTAGATGATCTCCTGCGCCTGCTGATAGAGGGCATCTTTTTCCGCCGGGTCGTCAGTAGTGCGTGCATCTTCAAGGACCTGATCTAGCTCTGGTGAACCAAACTCGCCTCCATCGGCCAGGATACCCTCCGAATGCAACAGGGGATAAAGATACGCGTCAGGGTGCATGGCGACCGGAGTCCACGCGAACATCGCCATTTGATAATCGCCCGCTTGCAGCGCGTCGGCGAAAACGCCGGAATCCGCCGCAGCGCTCAGGCCGATATTGACAATGGTCCGCAAGGGGAGGTAGGCGCGTGGGAAATTGGAGATCGCGCCGGCTGCGAAATCTCCATAGGTTGTTCGAGAAGATACAAGAAAGACATTGAGCATATTCCGGTTAGGACGATAGCCTGCCTCACGTAAACGCTCGACCACTCCCTGTGGGTCGGGAGTGGTGTCCCACAACGCGATATAGCCGCTCTCGACCGTTTCCGGGACCAGGCTAAATGCCGGCGACAGATACCCATCGAAGTACTCATCTACCATCAGGCGCCGATCGATAAGGTTTGCCAGCACCTCGCGGACAAGATCAATGCTGATGTCCTCAAACTTGGGTGACTTGCTCATGTAGAGATACCACATCCTGCTTGAGGGGACGTTTTTCATCAGTATCTCGGGGTTGTCTTCTACTGTGGTGATCGCATCTGGCAGTAGAACATCGCGCCAGGCCATATCGACCTCGCCGCTCTCCAGGGCCAAGCGGAGCGCTTCAGTATGCTCATAGCTCTGCAGGTGGATCTCCGCCGTCCGTGCACTTTCGCCGAGCTGGTACTCAGGGTTGGCGCGTAATGCCACGAAATCGCCGGGCGACCAGTCTTCGAGCATATAGACGCCGTTGCCCGTGAGGGATTCAGGTTGGCGGTTGACATCATCAGGCGGGAAGTCGTCCGGGTGGACGGCAAAAAAGGGCGCCAGGGCGAGGAGCGCGTCGAAGTAATCCACCGGATGATATAGCGCGAAGACCAGTTCTTGAGAATCCGTTGCCTCAACACTCGCGACGAATTCACGCATGATATCAGCCCCGCCACGATCCAGCTCCAGTACCCGGTTGATGCTATTGGCGAAGGTGTTGGCGTCAATAGGGGTGCCATCAGTGAAGGCCAAATCTGGCTTGATGGTGAAACGGTGCGTCAGGCCGTTGTCTTCGATTGTGTGGTCAGCGGCAGCCGCCAGTTCATAGGTGTTGGTGCCCGGTACCTGTCGCGTGAGGCCGGTATAGATGTGGCCGAGGATTTCCCAGCTCATGAAGTTGTCGGCCATTGCCGGATCCAGATTAGCCGGTAGATCCAGGGTGCCGATGATGATGCGATCATTCTCCTGGGCCTGGATGCCGTCCCTCCCCGGCAGGACCCCGGCGGTGAGAACGAGCGTTAGAACAAGTGCGAATACGCCAAACTTCCGAAACATAGTATCTCCTGCTGTATGGCATGCGGCATGGTAGCGGCTGGCTCGCTCGTTGGCGGCCGGCTCAAGTGACATCAGTGATTGGTATGCCGCGTGATTACTGGAAAGTGCAAAAAAGTGGCCATTATCTTTGCGATTATCGGTAACCCAGAACGTATGGGGAAATGGCTAGCTGTTCTGACAAATATACGCGCTTCTGGCCCCTAAGGATCAAAAAACGCGCCCTGGACCGCACAATCCAGGGCTACCAGGCTTTCGGTGGAAGCGGCGGGCACCACGTAACTAGCTGTCAGCATCCTGCCCACCGTTACCGGCTTTATCGGTGTCATCCATCACGCCCGGCAAATCTTTGATGCTGCTCAGCAGGTCAATCCCGGTGAGAGCTGACACTGTTTCAGGTATCTGGGTGACGATGTTGGCAATATCGGCCGTGAGGCGGTTGGCGCCCGCGCCCTGGCCATCGCCTCCTGTGGAGATGATCGCGATGCGCTCGGTCTTGGCGAGTGGTTCCGCGATGGCGCTGGCAATCTCTGGTAGAGCGTCGATCAATTGCTGGATTATTGCAGCCTGATTGTAGTTCTGCCAGGCGGCGGCCTTCTTCTCCATGGCCTCGGCTTCAGCCAGGCCCTGTTGCCGGATAACTTCGGCTTCGGCCAGACCCTTGGCGCGCTCTGCATCGGCGTCGGCTTCACCTTGCAGGCGGACCGCGCTCGCCTGACCGCTCGCTTCGGCCTCGATCTGGTACTTGCGAGCCTCGGCCAAGGTCTGGATACGATATTGCTCCGCCTCAGCAGGCTTGCGCACGGTGGCCTCAAGTTCGCGCTCTTTGCGCAGCGCCTCCTGTTCCTGAACCTGGATCATCTTGGAGCGCTCAACGACTTCGACCTGGACTTCCTGTTCCTTGACTTTCTGATTGGTGATATTCTCTTGGAGGACATAGGCCAGGTCGGCTTCAGCACGCCGTTGTTGGACTTCAGCGTCAAAGGCCGCCTTCTGCATACCAAGGTCGCGTTTGGCGGCTTCTTCCTCGATCTGCGCTTTCTGTTCAGCCACGACAGCGGCACGCTTAACATCAGCAATCCGGGGCCGCCCCAGAGCTTCCAGGTAGCCCTCGCTGTCGCGGATGTCCTTGATGACGAAGCTGTCAATGCCAAGGCCCATATTTGCCAGATCGCTTGCGGAGACCTCTTGCACGCTCTGCGCGAATTTGTCGCGCTCGCGATATACTTCCTCAACCGACAAGGTACCGACAATGGCCCTTAAGTGACCGGCGAGTGTTTCGTGGGCGACGGAAGTGATCTCGGTGACGTTCTTACTCAGGAAGCGCTCAGCCGCAGTGCGGATGCTGACGTTGTCGCTGGCGATCTTGATCTGCGCAACGCCTTCGACTGAAATTGGCACGCCTTGTTGAGTATAAACATTGTCAATCACAATCTCGATGGTGAGCAATTCGAGCGACAACCAGTCCACTCGCTCCAGAATTGGCCAAATAAAGGCACGCCCACCCTTCACAATGCGGTAGCTTGATTTTTCGCCGGTTTCCTGGTCGGTGGTACGTCGCCCGGAAATCACCAGTACCTGGTTCGGCCCGACTTTTTGCACACGCGACGCCCAGGCAATCACCAGGACAATCACGACAAACAGAAAGGCGAGAAGGCCGGTTATGCCGATTGATGCCCCCATACTGCTTCTCCTTGATAAGCCGTTGAATTAGAGATCGATACGCTCGGAACATTCTATATCGTTCAGCGCTGTATTGCCATGTAAACCTCGCGCCCGCTGGCAGTTTCTTGACGGACCATGGTGAAGTGGTCGGGTGCCCCTAGAGTTGTAGGTCCTCTATCGGAATGACGGTGGCGACGCTGCCAATGATTTTTTCGATACGTACTTCGCGCCCGCGCGGAATGGTCTGCTGGTTGTAGGCCCGGGCACTGTACGTAACCCTTGATCCCTGTGTGACGAGCGTGATCTGGCCTGTGCCGTCATCTGGAATGGGGATGGTTACTTCGGCAACCTGCCCCACTAGCGAGGCTTGGGAGAACATTGAGTTTGTGGTCGGCGAGAGCACATAGATGAAGAAGGCTTGGGCCAGGCCACCAAAGATGAACCCTCCAATGGCGGCGACGATGATGCTTATGGCCGTGCCAGCATCGAAGATCCCGCGCGCGGCCAGGCCGAAAGCGCCAAAAGCCGAGATAAACACTGCAACCGCTAGGAAGCTGATGCTGGTGGCGTCAGCGGCGGCGTCCGCGTCAAAATCAACGTCGAAATCTCCCAGCCCGTCAAAGGCGCCATCCATACCCTGGAAGAAGATCAGGACAATGCTGTACACCAACCCCAGACCTAACGCTGCCCCAAATACTGCATTGAGGGTATTCTCAGCAAACCATTCAAACATCGACTAGTCGCCTTTCTCAGCACCGTTATAGGCTTTGCTGTGTTTGCCTATCATCATTATAGAAGATGGCCAATCCCATCACAAGCGGAACCCCTAATTACCGGGGGATGCACTGAGAACGCTCTAATTTTCCCCGCTAGCGCTTTGGACGCGAAACCCGTATGGTGGCTGGTTTCGCAACACGGTTCGTGATCGTCCATGCTGTGATCGCGTAGCCGGCAAAGATAGCTGCCGTTGGTGGGCAATCGATCTGGTGTAATGGGGCCAAAATGATGTGCAGCGCCTCTGGATACGCCTGCTCAGCGATATCAGTGGCGGAAGGATAGGGTGGACCCACCGGATGGCTATGATAGATCCCGACCAATGCGAGGCCGCTCGCATAGAATTTTGACATCGTCTCCGCTTGCTGGCGAAAGTCCATTGCAAACTGAAGTGCCACTTCTGGTGCGGTGTTTGCAATCGACGCGATGCAAACTGGGAACGCGAGGTCACCTTGCCAGGTCCCCCCCATGAGGCCACATACTTCTGCGTTTGGATCTGAGCTAGCGTGGGCAACAATCTGCGCCAATTGATGCGTATTCAGTTGCAACTGCTTGCGTTTGAGAACGATGTCCCGGATCTCCTGATCTTGGCTGCGATGGTGCGGGTCTGGGTGCAGGGTACACCGGCCGATGGAACTATTGTAGGGCAATCATAGCACTGCTCGCGCAGGATGGAATGCCAAGATTATGGAAATTTTGCCCAAGGTAAACGGCATTTTAGAGAGAGAACGGTATAATGAAGAAATAATTAATAAAGAGCGGTTCAGGAAGCCTTTGTGTCCATGCCAGCAAATGACTCCTCCCGGTTGCAGATTATTCGGCTCATCACTGACGAGGTCCTCGAGTTCTCGCCACGCGTTTATATCAGTTATCGTCCTGAAGATCACCCCGGGGTTGTACGCGCTATTCGTGACTGGTTCATGCTCAGGCTTGGCCCTGCATATGTCGTCATCGACATTGACATCCCTCCGTTTGTTGGCTCATTGGACTATTATATTCGCGAGCGCATACGTGATTGCGATATCTTTGTGCCGATCATCGGGCCCGATTGGGAACGCTTGCTGCGCGAGAACCTGCATACCTCACGCGGCGATCGTGTTCGCGTCGAAATACGTGTTGCGCTGGATGAGCGCCTGGTGGTCGCACCAGTGTGCATCTTGGATGCTCATATGCCGCGTGAGGTTGACCTGCCAGTCGACCTGCGCCCCCTGGTCCGCCACCATTTCAGCAGACTGGATGCCCACCGGCAGTTCGAGGAGAATATGGCGCGCATCATTGAAGAAATGCGCCAGGCGATAATTGACCAACCAGCGGGCATGGCTGACCACGAAGTAGAAAATCGCTTCGTGATGGCCGAAGAACGCTATGCAGCCGGGCAACTTGAGGAGGCGTTGGCCCTCTATGAGGAGATCCACGATTTTGGCGAGGTCGCACGGCCATTTCGGTTGCAGGTTAAACAACGTATCCGGCAGATATACCGTCAACAAGAGCTTGCCATCGGTCGGCCCGTTTACTTGCGTTTGCAGGCGCTGGCTGGTGAAGACTCTGTGCTGGCCCGCGAGCAGTTCCAGATTTTTCGGGCTGAGTTCCCTATTCATGGGGACCCGGATGATCTTGAACATGCACTCTATCCAGATCTGCACCTGGTGGATCATCTCCTGGCCAGATTGTCAAACCCGGAGGTTGACGCTCGAGAACGGCTTGCCATTGGTGATGAGTTAGCCGCATCCAACGATCCGCGGCCAGGGGTAGGGTTGCGCGATGACAGGCTGCCTGATCTAAGTTGGGCTAAGGTCCCAGCCGGCGAATTCATCTTTCATTTTGACCAGCGCTTGGAACTGCCAACTTTCTATATCAGTAAGCACCCTATTACATATAGGCAGTTTCAAGCATTTATAAAGGATGGCGGTTTCGAAGAAGATGCCTGGTGGGAAGGTATGTCCATCCGCGACGGCGACCCGGGCGATCTGCGGTGGCCAGTCGCCAATTATCCGCGAGTCCGGGTCTCGTGGTTTGACGCTGTTGCTTTTACTCGCTGGCTGAGCGCGCGTCTGGGCTATGAGGTCCGGCTGCCAACTGAACAGGAATGGGAAAAGGCTGCCCGCGGTACGATTGGCACCATCTATCCCTGGGGGGATAGTTATATCAGCGGCTACAGCAACATCAACGAGGTGATCAGCGGCATCAGCCCGATCAATTTGCGCCAACCGACCGCCGTAGGAGTCTTTCCACACGCTGCCTCAAATTATGGCGTACATGACATGATCGGCAATGTGTGGGAATGGTGTCTCAACCATTTTGATGACCCGCTGGTGACGACCGTCGAGGGCGAGGACAAACGCTCGATGCGGGGCGGGGCATGGAGTAGTGACCGTCTATTTGCCCACACCGCCCGCCGCCGGGGGGAGCTTCCCTGGACGCGCTTCAATGACATCGGTTTTCGGATTGCATGCGACCAGCTCCCATCGCTCGATGCGCGCTCGGCTGACCGAGAGTGATCCAGCCCTAAGGATCAGGCTACCTGTCACCAAGAATCGAAAAGGCGCGCTTCGCACGCGCCTTTCTCATTGTCGACCATGCTTGTTCCAGCTAACGCACCTATTGTTGGTCGCCTTCGAGGTAGTCTTTCATGTATTCCATGACTTGGGGGCTAGGCAGGTTACGGACAGAAGTGATCGTTTCGGGTATGCCGCTGACTTCCAGGTCGGCTGGATCGCTTGTTATGCTGGCCAGGCCAGAGCGGAAGCCATGTTCAGTCCAGCCGATTTGCTGGATCTCCGGGTCGCTGAGGGCTTCAATCAGGCGCTCGCCTTCAGGAGTCAGGGCAATCAGCGGGTGGCTAGACCAAACGGTTGGTCTGGGGTAGAGGATGCGGAGCTGGGGGTCAGGATTGTTCTGCAGTGAGAATTCGATGAGCTGGCTCTCATAGCCCACGATTATCGGTTTGGACCCAGATCCCTGGGTAATGTACTTCTTGAACAAGTCGCCTGAACCTGTCTCAAGGGTGCCTAGTCCATCCAGATAGTCTTTCATAGTAGGCAACACAAGGACGATGGATTCAGAGGTTGCGATTTCATTGCCGGTCTCCTGTTCGACGAGGAGATTGGCCAGGAGGCCATAAAACATATTCCCCGAGTTGCTTTCACGAGGGTCCGTCGACTCGACCTTGATATTGCCGCTGAATTCCGAAATCCCGATTTCTGACCATTGCTGGCCGGCCAGAATGATCGCCACCAGACGGGGCATATCGATTTCGTAGTAGGCACCCGGATTCTCGGTGACGAGTCCCTGGTCAATCAGTGCTTCAGTGATGAAATCCCACGAATAGAGGACAATAGGTGAGTTGAAGATTGTCTCCGCACTCACTGCACCTGGGTTCCGCTCCTCATACAGTGCTAGCGCGACCTCGTTGGATGGCCATAGGAAATCCATTTCGGTCGTATCCACGCTGCCATCCACCTGCGCGATGGATCCGAGATCCTGAAAATCAACCTCAATCCCATAGCGCTCGCGCAGAATGCGTACAACCTCAGGATTGCGCAGGAAGGCAACCTTCTCACTACCGATATAGCCGTTCAGGGTGATCACACTTGAGGAATTATCACTGCTATCGCTATCGTCGGAGTCACCACCGGTCGCGACAACGACAGCGATGATCCCGCCGGCAATTAACAAAAGCACCACCCCGATAATTAGCCTCTGTGACATTCGTGTCTTCCTCCTTCAGAACTACCTCTTAACTGACGAGTGGATTCCCTATTGCTTCGCCATTGTCTCGAGTTGGCGCGCTGTTTGATCAAGCTGCGTGAAATCTGCACTAGCCGGGTCCTGTGCCAGGTTTCGCAAGGAAGCTTCTAGCGGTGCCAGAATGTCTTCCTCAATTTGTGTTGCCAAGGCCTCGAGCTGGTGCGGTTGCATCGACTGGTGTCCGCTCGAGGCACCAACATATTTGCCGAGCTGGGGCATCAGGACATCAAAAAGATGATTGATCTTCGAAAAGATGTAGCGCGGAGCATTGGGGCGCTGCTCCACTTCGAGGATGACCGCTGTCGCCAGCTCGCAGATGCGCTGGGCCGAGTCACGCATGGCGTGTCGATCGATCATTGTGGTCAGGTTGCGTACCTGGGAGATCTTGATCCGCGCCGTTGCTGGTGAGTCTGAGAAGCGCCGCGGCGCGACTATATTGGTGATCACCTTCGGATTCAGGATCAGAAATAGACCTGCGAACACCAGGATCGCGATGATCAGGCTGATGATCGCGTTGACTTCAACAACGATGAGCAGTATCACGAAGACGGCGATGGCGCTGAGCCACGCCACCGCATCCTTTATCAGTTGTCCTTGTTGGCCAGCCATTCCAAATATTCCTAGTTATTGCCTTTGGCCTTGCGGAAGGCCGTGATCAAGTCAGTGGTGCCGTCGTATACCCGCCCTGAGGTCAAGATTGCGATTTCGTTGAGCTGCGCTTCCGAGGCAGCGCCGAAGGTGATTCCGAAGACCGGCACGTTGTCCAGGCCGGTGTCAGCAATCGCCTGTTCGATCTCCGCGATGCTGCCTTCATTGGACTCCCCATCCGACATTAAAATGATCGCCGGGAAGTAGCCCTCCAGCGTTTCCTCCTCCATCAACCGAAGTGCGTAGGCCACCGGAGCGTAAATATTGGTCCCGCCGTCAGGACTCCGGCTAATGATGCGTTGCATGAGTTGGGTGAGTTCCCTACGATCGTTTCCAATCACGCGCGGCCAGGTGGCGATTATGCCTGAATTAAATGGTATGACGATAGTAATGTCGCGCGGCGAAGCCTGGAGGAGATAGCGTTGTGCCAGGTCCTGGTCCAGTAGCACACTCATCGCTTCCTCTAGCTGGGCCTCACCTTGCCCGCGCATGCTACCCGAGTAGTCCAGGCAGTATATGGTGAAGGAGGGTTTGCGGAAGGCTGTCTGATAGAGATTGAGGGCCTCGGTGATCACTTGCGGAGCCGGGAAGTCGATTGGCTGGATCACCCGTGTTACATCAATACCCCATTCCTGGTTGAACACGCTAGGGTCTACTTGATCTGGGTCCAGACGAATGCCGACATCGGTTGCACGACGCCCCAGGTCAAGGATCTCCTGGCGGACGGGATCACTCAGTAGATAGGTCTGCAGGTCGAGGAAGATCTTCTCTTTCGCGTCACTGCCCTTATCAACAAAGGCCAGCGGCGAATCTGCGATGGCCAGGCCATCCACTGGGTAGATGGCATACAGCGGCTCGTCGCCCCGAGCGATCAGTTCTCGGTTCATCTCAATGACCAGCGCTTCGTAGTTGACCATGCCGTCAAAATTCTCGTATTCTTCCAAGTATAGTTCTTTGAGCCATCCTGAGCTGCCGCTTGAGCGGTCGATAGTGCTCAGAATGCGTCGGATTTTCTCGGCCAATGTGGGATCATTGAGATCTTCTGACGTGAGGATGCCTTCTGTCCCCGAGAGCGCATACAGATAGCCGAAGTAGGCGCTGGCACCGGAATTACTCTGGGTGGCGCTGGTCATCATCAGTCTAAGATTGCGATCCTCAGCCGCTGAGAGGATATCATCGACCGTTACATCGACATCAATCCAGCCCAAATCCTGGGCCACTGACGTTTTAATGCCCAGGACTACCGGTGAACGCATGATGCTTTGCTCGTGCTTGAGCACATTCTGCGTATCGCCGAGCGTTAACCACAGGCTGTTGGCTGGCCATACAGCGTCGTACTCCATGCTGGCGCCTTGCTCCTCCAGCATGAGCCGGATGTCCAGCGATCCGAGATAATCGATCTGAATACTGACGTTGTTTTCACGAGCAAAGCGTTGCAGGATCGGTTCGAGTGCTTCGTTCTCAGAGCCGGATACGATGCGCAGGGTTTCGTCTTCTGAAAAGCCGCCACCATTGTTGCTATCGCTATCCTCTTCGGAACACGCGACGATGGCCAGTGACATTAGTAGAAGCAAGACCAACAACTTGCGTGCGATGAACATGGTTCCTGTCTCTCCAGTCTTCACCAAACTAAACCGAGAAATCGTCAGTCAATTCGCTTAGCAAACATGACAATCGTTCAATAGAGCGATCATTAATCTGTGGTTGCTGATTATGGTAAATATCTATATGTGCTTTAATCTTACACCGATGCTTGAAACAATGCGATTCATTGTCCATTGAGTTTAAAGAAGTTTTGCACTATTGCGGTTTAAAAACGGACGAGAGCTGTCGAGTATCACGCTGACAGCTCTCAGTGCCTAGGAGGCCAAATCGGAACGGGGTCAGCCGAAAGCAAGTACACACGCCCCCAGGTTCACCGCCTGCGAACGTCTAGTTAAGGCGCTAGACCTGTTTCAGGGCAGACGTCCCACAGTAGTTGCAGACCAGCCTCGAACGAAGCCGCCTCATGGAAATCAGCGCTATAAAGATACCAGTTCGGGTCCGGGGAAGGGGTCGTACCAATTGGGACGTTGGCTTTGCGGGTGGTGAAGCACCCCACAAACACCTGTGGGATGAGATTGTCGGTCGCGGTGACCAATACTGGCAGCGAGGCATAGGTGCTGCCAGCAGCGACGCCTTCCTGGAAAGATAACCCGACAAGAACCTCAATACCTTCAGTGTCGCTGAAACCTGCCGCGAAATCCGTCAAAGTTTGTCCTGGGGCGCCGTTGAGCCAATAGTTGTAGGCGCGCACATAATCTCCTGCGGCAATAGCATCATAATAGGAGCTTATCACGTCAATGGGCGAGAATTGGGTGTCGATGCCATACGCTGCCGGAAAGGATTCGGCCAGCAGGCACGCAGTGGTGGCCTGCTCGAAATCAATGTCGTCAACGGCTTGCAGAGATGCGCTCTCGAGATACCAGTTTGGGTCCACTACGGGTGGGTTTCCAATGCCGACGTTGAAATGAAGAGTCCGGAAACACCCAGCATAAAGCTCCTTCTCGCCGTCGTCCAGTGTTGCCACCACGACCACCGGAATATCGACATAGGTGGTTCCCGCGGCTACGCCACCACGCACTGGGAGGCGTGCCATCGCCCGAACTTCATTTACGTTGCTGAAGCCAGCGGCAAACTCCTGCAAGCTCTCGCCATTAGGGACACGTCCATCCAGCCAGTAATCATAGGCCCGCGTATAGTCTTGCCGCGTGATCGCGTTGTAATACGAAGCGATCAGTGAAACGGGATCAGTTTGTTTGTCGTAAAGGGTTGGCGCATCTTGTGCGATGACGAATTGTGGGATAGATAGAAGTAAAATGGTGATGACAACTAGAGCTGCACCAAGTGTACCGAATTTGTTCACATTGAACTCCTCAACCTGTTGTTAGCTCTGAAATAGCACCCGGTCTCCGGAGGCAGCCCGAGCGCAGGCTGTGGCCCCTCTGCCTCCAACGACAAGGCATGGGGGGCAATCTCATCACTCTACAATGACACGTGACGACGGCAATCAGTTCATTATTCGATGAAAGGGACGGCCTACATCTGCATCAGTTTTGCCTGGTCCAGGAGCATGGCAACGTTCATCAATTTGCCTGACTGAAGACAAGAAGAGCGGGGTGCTGAAAAGTACCCCGCTCCGTAGCCAAAGAGTAGGTATTCTATTCGTAACCGCGCTCGTTCAGGAAATCCCTTATCCCCGGCCAATCTGGAATCCAGTGCGGTACATCGATCCCGTAGGCAAGCCATTGCTCAGTATCGTAGTTTTCCGACCACAGGCGTTCCAGTGTGCCGTCTGCGAACATCTCCCCTAGCGTCCAGTTCACCAGCGTTAAGAAGTCGGCATCATTCCGTGGCACCCCGATTACAAGCGGCTGGAATGGCTCTGGCCCGAGTAATTCGGGCTGTAGGGTCCAGGGGATATTGTCATAGCGGTCCATAAAAGCTAACAGGCGAATCGTGTCGCCGAAAAGCGCATCAATATCGCGTGTTTCAAAGATCTCCTCGACGGCTTCTTCGCTATTCAGAAAGCGATAGACACTGTAGGAGCGGTCCAGGCTCTCGAGGTATTCCTTGTTCTGTGGCGCATCTTGGAAGTAGCCAATCCAGCTTCCCATGCGAAAATCATTGAAGCTACCGAACCGGCTTCCCTCTAGGGTCAGGATCCGGTCACCGGAGTAGTGGTAGGGTACAGAATAGTCAGCCCGGTCTGCGCCGTCCCAACGTGCCCGGACGCCAATGGCCATATCCACCTCGCCATTGGCGACCAGATCGACGCCTTGACCGTAGGTGTCCGGCAAAAACGTCACCCCGACGCCCCACCGTCGTGCCATCTCCTCGACAATGGCGCGATTGATAGGATCCAGGAATCCTTCGTAGTAGAGACCGCCTTCCGCAATGTCGAGGCCAGCGACCCGCAGTGTTTCGCCCGCACGGATTTTCGCGAGGACCGACCGATCGGGGATCGGCATATCAGGTGGAAAATCATCAACCGTGCGCTGATCGTCTTCAAGATTGCGATAGCGCGGGATAAACGCAGCATAGTTGATCTCTTCATTGGGGAACCATTGCTCGCCCAAGGTCGGGATTGTACCAGCCGCCATCAGCCTCTGTAGGCTTCGATTCAACAGATTGCGCAAATTGACATCGTGGCGTCGAATTGCAATCGCGTAGGGGTCCTGACGTATTGGCTCGGGTATCAGGCTCATCTGTAACCGGCCGGCACGCTTCAGATCGTCGAGTTCGCCGACAACACCGTTAACGTCGCCGGCCGAGAGTGCATCCAGCGCGCTATCTTGCGAGAGATAACGCACTAGTTCCATGCCGGTACCGGTCTGGGCCATCCACAGATTGAAGGCTTCTTCGCCACGGCTCCCGGCCACGACCCCGATGCGCTGATTTGCCAGCGAGCTTACGGTTGAATAGGTGCCCTGGTCAGCCTCACGGATCACCATACGTTGCTGGTTATAGTAGTAGGTATGCGTGAACTCTACGAACTCTTCGGCCTGCTTGGTATGGATCTGTTGCCCGATCAGAAGATCGACCTCGCCCGCCACCAGGAGGCGAAGCTCGGTTTCCGCCGTTGTCTGGACGAATTCGACCTCTACGCCGATGTCTTCTGCAATGGCGCGAACAATATCAGCTTCATACCCGGCCAGGTCACCACCTTCGTCCAGCCAGGCAAAGGGCGGTACATTGAAGCGCGTCCCGACTCGTAAAACGCCCTCATTTTGCAGTGTTTCGATCCCGGAGCGATTTACCCGTGCGGAAGCCAGGGAGACCTCAGCCGTGGCTGTTACCGGGACCTTGGTGGGTTTGACGAGTGTACCGGCCAGTGGGGTGGCCGTTGGATCTCCTGTCTGGGCCAGGCCGCCGCTCATGGGCACGATCAATACACCGATAAACAGGAGGCCGGTGATGACGATTATCAGGTTACGACGAATGATTCCCATACAGTCTGTGCTCCAATAGATAGGCTAGCACCGGGTCCGGTACGCGGTAGCGGACCGACTGCTGCGCTGCCAGCATCTTGACAATCTCGCTGGAAGAGATCTCAATTTCGGGTGCGTCAAGGATATAGAGGTGCTCCAGTAGACCAGGTAGTTCGCGGCTGAGCGCCGCCAGATCAGGGTATATACTGGGGCGTTGCATCACGACCAGGCTAGCCATCTCAATCAAACGCTGTGGCTCGTGCCAGGAGAGTAGATCGCGCAGCGAATCGCTACCCATGAGGAAGAAGATATCGGCTTGCGGGTAGTACCCCTGGAAGATTTGCATCATGTCCGTTGCATAATGGGGGCCAGGGCGCTCCATGTCCACCCGCGAAACCACCAGCTTGGGATTGTCGGCCGCCGCCAGTTTCACCATCGCCAGCCGGTGTTCGGCCGGTGCCAACGGATGGTCAAGCTTATGGGGAGGCATCCCCGCCGGGACGAAGAATACCCGGTCAAGATCAAGGGCATCGGCTGCGGTCTCAGCCAGGATGAGGTGACCTACATGGGGTGGATTAAATGTTCCGCCGAAAATGCCAAGTTTCTGAATAGTCAATAGGCTTCCTCTGTTTGAATTTCACAGTTAGTTTCGGCCCCAAAAAGGCGCGGACAATTCTCAAGCATGCCAGAGGCTGTCGAGATTGTCCACGCCGTATCGGCCACGTTTGCCTTACACCAGCGGCAAGGCTTCTGCTTCATCGCGGTGGATTACTTCTGAATGCCGCCTTCGGTCAGTTTATAGGCATCCAGCGCTTTCTCAGCCGCATCACGTTCCATGAGTCCCATCTCGACGACGACATCAATGATGGGCTTGCCCTCGGCCAATGACTGTTTGGCTACCTTCGCACCGTTCTCGTAGCCGATGATGGGATTGAGTGCAGTCACCAGGATCGGATTGTTGGCCAACCACTGCTTGGCTTTCGCCTCGTTGGCGTCTAAACCGATCACGCATTTCTGGGTAAACGCTTTGACCGCACCGATGGTAACGTGCATCATCTCGAAAAGGTTGTGGGCGATAATCGGCATCATGACGTTCAGCTCGAGCTGGCCGGCCTGCGCGGACAGCATCACGGTCAGATCGTTGCCCATCACGTGGAACATCGCCATATTCATCATCTCAGCCAGCACTGGATTTACCTTGCCGGGCATGATACTGGACCCAGGCTGTACGGTCGGGAGCTGGATTTCGGCCAAGCCGGTGGTCGGGCCGCTGGAGAGCAGGCGGAAATCATTCGCAATGCGCGTCAGATCCTGCGCTAGTGTCCGGATGGCGCTGCTGAAGAAGGTGGCGTCCTGGTGGCTCTGCATGCTCTCAAACAGATTGTCACTTTCCTGAAGCTCGAGATCAGTCAACTGCTGCAACGTTTTAACCATACGGCTGTGATACTCGTCATGTGCATTGAGGCCTGTTCCTGCCGCTGTACCGCCGATACCCAGGCGCCGTAGTCCTTTGGCCGCTTCGGTGATTTTCTCGATGTTGCGCTCGATGGCTTTCGCATAGCCACTGAACTCCTGGCCCAGGCGCACGGGAACGGCATCCTGAAGATGAGTGCGTCCGCTCTTCACAATTGAATCGAACGACTTGGCGTTGTCTTCAAGACCCTTCTGTAGCTCCTTGAGCACGGTGACCATTTCGTCAAGACGCCACAGACAGCCCAGCCGGATAGCAGTGGGAATCGTGTCATTCGTCGACTGGGCCATGTTGACGTGGTCGTTGGGGTGGACTGGTTTGTTTTTGTCGTCAACGGCGAAGCCCAGGATCTGGTTAGCACGGTTGGCGATGACTTCGTTGGTGTTCATATTGTGGCTGGTGCCGGCTCCAGCCTGGAAGGGATCCACGACGAAGTGTTCATTCCATTTGCCAGCGACAACTTCATCGGCTGCCGCCATGACCGCTCTGGCGATTTCCTCACCTGTTATGGTTTTGTCGCCAGCTTGCTTGTCCCCAAACAGCCCTAACTCATGATTGACCTCGGCAGCGGCACGCTTGATGATCGCCTGGGCCCAGATAAACGCTGGATAGGGGCGCATCCCTGATACCGGGAAGTTCAAAACAGCGCGTTGCGTCTGCGCACCCCATAGCGCATCCGCGGGAACCTGTAAATCGCCTAATGAGTCGTGCTCAACACGGTAATCGGTCATGATCTCTAGGTATACTCCTGGTTTGATTAGGCCCAATAAAGCCATTGCTAATAGTTTAGGCAAATCGTACAAACCGGAGTCTATCTCACTCCCAGTGCTCCGACAACTTACTGGGATCACACGGTGCTTCAGTTCGCAGGATACCTTAAGGTATAATAGTCAACATGAAACCAGCCTATCCGCACTCCTATCGCCACCTCGATCAACAGGCCATTTCGCGGCGCCATTTCCTGGCGCTCATCGGACTGACCAGTGTTTCAGCGGTAGCAGCGTGCAGCGCTACCGCCGCCGCGGCATATTTGTTTCTGGTACACGATCGCCGCGATGAAGCTGCCACGCCCGCAGTTGGTACCATTGCACCAACATCCCGCGCGGCAACGTTCAAGGCTATTGACCGGCCCGCGATCATAAGCCGCCAGGAGTGGGGCGCGCGTGCGCCCAATCTAGCGGCTGAAAACGAAAGTGGCTTGTTCAGCGACGATAATCCCGAGGGACGGCAGGAATACGAAAGCGATTTGCGGGATGTGTACCGGACGGTCGTTATTCATCACTCTGTGATTTATGAGGTAGATGACCTGACAACCATGCACGCGGTGCAGGATATGCATCTCGATGAGCGGGGCTGGTCCGATATCGCCTATCACTTCTGTGTAGGTGCATCCGGAACGGTTTATGAAGGCCGTCTGATGCGCCTCCGAGGGACCCATACGGCGGGCTACAATACAGGCAGTCTGGGTGTCTGTCTCCTGGGGAATTTTGAGATGGACACGCCTTCAGCGGAGCAGCTCGAGGCAACACAATCACTCGTAAACTGGCTCGCCCTCCGGCTGGAGCTTAGTCACCTGGCAGGGCATCGGGAATTCAATCCGGAAACGCGCTGCCCGGGCGAGAATCTTGCCCCGTTGCTGGATGATATGGCGTTGGGGGCTGGCCTTGAGCGCGGGACAGAAGGCTACCAGGCACCCGTTACTGATCCTGAAGTTGTGAAGCGGTCTCAACAAGGCCCAGAGCAACTGCTAGATTGTGGCTGTTGCCAGGCCGTCTAATTGGGAACGGGTCCTGTTTTCGGATACAATCGAAACACAGTGGGCTAGCCAGTTGCGGCCGCGCGTTTGACAATCGATAAGCTGATGAAGGATGGACTGAATGGCCGAAAATGAGCACCCTGAGGGCAACCTCCAACATACCCTCCAGGCCGTAAATGACAGTATGATGGAGGGTCTCGGCCAGCTTGCCGATTATTTTGGCTATAACAAGGTGATGGGGCAGCTCTATGGTGCGCTGTTACTCAGCCCTGATCCCATGAGCCTTGATGATCTCGTGACGCAACTTGGCAAGAGTAAAGCCAGTATCAGTATGAACATGCGGACCCTCGAACACATGGGGATTGTGCACGAGGTCTGGGTTCGCGATAGCCGCAAGAAGTTCTACGAGGCCGAGAGCGACCTCTGGAAAGCGCTGACCAATGTCCTGGGAAGCCGCGAATTGCGCGATATCGATCGTGCGCTCGATGTACTCGAGAAGAATATCGGTCGTCTGCGCGAAACCATGCCCAAAATGGATACCGAGCAACAAGCCCTCGCCCAACACTACATTGACCGTATCGACCAATTGTCCGACTTCTTTCGGCTGGCCCGCGTTGTGCTCACCAGCTTGATGGCCTATGGTCGCGAGTTCGATGTCAACCAGATCATGAGTAGCGACGGAGAAACCAACGAGTAGTCATGATTCGCACCGTACCCGATACCGGCACCGAAGAAATCGAACTCTACATGCGGACGTACTATTCCTTGCTGCGCACAACCGACGCTATCAAGATACAGGCGCTGGTTGAATCGCACAAAACCGTCGATTCATCGCTGCATATTCATGCACGTGATTCACAGGTCGATATTTCTGCCCTTGTATACGCGACCTTGCGTCTTCCGGTAGAGATAACACAGGTTAGGCTGGTCGTTCTGGGCCAGATTGAGAAGGATTTTCCGCGCGCGGGCTATGAGAATGTTGAGCGTTGGGAACGGGTACATGCGATCGCCCGGCGGCGGCGCACCCATTTTGACGGGGATTCGACACTGGCGGTGATGATCGCTAGCCGCTCGGATATCGATGATATTATCCCAATATTGACCGCTCTACAGATCGAGTGGAACAAGGTCCACAGCATCTTCCACGCAAGCCCGGCCGCACAACGATATCTCAGTACGGCAATTGAGCAGGGCAGTATTGATGCCAATACGCTTATCGGTCTGGCGCGCGAGCTGGGAATTGATGTTGCCGAGTTTTCGCGGCTCCAGCGAGCATGGCAGCAGCATGATCTGACCTACTTTGAGGCAATTGCTGCCCATCCGCTTGATCTGTCACTTCAACTTCTGGCCGGTTCTCAGACGAATTACCGTAAGGCCGCTAGCCGCTGGTGGGCTAATCTCAGCCGAACGGCTGATAGCTGTGGCACGATGATTCAGGAAAGACCCGTCTATTTTGTCTCGAGCAACAGTCACGCGATCGCCAATCTCACTTCTGGCTATACTACGGCGGTCCGTGAGGACATGTTGTCCTTCATGCATCAGACCAAGAACAAAGATCTTCAGGCGGAGTGGCAGACGCTTCAGGCCGAAACCACCCCGGGCAGCGTTGCTAATCGCCAGAATTTTTTCTATTACTTGCTCAAAAAGTACAACACGGCTCATCCCGAATCTATCCAACGCATGTATCGCGCGGAGCAGGAAATCGGGATGACACGTGTCTTTGCGGTCCACGGTTTCGATGTCGAGGCCCAGGTTTTCTGCCTCGACCAGATTGATCCTGCTCGTTTGGACGCGCGGGTCACGCAAGGACTGGATGTCGCGCAGTTAGCGGCGTCAGATGCATTGATCGTGAATATCGACTATCCACTGGGGCTAGCCGCTTTCGAGCTGCTTACCCGTGTAGCCGAAGGCTGTGATCGGATGCTTGGCATCTATGTGATGGGTAAGGCCGCGACTCTCAACGGCCGCATTGGGGATGTCATGCTGTCGAATGTCGTGCACGATGAGCATTCTGATAACTCGTACCTATTTGACAATTGTTTCCGTGCCTCCGATATCTCGCCCTATCTGGTCTACGGAACCCTTCTGGACAACCAGAAAGCGATTGCTGCGCGGGGCACTTTCCTGCAAAACCGCACCTATATGGATGTTTTCTATCGTGAAGGCTATACCATTATCGAGATGGAGGCCGGTCCGTATCTCTCCGCCGTCTATGAGATGATCCGTCCGGTACGACATCCCTATAACGAGATCATCAATTTGTATCCTGCCCCATTTGAGGTTGGCTTGATTCACTATGCGAGTGACACCCCCTACAGTCGGGGACACAATCTGGGGGCGGGCAGCCTTGGTTATCATGGCGTCGATTCGACTTATGCCGCCAGCATCGCGATCTTGCGCCGCATATTTGCGCAGGAGATCCGCCGCCAGGAGGCA
>JAADYW010000039.1 GCA_010092845.1 Chloroflexota bacterium
CGATAACATCACCCAAGGGATCCGCTACATCGAGCCTGAACTGATGCCGTGAGCCGATGGTTGCCCGTGTCTGTTCAACCAATCGCTGGAAGTATGTCCTGATATCGACGGGTTTGGGGTTGAACTGCAGATAGCCAGTATTGGCTTTGGTAACTGTCGAGACATCATCAAGGAGTTTACCGAGATGGTCGATCTGGGCCTGAATCTTGCTGTATTCCTTCTCACGGTCCGCGGGGCTTAGTTTGTCCCAATAGTGAATGAGGAGCTCACTGGTGGTTCCAATCACTGCCAGCGGAGTCCTGAATTCATGCGAGATAATCGACATAAACCGGCTCTTTAGCTCGCTTAGCTCTTTCTCCTTCTCCAACGCGACGCGCAGCTTCTCTTTTTCCACGCGTTCGTTCTCCATGGCTTTACGTTCGGTGATATCCCGCGAGATTGTCGACACCCCAGAGATAGTGCCGTCCGCGGCTCTGACTGGCGAGATCGTTAACGCTACCTGGATAATCGTGCCGTCCTTTCGGGCGCGTGTCGTCTCGTAGCGTGTAATTGCCTGCCCGGACTGGATGAAGTCCAGGATCGCATCGATTTCATCCTCAAAACCGGGCGGCGAGAGGATTGAGATGTGTTTTCCCACAACCTCCGCTGCCTGGTGGCCATACATTTGCTCAGCACCGGCATTCCAACTCGTGATGATGCCTTCCAGTGACTTGCCGATAATCGCGTCATCGGTTGATTCAACGATGCCCGCCAGGCGGATTCGCGTCGCCTCAGCCCGTTTGTGTTCGACGGCCAGGGCATAAAGCGCCGCCAGCCGCTTAACCAGATCTAGATCAAGGTCCCTGAAGCCCTGGGGGTTGTTGGCTAGCGCGATTTGCCCAACAAGATTGGCCCCCATAATTGCTGGTGCTGATAGAAAGTTCCGGATCGGGATATGGCCTTGCGGCGTACCGGTAGAGCGCTCATCATCTGTGAGGCTGTTTGTGAGGAGAGGCTCCTGGTTTTCCAAAACCCATCCCCACAATCCACCGAACGCTTCGAAGATGTTATCCTTGTTGGGAACTTCACAGCTTGCCCATATGTCCCGTGTCATGGTCGGGCACACAAGAAATCCCGTCTCAGGCTGGATATAGCCCACATAACCGAATTCAGCGCCGGTTAAACGCAGGGCCTGCTCAAGCACCAGCATTGAGATGTCGTCTAGGGACACTTTCTGGATCAGGTTCTGAGACAGTTGTGCCAGGGCGGCATTGACCTCTAATTCCCAGGCAAGGGCAGTTTCGGTTTGTTTGCGTTGCGTGATGTCAGTCAACATCACGAGCGCCCCTTGGTAGGTGCCATCGGGACCCAGGTGGGGGGTAAGGCTCATGATGGTCCAGATATACGAGCCATCTTTGCACTGCAGGCGAACCTCGAGCTGATCAGCACCATTGCTTGCATTATCGCGGATTGGTTGCTGCAAACGCTCAGTGACTGTCGGCTGATCGGCCTCGCTGATGAACGCAAAAATCGAAATTCCGTTGATTTCTTCGACCGTATAACCAAGCATCTGAGCCATTTTTCGGTTGACGAAGGCTGTCGTCTGATCCTGTTTGATGATCCAGATCCCCTCGCGGGCAGTCTCTACGATTCGGCGGTACTGCTCTTCGCTATGGTGGAGCGCGGCTTCGGTCTGCTTCTTATTGCGACGTACCTCGGCCTCTTCCAGCTCACGTTCAATAGTCGGTAGCAGCCGTGTCAGATTGTCCTTCATCAGATAGTCTTGAGCGCCCGCTTTCATCGCCGAGACAGCGATGTCCTCGCCGATTGTTCCTGAGACAACAATGAACGGGATATCAGGGTCATAGCGTTTGGCTATTCCGAGGGCTTCCATACCGCTGAAGCTAGGTAAGGAGTAATCCGCGATGATGATTTCCCAGGTTGCGTTGTCCAAACATGCTTTCATTTCATCCGCGGTCTCGACACGCTCAACGGTGATCTCATACTGGCTTTGCTTCAACAAGCGAATCAGCAACAACGCATCGTCTTCGGAATCCTCTACAAGCAATACTCTGAGCGTCGGCATTTTACGAGATCCTTCCCCGAAATGAATATACGGCGGTTGCAGCCATAGCTGCTGGTCGCCAGTCGAAGCATATGCGAGATGCTGGACATGGCGTTATTTTGGGGATGAGGCAGCATGCTACTGGGTGGGCCAGATTCTGTGGCATATGTATCAGCGCAGTATTTCTGGTCTTGGGGGCAGGCATCATTTGGGACACGCCTTATAGAGCTACATCAACCTTCAGCAAATCAAGTTAAGGCCTTGCTGCTGTTCAAGTTGTTCCCTGTCTTTAGTTGTCTCGCAAACGATCGTCTCGATTGAAATACGGATTGGAACGCTTGCCGCGATTATTGTGACCTCAATTATAACGCATTGTGATCTTTAGTGATGAACTTCTCTTGTGCTGACGGGTAAAGCAATAAACAGCATGCAGTATTGGCTCCACAATCGTCATTATACATAGCATAGCAGTGATATTGCATCTTCTACGGGGCACTATTTTGCGAGAACGTCTGGACCCATACCGAGAGCACGATCTTGTAGCACGCGCAGCGTATGAAGCCGAAGCTTTTCGGGATCTCTACAACCACTATTTCCCGAAAGTCTACGCCTATGTTGCTTACCGTGTTCAGCATCGCCAGGATACTGAGGATCTCGTTTCCGAGATATTTCTCGTTGTTACGGAGCGGATCCACGATTTCGAGTACCGGGGAGAGAATACTTTCTCCGCCTGGATCTTCAAGATAGCATTCCATGTAGTGAGTCGATTTCGGCGCCAGCAGGCGCGCCAGCCTCTCGCCTCTCTGGACTCTCTCCCCGAAATCAAGGGCAATGATCTACTGCCAGATCAAACCATCATGCGGAAGGAACGATTTCTGGAGCTTGTTCGGCTGGTGGACACATTACCACCGCGCCGTCAGGAGGTAATCACGTTGCGTTATTTTGCCGGTTTGCGTAATCAAGAGATTGCTCAGGTGCTGGGCCTGGATGAACGCACTGTGGCGTCCCATATCAGCCGGGGACTTAAACAACTGTACCAGCGGTTTGCGCCAGAAAGCGAGCAGAATCGATGAGTATGTTTCCAGATCAGCCTGAGGAACAGGAACCCATATCAGACGATGAACACCTGGCTGTATTTGAGGCCTACCTGGAAAGCCTACAGCCGGTTGCCGATCGCTCTTTTGAGAAGAGACTCTTGGCCAGAGTAATGGCCCGCCATGCCGCAGGACAACACGTGGAGGTCGAAAAGATGCACAAAGCTTCCCCTGGTCGAAGGCGATTCCGGGGGCTGGCTTGGGCCCTCGCTGGCCTGATGACACGCCGCCGCTATCAGACGGTGGCAATGGTTGCTGTGGTGCTCTTTGCTTTGATCGGTGTAGCGACCACGCTTCCGCTACTGGCCCAGGGAATCCCTCGCTTCTACGAGCAAGATGCAGACGATGCACGCAGCGGACAGGTCCAGAATAGTTTTCGCGACCTTCCGCTCTATCGCCAGAGTCCAGCGGAGGATGTCTGGGCGGAACTATCGCTTGAGGGGATCCAGGCTCAGGTCGATTACGAGGTCTATGTTCCTGAGACTTCAGGACTGTATGTGCGTGGCTACCAGCTCGATGCCGACTCACAGCGGATCGCGATTGAATATGTTCTACCGGCGAACCGCAGCCCGAATGGCGCCGTCTCGATTGTTTTCAGCCAGACGCCGGCAGAGTACTACACGCCACCGACAATTGGCGCCAGCGCTGTGATTGAGGACGTGAATGTCGGCGACTATGTTGGGGCCTATGTGGCGGGCGATTATCTGATTCAGTCGACCTCCTGGGAAGTTCTGGAAACTTCTGGCGACCCAACGGAAGCCTCGCTGGATGAGGCGCCACCCGATTCAGTGGTCGTTATGGACTATGAGAGCGTCTGGGTCAATGATCCGGCCTGGCAGCAAGTGGTCTGGCAACAAGATGAGATGGTCTATGGTGTCCGGTCTAACTGGAAACAGGGCGTCCTGGATATTCAGGCTTTCGCAGAGGCTGTTGCCAGGAAACAGCCCATCTTGCTGGCAGATTTGATCGGACTGCCAACCGGCCTGCCAGACCTATTCCATCGCTGGTTCCTCACTGGTACCTTCTATGATGTCCGCGAGGCGGTGGTCTTTGAGTACCAGCAGGATGACTGGTACGCCTTCATCACCGAAGCGGCGCCTGATGACCTTGTTTTTGAGCGTCCTGAGGTCGCTGAGATCGACTATCAAGCGGTTACGGTGAACGGTAGCCCCGCCTACTATGCGGAAGGAATATGGGAACCGCGCCCGCCTACCATCGGCTCGATCCGTCCTTACCGGTACATCGATCCGGACGTGGTCGGTGATACAACCCTGTTCCAGTGGGTGCGCTGGGAGGAAAACGGCCGGCAACGCGAAATCGCGATCTTCAATGGTTGTGGCGGCGGCAAGCCTCTCGCCGAACGGCCCTGCTATAGCTGGGATCAATTGGTCGCGATTGCCAATTCGTTAGCCTTCCCGACGCCCGATTTCGACACACGCCTGTCCGAGGAAGCCCCGATCCGCGATTCAAACCACCCCACACGGGGGGCAACCGTCGATTGGCGCGCGGCCTACAATATCGAGCAGGTCGTATATCAGACAGGAATGCCAGTTTATCAACCAGCGCACTATCGGGTTATACCCTGGCCGTTGCAGTTCAATCTGGTCAATTATGATGCCGAGCTTGATGCGGTATGGCAACTCTACAGCCGTGAGGCAGCGCTCTACTCATGGTACAACGCCCCCCACGATTGGAACACTGAGATTTCACATGCCTCGGGCTCGCCTATTCTGCTGATCCTCCAGAAGGAGATTCTTCCTGGGGAGAACGTGCCGGTCATCTCTGGCTGTCCGTTGCCCCCCAATGCCAGTTCCCAGTACATCTCTCTCGGCGATGTGCCCGCACGCTATGTGGCGGGTCAGTGGATGTCCGACGCACAGACATTTGCTCCTTATGATGGATTCTGTCGGCAAGGACAGCATTTCCAGCTTCTGGGATGGGTTCAGGACGGCATGCAATTTGAGATTCTGGTAATCAATGGCGAGGGCTTGCAGCTGGAGAACCTGGCTCAGATCGCGTTGTCGCTGGAGCCCTGACGTTCCCACGCGGAATGGTTTGAATCTGCTATCAATGGAAGGAAAACACGATGCAGTTTCGCTATATCGTTAAGCGTACACTACAGCAGTGGCGCCTGATGCTGGTTTTGTTATTTGCGATGTGCCTGGTGACGAGCTTCTTTGCGCTAGGTCCACTGTATCTGCGCTATACCAATGAGATTTTGCTCCAATTCCTGTTTGACACTATTGACGATAGTGACAAGTTTGTACTGGTTAGCCCCATACCCTTTGGCGAGGATGCTGAGCAAGATCTGGACCGGCAGATTGGTGGCCTGATTGAAGTAGAATCGCGCTATGAGCGCAGCCTTTTTCGGCAAACAGATGAGACGAATCCAGTCCCCTGCAACTACGAGGCCGACCACTGCAATCAGATCATGGCCCTCGATGAGCAATTTTATGCCGCCGATTCCCCGTTGCACCAGCAATTCGCGCTGGTCGAAGGGCGCCTGCCAGATCCGTCACCTTCGCCTGATGAAGTTGAAGGCGCCGAGATCCCTCCTATGGAAGCAATCATAACGACGGTGGTGGCCGAAGAAACCGGCCTGAGGGTAGGAGATCTCTATCGCCTCAACGGTATCGGGGGCAGTGCGGATGCCGAGATTGTTGGCATTGTGGCCCTCTCTGACCCCGAACACGCCTATTGGGATGGGAATAGGCTGTTTGTCAACGGTGGTGTCCTCTTGCGGGAGTTTGGGCCGCCGCGCTTCGATTGGGGATTGGCAGTTCATCCCCAGACATATGCGGATTGGGCCTGGGTTGTTACTGAGGGGACCAATTATGTCTGGTATCACGATATCGATACAACCATGATCTCAAGTGATGAGACGCAAGCGACATACGCGCGCTTTAATCAAGCTGTCGGTAGTTTGCAGGCAAACCAGATGGAATCGATCTTTGTCACCGGGCACTTGCTCAAGGCTCTTGAGCGTCATCAAATCCGCGTCGCCGACTCTGAAAGTTTTATCGTCTTTCTATCAGCTGTGCTTCTGGTGCTTATGCTCTACAATCTGGTGACAATGGCCCGATTTGCCGTTGAAAGCCAACTGTCGGAGTGGGCAATGCTGCGCTCACGGGGTGGTGGCATGCGCCAACTATTCCTCCTGCAATTGGTGCCATCGGCCTTCCTGGCTGCAATCGCGGCCGCGGCTGGTGTCGTCTTCGCACGCGGCATGCTTGCCTTGGTCGGCGCAATTGGCCCCTTTGCCTATGCTGATGACCATCTCGCTACGGTAAGCGAGATCGCACTTCCAACAAGCTCCTACTATCTGAGTGTGGCTGCGGCGCTATTGAGCGTGGGGGTAATGGTTTATCCGGTAATTCGTTTGGGTAACGGGGATATTCTGCAGCATAAGCATGCGATGTCGCGTCCCGTTAGCCATCCCTTGTGGGCGCGCCGTTATCTAGATATCGTCCTGCTGTTGTTGGGAGCGCTATTCACGTTGCGGCTGTACTGGTCGGCAGGTGGAGACCCACTCGCGCTACCTGGAGAGCTGCTGACGTCACCATCTGATTTTGTCGATCGTGTCGCGGGGAGCGGGGCTGCTGGGAGCCAGCTAAGTGACGCTTTCAATCTTGTGACTCCGGCGTTGCTCTTAATCGGCGGCACACTGCTTTGGCTGCGCCTTTTTCCCTGGTTGATGCGCGGGCTGGAATTTGCCAGCCGTCGCGTGCGTGCGCTTAGCTTTCCGATGGCGGTCTGGAATGTAGAGCGTAATACAGGCCATTACGGTCAATTTGTATTGCTGCTGATCGGAACATTGGCCATCGGCATTGCCAGTGTGGGCTTGCAACGGACTCAAGAAGATGGTGCGCAGCAGGTAGCGATCCGGGAGACCGGAGGCCAAGCCCAACTTGAGCTTGATCCCCAGCAGGCAGACCTGGCGGCGGCAGAGTGGAACGAGGTTGACGGTGTGCAGGGTTCTGCCGAAGCATTATACCTGATGCGTCAGGCGAATCAAGTGACGTCGGACTCAAACATCCATATTCTTGCTATCGATCCGCAGGAATTTCGGTCTCTTTTCCCGGAGGCTGTGCCTGCCGTGGACGAATTGGCGGATATTAAGCCGGTTGGTGTCGCCCTGCCGGCCGATGCGCAGCTCCTTGAGGTTGATGTTTGGTCCGAGCCAGCGGCTGATGAGCGTCATCCGGACGAGGTAACACCAGCGATCAAGGTCTACCTCCATGACCAGCGTGGTTTCATGCACAGATTTGAGTTAACACCGGAATCAGATGATGTGGCGCCCTCCCAATGGATCACGTTGCAGGGAGATTTGCCTCAAACGCAGTACCCGCCCTTACGTCTGTGGCGTATCGGCATCGTGACGCAGATGGGGGAGCGCACACTGCTACGCCATACCCTATATCTCGACCAGTGGCGGGCAATCGATGCCGCAGGCACTGTGACTGACCTGGAATTGACCACCGCCGACTGGCAGGCAGCCATCGCCCAGCAACCGTATGTTGGCCCCTGGAACCTTGAGGGACGCTTCTTCAGGCCTCCCGAAGGTGCTGAGATAGCGCAGACCGACTTCCAGGGTGAAAGCGTCCTCCGCATTGACTATCTTCGGGAACGGCCAGTATTGAATGTTGAGGCGACACCGACGGAACCCAGCCTGATCGTGAACACCGAACTCCTCGAGCCTCTGCCCGTGGTGATCTCACCCGCGTTTGCGCGGCTTTTCCGGGCCGAGTTCGGTGAGATCGCCAACACGACGATGCCACCTATGGTAGAGGGCCAGGAGCGAACGATCTCAATCAACCTGGGTACCAGCGGAAACGCCTATATACGCATCCGAGTTGCTGGGATCGTCGATGAGTTCCCTTCATTGGTGGATCCCCCGGGCGGTGTCTTCGTGGTTATGCCCTATCAGTCAACACTCTGGTTGTTTAATCAGGTGTTCAAGGTCGAAAACCGTGTGCTGAATGCCAACCGTGTCTGGTTGGCTCTGGATTCGCAAGAACCCTCCGCGGCGCAACGTGAAGCTTTCGCCGCGATTGATGGCGTTGAGGAGACAATCTTCGCCTCAACGCGTTACCGGGAAATCCTCTATGAGCCCCGCGCCAACACGATGGGGGGTATGCTGTTCGCTGCATTCTGGGTGAGTGTTGCGCTCTGCCTGGCGAATTTTGCCTTTTACATCTTCCTGACTGCTAGCCAGCGATCCTTTACTTTCGGTGTTTTGCGTGCCCTCGGTTGGAATATCAACCACATCTGGCGCCTGCTCTTCATTGAGCAGGTGGTCCTCATTGTCCCGGGCGTGTTGATTGGTGGTGTGCTGGGTATTTGCCTGGCTTTCCTGATGTTGCCCCTTATGGGGTTACCGGGCAATATCGGTCTTCAGCTTCCCGTGGGTGCCTTTAGCATCGTGATCCTAATTCTGACGGCGGCTCTGCTTGGCCTGTTGGCCGCCACAAGTATCTGGCTTCGCCGAATGAGCGTCAATCAGGTGCTGCGCCTGGGCGAAGAATAGCTCCGGGGCATGGGCAGGCAACCAGGTGCTGCCTGCCCATGCTCGGCCTCAGCTTGTTGAGTACACGCTTGCCGTTGCCTGATCGAGAATGGTCCAGATGGGATCAAGCCATGCCAGATGCTCGGGTTTCATCAAGCAGGAACGGAGGCAGGTTATCGTTTCCTGGTCCCACTCGATGGCCGTATCCGGTAACAGGCTTGCCGGAAGTTTGACCAGCGCTAGATGCAGGTGCTGGGCAGCACACGCATCGAACACCGCATGGGCGCGCTGCGAAGCCTGGCTAGCATTCTCCCCGTCGATAGCCCAGACGACGATGTCCAGCTCGGGGGCAAACGGCGCTAGGAAGCGGCTGTCATTGGCGAGCCGTTGATGCAGGGCGCGGGCTGCATCACGTGCCTGGGATAGTTCCCCCGCGAATACGCCACCACCTTCCAATGGCAATAGGCGCTGGGTTGCCCATAAACCGACGGCGGCTGCGCCTGCCCGTGAGCATTCAAGGGTGATCTCACCCAGGTGCAATTCATCGGAGGTGAAATAGGTATAGGGCGAGTCGTGTTGGTAGAGAGTGCCGATAGCCGGGTCTTTGAACAGGATGCACCCGCAACCATAAGGTTGCAAGCCATGTTTGTGCGGATCAATCGCAATGGAATCGGCCTGGTGGATCTGGTCAAAAGCGGCCCTGGCTGGCGCGTCTAGATTGTCAACGAGTGTGAAATAGCCACCATAGGCTGTGTCCACGTGAATGCGGAAGCCGTAACGCTCACGCAGAGAAAGGACTGCAGGCAATGGGTCCACTGAGCCGGTGGCGGTGGTGCCGAGTGTCACCACAACGGTGCCAATCTCCCCGCTTTCGAGCAGTTTTTCCAGGGCGGCAATATCCATACGTGCACGTTGATCTGTCGCCACCGTCTCAAACGGGATCCCGAGGACGCCACACAGACGACTATGGGTGTAGTGGGCCTGAGCCGAGGCAACGATTTTCTGGCCAGGGTGCAGACGACTGGCGACCCACAAACCTTCCAGATTGGCGATCGTGCCGCCACCGCACAGGTGCCCCAGGTGTGTCTGCCACCCAAACATCGCCGCGATCTGCGCGACGGCCTCTTTCTCCATCGCCGAGCTGGCCCGCCCGCCATCCAGGGCATGGTTATTGGGATTAATCCACATGGCCAGCATATATGCCAGTCGAGCGATCGGATGCGGTGGCTTCAACATTTGTCCAGCATAGAGGGGGTGCTGATAGGGGTAGTTGTCCTGCAAACGTTCCGCTGTGGCGAGCAAAACCTCGCGCAAGGCGCCCAGATCAGGAAGTGGGCTGTGATCTGGCAGCGCGTTGAAGCCGCTATCCAGCACCTCAAGAGCCTCTCGCAGCACTTCCAGGCTGGACTTCTCTAGAGTCGTCATCAATGTGTCCCTTCAATTGTTCGTCTGAAGCCATCAGTCAGCCTAGTTTGCCAGAAACATATGCAGAATCGCCACCTTTTGGGTAGGATGTGGGATATGGGGAAACTTTCTTGCAAGTGATGAGATAGTAGGTAATGAATGGAGCTACGAAATAATCTTCAGACCACGACTGGCTGGGAGATCATCGAAACTGGCTTTGATCCACAGCAAATAGTGGCTACAGGGAGCAACTTGATGATCGGCAACGGTTATCTGGGTTACCGGGGAACTTTTGCTGAGTGGGAAGCCGACCAGTTCGTTGCCTGTATTGTGACGGATACTTATGATCGGGCAGAGGGTGGCCGCCTGCGCGAGCTTTGCAACGTACCCAATGCACTTTTCACCCAGCTTTTTGTTGATGATGATCTGTTGACTGCCACGGAGGACCAGATCTCAGGTTACCAGCGTGGGCTTGATTTGCGCTATGGGCGGTATCACCGGACGATGCACTGGCAGTCCAGTCAAGGGGTGGCGGTTGCCCTGAGGACCGAACGCTTTGCGAGCCTGGATAATCATCACCTCATCGCAATGCGCTACCGGTTTGAGGCGGACAAAGATACCCAACTCGTTCTGATAACCGGCATTGATGGCCGGGTGTGGAGCCTCAACGGCGAGCACTTGCAGGACTATCACCTCATCGAGACTGAGGGAACGATTGCCATCGAAACCACAACCGTCGAGTTCGGTATAAAAATAGACGTTGTCGAAGGGCTGCATATCACGGGTAGCGAACCTGTAGAGAACGATATCGTCCGTGAAGATCGCCGGATTCTGCGCCGGATCGTGTTTGATGTGGCGGCCGGCCAGTTGATCGAAATCCAGAAACTGGTGGGTATCTATACCAGCAATGATGTGGATGATCCCTTCGATACCGCTGTTGATGGGGTGTTGCAAGCTGTTGCTGGTGGCTATGAAGCATTGGAAGTCAAACACCAGAAACGCTGGGATACCATCTGGCGCGATGTTGACATCCAGATCGAGGGGAACCTGGAGGATCAGGTCATCACGCGTTTCAATCTATACCATAACATTATCCACACACCAACCCATGCACGCTTGCCAATTGGCGCACGCGGGCTATCCTGCCAGGTCTATCAGGGGGCCGCTTTCTGGGACCAGGAGATCTTCAATCTCCCGATGTTCATCTATACCTGGCCAGCGGTGGCCCGCAATATTCTTGCCTATCGCTATGATACGCTTGACGGCGCGCGCGCCAAAGCACGCCGCCTCGGCTATCAAGGGGCATACTATGCCTGGACCAGCGGCAAGACTGGCAAGGAGCTGTTCCCTGACTATTTCTTCATCGATGTCCTTTCCGGGCGCAAACTCCACAATCATTTCAATAGCTGGCAGATCCATATCTCGCCGGATATCGTGTACGCCATCTGGCAATACTACCAGGCTACTGGCGACCAGGACTTCATTGTCCAATACGGAGCTGAGATCGCTTTTGAGGTGGCCCGCTTCATCGTTTCTCGAATTCACCTCAAGAAGGATAAGAACCGCTACGAGCTTCTCCGTGTTATTGGTCCCGATGAGTACCATGAGGGGGTTGATAACAACGCCTTCACCAATTACCAGGCGCGATTGGCGCTGTCCGTTGCCCTCGAATGCCACCAGATGCTGCAGGCGCACGCGCCAGACCAACTCCGTGCGTTAATGGCCCGTCTTGAGCTGGGGGAAGAGGCTGTTGGCGATTGGCAGGATATTGTCGACCGTATCTATCTGCCCCAGCCCGATGAAGAGACGCATTTGATCGAGCAGTTTGATGGCTATTTCCAGCTTGAAGACACCCGCCCCGATGTGATCCGCCAGCGCTTGAAACATCCGGAAGAGTATTGGGGCTGGCCGATTGGGATCGCCGTCGAAACCCAGGTGATCAAGCAGGGTGACGTGGTTCAATTACTGGCCCTGCATGACGATTTTCCATATGAGGTCATCCAGGCTAATTTTGATTATTACGAAGTGCGCACTGAACATGGGTCCTCGTTGAGTCCCTCGGTGCACGCTCTCGTGGCGGCAAAGGCCGGTTACAATGATCGCGCCTACGCCTATTTTCGCGAGTCAGCGACCATTGACCTCTATGCTACCAGCAAAAAAGTGATGAGCGGGGGCAGTTTCCTGGGTGGTATCCATACCGCGGCCTGTGGGGCAACCTGGCAGATCATCGTCCAGGGCTTTGCTGGCCTAAAAGTAGAGCAGGATTGCTTGATTCTTCAACCAGCGCTGCCCACGAGCTGGACCAGCCTGGGTTTCCGCGTGTACTATCGCTCGAATCTGTTAACACTCACGATAACGCGTACAAGCGTGGCGGTCGAATCCGTGGTGGGCAATCGCGAGGCAATAACGGTGCAGGTTGGCGCCGCTAGCAACGTGTTGCAGCCCGGGGATGAGGCACATTTTACCCTTTGAGGTTTTCCTACCGGTTTGACGATGCAGCTACCGGTATGAGCGCATCCAGGGTTGCGGTCAGGTCTTCGATCGAACGATGATAGCTGCGCTCTCCGTTGATATCTAGTTGCCATGCGCCGTCCTCATCTGGCAGAATGGTGATGCTGGCCAGGCCAGCGGTCGGGGTGGCGGCAATGGCATAACCGTGACGCTCCAGTGCCCGGCGTGTCCAGAAAGCCTGAACCCCTTCGCCGATGACGTTTACTTGCTGGGGGTTCTCGCTGCGTAAACGGAAAGACCCGGTGGCCCGATCGAAGCGTACCCCTTCACTCTGAAAAGCGACCTCAAAGCTCCCATCCAGGATGAGATCTTCAGGCGTTCCGCTACGCAGTACGCCATCTCCAGGCAACAGCCACAGACGGTCGGCAGTGCGTAGAGCAAGGTCCAGATCATGCGTCGAGATCAGGATCGCCTTGCCGGTTTCATGGGCTAAACGGCGTAGGAGATACATAATCTCGACGCGGCGGGGGAGATCGAGAAAAGCTGTTGGTTCATCCAGAAGCATGATCGCCGGTTCCTGGGCCAGCGCACGCGCGATCATGAATTTCTGGCGTTCGCCGTCGCTCAGCTCAGCGACCTGGCGCGTGGCCAATTCTGTCGCGCCCACTGCGTCGATCGCCCAGTGCACCACCGCCGCGTCCTGACGGCGTAGGCGGCCCATCCAATCAGTATAGGGGTGCCGCCCCAGAGCCACGAGCTCATAGCCAGACAGTAACGCGGTGTCGATGCGTGTGGTGAGGACGACGCTGACATGCTGGGCAATCTGGTGTGCTGACAAGCGGGACATATTCTGACCGCGTAAGTCGACACGACCCCCCAGTGGTTGCTGCATACCCGCCAGGGTACGGATTAGTGTTGATTTGCCGGCCCCATTGGGGCCCAGAAGGCATACCATCTCGCCCGGCTGTAGCGTCAAATCGAGCTCATCTGCGATAACGACTGCCGTCCGGTGCCAGGGAGCATAACCAATGCTCAGGCGATTGGTTTGGAGGGGCAGATTGGTCGGTGTCGTCATCTGGCCAACCCCTTGTGCAGGTTACCGCGACGCAAGACTACCCACATCACGACTGGTGCACCAATCAACGCGGTGACCGCATTGAGCGGCAAGACGAGCCCACTGCCGGGCATTCCAGCGATAAGCAGCGCTGTCAGCGCAACGATTCCACCCAGGATGGCGGTGGCCGGGATGAGCAGACGGTGATCGGATGTGCCAAATAGCATACGGCTGAGATGGGGGACGGCGATACCAATAAAGGCAATCGGGCCGCAGAAAGCGGTCACTGTTCCTGCCAGGATCGCCGTCGAAGCGATGATGGCCAGGCGGGTGCGGTTCACGTTCAGCCCCATGCTCCGTGCGTAGGTCTCGCCGAGAAGAAGCGCGTTGAGTGGTTTGGATATCGCGAGCGCGAGCATCATTCCTCCGGCGATAGCTGGCGCGAAGATCTCCATCTCTTGCCAGCTAACACTCGCGAAACTGCCAAATGTCCAGTTGATATAGGCCTGGATCTGCTCGGCGATGCTGAAATAGAGCAGCAGGCTGACCAGCGAACTGGTCAAGTAGCCGATCATCAACCCCAGAACGAGCAGCGTCATTGTGCTTTCGACCCGCTGAGCCACCAGCAGTACCACGCCCATCACGATCCCGGCGCCAAGACTGGCAGCAGCAGCGATGCTCAGGCTGCTACCCAGGGCGATACTGGCCAGCATGGTGCCGGTGGCGGCTGTCCCGCTGGAGAGGACGATCAAGGCCACGCCCAGGCTGGCCCCAGAGCTGATCCCGAGCACGAAGGGACCGGCCAGGGGGTTGCGGAAGAAGGTCTGCATTTGAAGTCCGCTCGTCGCCAGGGCAGCGCCGGCCAGGGTGGCGGTGATCGCTTTGGGCAAGCGCCACTTATAGACAATATTCGTCCACGATTTCTTGCTGGCCTCGCCACCAAGCAGTACCTCAATCACCTCGCGGGTGGGGATGTCTATCGAACCTAGCGTCAGGTTGAGCAGGAACATGCCCCCCAGTACAGCGAGGAGCCCCAGTAGCAATACAGGGCGCAGACCTAGCCCCAGCCGTAGGCCGGGTTCGGCATAGAATCTAGCGGCCTCAGGTTTTCGGTTACTTGCCTGGCTTACAGGAACGCTCAGCCGGCCTGCTGTTTCGTGCTCGCTCATCGTTGCTCAGTTCATCAGGTTCACCCGTGGCAGCGAAAAAAGCTACCAGGGGCAAAGTCTAGCGTTACAGTTTTATTCAATTCTTTTCAGATACACGAGGTCGTGATCGGGCAGTAACTCCGGATGGAAGATGCTGGGCGCTTCGACGATGACCGCATTCTGACCATTGCTCGTATCGATGATGTGCAGCCGTGTCGCACCTGTTGTTTGTACCGGCACGGCCCACCAGCGGTCATCATGAC
>JAADYW010000237.1 GCA_010092845.1 Chloroflexota bacterium
ATGGCCAGCGACGTTAATCCCTCCGCTGTAAGAGACCAGCGCGAAAATCGTATGATACCCGTCGAGATTGACGTGCTGAACGTCGGTTATGTTTGGGGGCCGGACGTGTTCCATACACTGCCGCCCCGCCCTCCGATGAGCCTCGACACGGTCCTGCTCTGCACGCCTGATGAAATCGCCTTTTTCACGTCCCAGGACCCCGCCATCAGCTTCTTGCGACTGATCCTGAATGCCCGTGGGGTTCCGAGCACGGTGGAGCTGGCAGCAGCGGCAATACGCCAGGCCGCCAATGCGCACCTAGAAAATGACAGAGACGTGTTCCTGGTAAATGCTGGTCGTCAACTCGCCCTCTTGATGGGCCAAGACCCCCAAACGCTTCAGCATGCCCTCAATCTGATTCGGCCGCGGTAGGGATACGATCAAACGCAGGCGGATTCACTCCTGGCTGGCCTGGCTTTCTGCTAGCCGTTTCAAGTTGCGCAGGCTGTTCTCCAGACCTTTGGTATTCGCACGCTCGACTACCAATGAATTGGCCAGCGCGCCCAGCATACCGCCCGCCATTTTATAATCGAAATGCGCGGTAATCCGGGTCTGGTCGCCAGACTCGCCTTCTGGCTCATAGGTCCAATCCGTGACCCCCTTGAGGAGCTTACCATCCAGCTTGATCTGGATCGAATGACCCGGCTCATAGGCGAGGATACGCTCCTTCAACTCTAGCTTGACCCCGGCCGATTTAACAACGACTTCCGCCGTCGAGCCGGTCTGCGGATAGCTATCATCCGGTGTATGGGACAGCATGCCATCATACCACTGGGTACGATATTTAGGATTCATGCCGAACTCGGCAACGGTCTCGACGGGCGCATTGACCACAATGAAGCGCTTGACAACAGGCATTTGATTCCTCCTCAGTTCAACATCTTGTCGCAGACAGCAATGCATAGCCGAATTATACGGTCCCAGATGACAAAGACAACTATCCGCTGCAGGAGCGGCTATCTTGAGCGCGATCTGAAAAGAGGAGACTCCGTGAGGAGACTACCCAGACCCTCACGGAGTAGTTGCAGAAGCCTCAAGCACGTGCACTGCGTCAAGCGCCATTACGTTGCCACTGCTGTTATCGTTGCGACGCTCAGTATTGCGCAAGGTCAATACATGCACCTGTTGGGTAAGGCCAGTTACATAGACGACCTGGCCAAATGAACCGTCGGGCGCATATCCGTCAACCTCGCCCCACAGGATGCCATCAATATAGATCTCGAAGACACCGAAATTCCGGAAGGCCACATACTGGATAGCAACTGCCGGGCCGACAAAGCTAACCTGGACCTCGGCGGCGACGTCGGCTGTATAGCGATAGTCGCCACCATAGCCGCTGCGCGAACTCATCGGTTCCCAAGTGCCAGCAAGATACTGGATTGCGGGGCTATCATCGTTATATGTTCCCGGCCCCACAACCACCGCTTCCGGTGCCACGGTCGGCTGTGTCGTCGGGGTAGGTGATGCTGTCGCTAGAAGGGTTTGCGTGGTCGGAGCCGGCGGCGGGATCTCCGTGGTAGGTAACGGCGTCGCGGCAGCGGTGGGTGTCGTTGCAGACACAGCAATCGGGGGCGCAGAAGCCAGCGTTGGCACTTCAACCGGCGGAATGTTCGCGAAAACATCGCCGTCGGTATAGGGCGAGGTATAGAGCCAGATGTTCATTTTCAGCAAGCCCGTGGTTTCACCCTGCTCCATAGACACGCCGTTAATGGTCACTACGGGAACGGATGCCTCCCGGATACTCGCCACAAACGTGATCAGGTTAGCAACTGGCCCCTCAACCTGCAATCCAAAGCCATGCACATCGTAGACATCACTGGTCTCAGGTTCAGCAGGTTCCAACGACTGCAGGTCAGTGATCTCCACACCGCTTTCGAGGGCATAGCCGTATATACGGTCCAGAAAGGTATCTGCCAGGGGTTCAGCCACAAACTTAGCCGCCATGTCATCCCGTTGGGACTCAGCACTGTCGATCTGTTGCTGGATAATATCAAGATCAGCACTCTGGCTATTGGCCTCGCGTTCAGCGATAATCTGCTCACTCTGGGCGATCTGGCTCTGGAGGTCATCGTTGGATTGCCAGGCAGGTAGGACTGTCGTTATTACGAAGGCGACGATGCCCAGACCAATCAATACAATCATCACCACAGGCAAAATGCTGGAGAAGTTCTCGCTTATGTAGCTGCGCAAACTGTCTAGATCCATCACGGGGTGTTTGCCTTTATCTCTACCAGAATTACGAACTCAACGAACTTCTGCGAGGTAAACATGACCGGTGTGGTACTGGCATTGTCAGCAGTCAGGGCAGCCGGGTTCAGCGATGCATCCGAAGGGGTGGGCGTAGGCGGCTCGTTGAGCGTCATCGATTGCACAATCACGCGTTCAAAGGCACCCGACTCCTCGAGCATGCGCGTATAGACAATTACGGTTGTCTCCTGATCGGCCTGCCCCGTCAACGTAATGCGATTCTCCATCTGTACCAACCCGGTAACCACCATGCGTTCCGGGTCATAGTTAGCAAAGAGCGCCATGGCCGTAGGCCAGTCGATATGGTTACTGGTCAGATCAGAATGGGTAATGGCGACTTCGCGCACCTGTCGCTTGACACTGGCCAGGGAGTTGCTGAGCTCTTGCTCTTCAGGATCAATGGGCGGGCTGCTGGTTAGGGTCACCTGGAGGATAGCCAGTTCCTGGTCCAGATCGGCGTTGTCGCTCTCTACCGTTGACGAGATAAGGTACAACGGCACAAATAGCCCCACCAGGCTAGCCACCACCAACCACAGAACGATTCGGTTCGGGCCAGCCGCTCCTTCTGCCTCTTCTTCTGGGTTTTGCAGGCCATGGGTGTCGAATCTATCAATCATCGCGTGCCCCTTATATTGTTACCAGCAGCGGATTATAGAACAATGCGACTACTGCCCCCAGGCAGAGAAAGGGTGCATATGGAATACGGGTCTTCAACGTACCACGTTGGCTTAATAGTAGCCCCATCGTCATTATACCACCCGCCCCTGCACCGATCATCAACGCCCAGAGCACCTGTGGAAATCCAAATGTGACCCCGATCACTGTTGCCAGCTTGACATCGCCGCCGCCGAGTTCACCGGGTTTAAGCCAGGCTGTCAAGAAGAACATCGAAAATGCCAGCGCGCCCCCCAGCGCGATAGCCACCAGGCTGTCAGGATTGGTGAGGCCATGGGCAATAAAGACCATAATAATTGCTGGATAGGTGAAGATGTTGAGCACAAGCCGGTATTTCAGATCGATCAAAGCGATCAGCATGAAGAATGACAGCCCAAGAATATACAGTAGCAGTTCCAGGCTCCAGCCAAATCGCAGCCACAGCACAGCAGTCGCTACCGCACTGAGAAACTCAACGGCGATCTGCAGCCACAAACCGGCGGGCGGGCGCTGTGCATCTGTCTTGAGCAAGCGCCATATCGCCGGTGGGTGGGCCCAATCTGGATGGCTGCTGGCGGGGAAACTCGCCGAGAAGCGCGGCAGGTAGTCGGATGCGATACAGAGTAGCCATCCACCAAGCCAACCCGCGAGCGCAACAAGCAGAAACATGACCATTCTCCCATTTGACCTTTCGAAAACTAGGTCAGCCGTAGTGTCGTCGGCAGTTTGATAATAAACTCGGCACCCACATCGTCATTGTTGCGGGCGGTAACGGTTCCACGGTGCGCCTCAACCGTGGTGCGTACGATCTCCAGCCCCAGGCCGATACCCGTTGATTCTTTGCCCCGGAAATAGTGATCGAACAGATAAGGGAGATCCGCCTCGGGGATGCCAACCCCGCTATCGAGGACACGGATGATGATGTCACCCTGCCAGTAGGCCAGCGCGACCGAGACCTGGCCACCCGCTGGCGTATAGCGCACTGCATTGTCAATGAGATTGAGTACGCCGCGATACAGATAGGTACCATTCCCCTGAATGATATAGGGATCGCCAATAAGCTGGAAATCCAGATGGATGTCTTTTGCTTCAGCTTCGGGGCGCAGATCCTCGACGGCACGCGAGACGACATCAACCAGATCACAGGGTGCATGATTCCGCTCCGCGTTTTCGGAGAGCGCTGTCGCTTCAACGAGTTTCTCGACGAATTGCGCGATATCATCGGCACTGAGTACCACCTGGTGCGCAATATCGGTTGTATCCTCATCGAGGTCATAACTCTCAAGCAACCCCGCGTAGCCCACCGTTGAATTCAGCATCGCCCGCATATCGCTGGATAGTGCATATTTGAGTGCCGTCAGAACCTTCGAGCGTCGCGCTAGTGCGCTCTTGAGGGCCTGGTGACGACGTGCGTTCTGGATCGCAACGGCTGTATAGTCTGCAATGGCCTGCATGAGCTTCTCTTCGCGCTGCGTGAAGAGCTTACCCGGCTCACGATGGGCGGCTGACAGCACCCCAAAGGTAACCTCTGCCAGCGTCAAGGGCACGTAGATGACGGCTTCGACTAGGTAGCCCGTCTTAACTTTGATTTGCTCACCATCCTGCTGCCGGTTAACGCGCAGGGGTTTACCTGTCTCAATAACCTTACCCGGCATCGTATCGTTGACTGGCAGGCGGCGAACCTGTTCATCGTCCAGGCCTCGACCAGCTTCAAGAAACAGTTCGCCGGTTTGTTCGTCGACCAGCCACACGGTCACCTCGTCAGCAGCCGTATACGATATGGCGGTGTCCATCGCTGCTTTGAGCACATCGTCAACATCGAGCTGGGCTGTGATGGTACGGGCGATCGCCGGCAGCGTGTCGGCGAGATCCGCCTTGGCATGCAAGAGCGAGGTATGAGCCGATGACGGCCGTTTGATAATGCGCACAACGACTTCAAGACGGCCCAGAATTAATCGGTCACCATCCGACAAGCTGTACGGCATATTCACACCGATAGACCGGCCATTGAGGCGCGTCCCGTTGGTGCTACCCAGATCGACGACGTAGAGACGACTCGGTGTTGGGCGCAGAATCGCATGCCGGCGTGAGACCCCGAGTTGATCACCCTCCTCGGGATCAACGAGCGTAATCACCGCCGGTGGGTCGGCTTGGCGTCCGATCGTAATCTCGCCATTGATGTCCAGCCCAACGCCGACGCTGGAATCATAGGCCATCTCAAACCGAACTCGCCAGACAGGCTGATCCACATCATTGGTGGCGCTCGGAACCGGACGGTAGGTTTCTTCACCACTGAGCAGCAACTCGCGCAGTATCTCATCATTGAGTTCGCTTGTTACTTTCTGGATCATATGATCTGAATTGGTCCCCATGCTCTTTGTTGCTCCTTAACTATTCACAGTGGATGGCACGCCAGTCTACAACTGCTCAGCGACTGTGTGGGCCAGTTCTAGCAAGCTATCGGTATCGACATCATCACAGCCTTCGAGTAAAACCTCATAGTGTGCCGCAGCTTCATCATCACCGAACACACTCGATAGCAGATCTTGCATCTCGGAAGACGAGGCCGCTTCTTCCTGATCTGTCTCTTCCGCCTCAGGTTCAGCCTCAGCCTCCTCAGGGGATGCAGCAACCTCCGTCGATTTCGCCTCTGGTGCTGCATTCGTGGGAACTGGCATCGGTTGGGCGGCCGGTGGCGTAGACGTTCCTGTACTTGCCGGGTCCGGCTCAGTCTCGACCTCAGCTTGCTGCATCTGCTTCACGGCCTGGCGGAGTTGCTCACGTTGTTGTTTGCGTAGGGTCCGCGCGGCGGCCATGTTCTTGCGCAATTGGTGCAATCGTGGACGCAACAGCATTACCAGCGCCACCAGCAATGGGAGCAACGCCACAATTAGGCTGATAAGAATGATTGTCTGGCTAAAAATGATGTCTAACATCAGAACACGCCCCCTATATCGTCAGGATTCCGTCAACCATCGGTGGGACCAGAATGAAGCTCATTCCGGAGATGAATACCGTCAAAGACAGATAGAAAATGCCCTTGAGTTTGTAGCCGCCATCCCCCAGGATAATGGCGGCCGCACTCACAATCGCGAGCATCAACACCATCGTGACCGTAATCATCGTCAAGAACTCAAGCTCAGCATCGGTGAAGTTAGCCATGCCCAGGTTGAGCGAAGCTTGGCCGTTGGCTGCCGCGCCATCAGTCGGCATCAAGTGTTTCACTAACTCAGCAAAATTCTCGACGATCGACAGCACAAACACCATAATGCCAGCCACAACCCCTTGCATCACTGTCGTCAGGCCGGAGAACGTTCCCGCAGTCAGGCGGCGCTTGGCACGCAACTGCGAAGTTTTGGAGGTAAACAAGGAACACAGATACCCAACCCGCTCCGGGTCGCCGCCAATTTTAATAGCGCTGTAGAAAATACTGACCACCTCACTAATCAGTTTGCTGCCCGACTCGATACCAAACTTATGCCAGCAGATATCGGGGTCAATGCGAGCGTCCAGCCGTGTGGACAGGCGAACAACGTCTGGCTCTAGGGTTGGGAACGAGCTGAGATCGATCTTGGTGAGTGCTTCGCGGAGCGTGGTGCCGCTCGATGTGGCGGTGCCGCCCGTTGACCGCAAGAAGGTACTAAATTCCTCGTCTTTCTTGGTGGTTTTCTGGTCGCTCAGCATAGCAACAATGCCGATGGGCAAGATCAGGACGGCTACCCAAACCAGCAGCCAGCCCAGCTCAAGCCCTACAGAGTTCAGGATCATGCCGCTTATGGCTGTCAAGGGCACGAGGAGACGAAATAGCTGCATTGCGCGCCGCTGCTCGGCGGATCCCTGATTGGGCGGCACGATCATCACCTCTTGAGGCGAAGAGCGCCAGATGATCCAGGCACCAAAACCGGCCATAATCAACCCTGTCGTCACCAGGCCGGTCATCACACTAACGTCCATCGAATAGATCATTGAAGAGATGACCTGGATGATGACAATCAGTGCCACCGAAATCACGATAGATGAGAACGCGTTGGACCACTGCTTCATCGACTCAAGATTGCGCTCGTAGTGGTTCTCGTAGTCTTCACCCTGGACTCTGGCCTCGCGCGCTAAAAAATCGGCCAGCGGCTCGCCAGAACGCAGAGCGTCGGACAGGCGCAACAGGAAACTACGCATATTGCTCGACTTAGCATTAAGCCCAATCCGGCGACATGCCTCAGGATAGTCGTAACGGAATTCATCTACCAGCGTGTTGATTGCAACAAAATACGTCGAAGCCGGTGATGATGACTGCGCAGCCAGCTCAAAAGTCTTGCTACGTGTAATCCCGGCCGCTGCCATCGCTGACATATAAGTCAACTGATAGAAAAGGTCGAACGGCGAGATCGGCTTAAAGGAGATTTTGCTTCCGCGCTTCAGCGAGGATTTGGAAGAAGTCATTGAAATCCGTTACTCCTTTTTCCTTGTGCAGTTTCTCGAAGATCCGGGCCCGGCGTTTTACGTCGGTGTAGATGGCTTTGCGTTTGTGCGGCGGTATACCACGCTTAATGGCGATAACATTCTCCAGCAGATAGCTGTTCATGTAGCCTGGGAACTCGAATTCGTCGGTTGCTGGGTTCCACCGGAAGGCCTCTAGGAAGGAAAAGCTATCGGTGACAGGATCATAGCCGATGATCTCATTCACACTCATGACACGGCGCGCGCCGCGGCCATCCGGCAGCCGCACTGCCGACTGGATAACGGCAAGATTCAAATTGTCGATATATGTTTTAGGGATGTTGATCGGATGCCCCGTGAGACGCTGAATCAGCTTCTCCACTGATGCCGCGTGAAAGGTTGAGATCACGCCGTGACCGGTCTGCATCGCCTGAAACGCCACCACCGCCTCGATACTACGGATCTCACCTACGATGATGCGATCGGGACGTTGACGGAGGGCTGCCTTTAGGAGCTCAAACATCCCGACCTCGCCACCTTTGGAATCGGCCCCCATGTGGCGCGTAACCTCTTGTACCCAGTTCTTATGCGGCACGTGAACCTCGGGCGTGTCTTCGATGGTAACGATCTTGTCTTCAGGTTTGAGGAACGTGTTTAGTGCATTCAACAGGGTCGTTTTACCCGAGGCCGTCGCTCCTACGACGAACATGTTCAGACCTTCTTCGAGCATGAACGACAGGTAGGAGGCGATCATGTAGGTCAGACTACCAAACTCGATAAGCTCCAGGATGCTGAGGGGCGTTCCGCCCGCCTTACGAATTGTAAAATTGCTGCCGCGCTTGGATATCTCGCGACCATAGACAATATTAATACGCGAACCGTCTGGCAGGACGGCGTCTACGAGTGGATTGCGGACTGTGACCGGGTGTTTAATCCACTCACCGAGCCAGACAGCAAAATCATCGACCTCATCATGCGTGGCGAAGGCAATTGAGGACTGCACACTCTTGAAGATCTTGTGTTCGACGAAGATATTGCCGACACCACTACAACTGATATCCTCAATGTAGGGGTCAAGCAGCAATGGCTGTAAGACCCCAAGGCCAATTTTGTCCCGAATTACCAGATACTTCAGCGCCTCAAGTTCCTGAGGGGTAACCTGGATCTTGCCGCCTTTGCTCTTACGATTGGTCGTGCAGAAACCATCAACCAGGTTCAGGAGGACTGTCCGTTTCTCCTCCTGATCCTCAATCCGGCCAATTTCATCGGCATAGGCCACGAGTTTGTCTTCCACTTTCGGCAGTAAATGGTCAATATCCACGACCGTCGTTGGCTCTATGGCGATGTGATGATCACGCACACCTAGCGGATCAGGGTAGATATGGACGAACAACCCCTCTTTGATGGGATAAATGAGATTATAGTAGTCCAGATCCGTCAGCTTGCGCGATGGTTTGGCGTAGAAATCCGGGATCCCGATTTCCTCAACCGGCAGGCGCTTGATGTACTCAGCCAGGAAATATGACTGCTGGCATTGCTCATAGAGCGCATCCGGGAGTTGCTCCCAGAACTCCGGACCGCGGGCAACCGATGGCCTTTCCTCTTGGATAAACGGCAATACAGTTTGCGCCATGCTTTAGCCCCTTGCTTTGCTAATTGGGATAACACGCATACCCCATCCTGGCTCCACTTCAAACCCGACCACAGCGCCGGTCACACTTGCGGCCCCACGCACCTTAGCAACCTGCAGGGTTTTCACGATGCGCTGGCCATCCTGCTCTGAGCGGAGCAACAAATGGGCATCGCACATCGAGCGGATCGGCCCGATAAGATCGGGGGCCACACCTTGGGAGTGCAGCGTGACAAGAATCGTGATGCCCTTTGCGCAAAGTCGCTTAGCTTCTTCAAAGAAGCTCAACACCTGCAGGTCCGTGCGGGCATGGGCAATCGCTGAAGTAAAGGTGTCGACAACAATGATGTCACGTTGTTGCTCTTTCTTCATCGCCTGGATAAGGGCAAAGGGAGCTTGCTCACCCAAACGCGCCAACTCCATGGGATAGACCTTAAACTTGCCTAATAGCAGAAAATCAAGGATGTCCAGATCAATACTCTGCATCTGGCTAACCAGGCTTTTGACCGAGTTCTCACTGGTGAACAGCGAGACACCGAATCCATTCTGCAAAGATCCCCAGATAATCTGCTGCGACAATACAGACTTGCCCGATCCAGAGCTGCCCTCGATTAAGACCAGCGAGCCAACTGGAATGCCACCACCCATTTTGCTGTCTAGCTCTGTATTGCACGAGGAGATTACCTGTCGCTCGGTTGATTGTGTCGCGTGTTCTTCCATTTTTCTTTTATCCCCTTATCCTGTTAAGGTGGTGGCGGCCAGTGTGATTATCGTTTAACAGCCTAAACATCAATGATGAACGTAAACTGCCCGATCACTGTTGATCCATCAGTGATCGTGAACTGAAAGCTGTCGTCACCGGTCCCGGTATGCATATATGAGAGCAACCCATCATCAATATCCTGCTGGGTAAACGTATCCCCCAGGCTCAGGGAGCCCTCAGTTGGTGGAACTGTGATCTGGTAGACTAGATCGGCAGCAGCCGTATCACTGTCGCTGGTGGAAAGGATCGTGTTGTCAATCACTGCAATACCGCCACTGACCATCGCTAAGCCAAGATTGGCGTCCAGGGTCGGTGGCATATCTACTGTCACCACAAATGTGTATTCGCCAACCACATCCTCATCGTCAGCTATGGTAAAGGCGAATGCATCCGCGCCATCCCCCGTATGGGTGTAACTCAGCGAACCCGCATCAATATCCTGCTGGGTGAAGGAGGGCCCCAGACTGAGCGCACCTTCTGCAGGTGGTGTTGTTACCGCGAACACAATATCTTCCGTCACCCCATCGGGGTCCGTCGCGGCCAGCAGAGTGTTGCCAATCGTCAGGCTCGTTCCGCCTGGCAGTGTTAGCCCCGCGTTTATGGTGAGTTCTGGTGGCACATTCCGGGTTTCCATTGCGGAGGCTGACACCCCGTTGGGGGTCACCAGCGTCGCCTGGATCGTCGTCCCCGGTCCTATTGCGGGGCTAAGCTTGAGCTTGACAACAATCTCCTCACCAGGATTCAGGACCTCTGGTTCGTAGGCCTCATTGACATCATCGCCGGCGTCGATATAGAAGCCATTGACGGTCCACTCATTGGCTGCGGGCATATTGTCAGCATACGGCATCCAATTGATGTGATAGAGCGTCGGTTCGCCGTCATCAAATTAGTGCAGGATCATGTCC
>JAADYW010000238.1 GCA_010092845.1 Chloroflexota bacterium
CCTCTGGTTCGTATGCCGCATTGACCTCCTCGCCGGCGTCTATTAAGCAGCCATTGACGGTCCAGTCATTGGCTGCCGGCATATTGTCAGCATACGGCATCCAATTGATGTGATAGACCGACGGTTCGCCGTCATCAAAATAGTGCAGGATCATGTCCCACTGCTGAAAATCAGCCAATTTGGTGAGGCCATCGTTACGCAGGGTAACCTTAACGGTCGTACCGCTGTCTTCAATCGAGGTCTGAACAGCAGTCAGGCTTGTGCGGGATTGGTCCGCCAACCGTTCTTCCATCTCCAGCCACGTGACGCGGATCGCATCCTGGTTAGAGAGAAACGCCCCGGATAGCGTCAACACGCCAAATAGGATGACAAAGATGATAATGAAGGCTGCCAGTACACTTTCCATCGTCTACAACCCCAGAAAATACTCAGCCGCGGCACCATTTGGTACCGTCACCTTCGTAAAATAGCGGCCCTGGGAGAGTGGCACATCATAGTGAATGGTGATCCGCAGCGTCGCCGTCGGCACCCAGTCGGTCCCACTCTCGATCTGCCATGTCCAGTAGGGATACGCACCACCAGCAGTGCTCTGATGTGGAATACGCACAAAATTGCCCTCGGGACCGAAGAAGAGATCCAGATTATCCAAGGCAATAATGCGAGAAGCGCCGATATTCTTTACCCAGAGCATGACCTCGAAGGTGCCATTGCCATTGACATCTTGCCACCAGCCACTGCTGTCCAGCTCACCAGCAGCATGGATGAAGGTGATCTGGCTCTTCATACGCTCATCGGTCCGATTGGCCATGCTGTTAATCGCATCGCCACCCTCAACGATGGCCGGGTAGGCAACGTTGAAGAGCATCAGGGCCATAATCATACTAATGACAATCAACAGAGCAGTCGTAATTGATTTATCCATCGTTCTTCTTCCATCCAAGTGCTGCGTTATGGACACCTGCAATCAGACGGAGCACCATGTTGCGGCTCTCCAGTTCTTCGCAGCGTTCTACCTGGTTATCCTCCGCCATTTCGATCTGGGGGGGCTGCTCATCCTCGCGTTGACGCATGCTCCGCCGAGAACCCTTGTGGTTGTCAGAGCGTGCCGGTGGGGTCTGCGAGGGGGTCTCTGGTGGTGCAGCCAATATTGACGGTTGATGCTGCTGGTAGGCATGATCCCAGATTTCGGCCGGTAGTTGCGTATCTTCGTAAAGAGCAAGGTACTCCAGAAGCGCGTCTCGAATCTCCTCGGCAAAGCGCCCCTTCTCGGTATAGTAGTCGATGAGTGCGCGCGTTTGGTCGGCACCAATTTGCTCGAGTTTGTAGACAGCCCATTCTTCAAGTGCGGTTAATTCTGCCCAGTTTGGCTCGACCTTAGACGGGGCCTGCTGATGGAGATACGGGCCAGTGCCATTGCTCGTTCCTGGGGATGCTGGCAATGGGGCTGGAGACGGGTACGGATCGTCAGTTACAGGCCAGGAGGCCGGCTGCGGCATTGCGGGATCATCTGGCACATTATTTGCTACTGACTGAGCCGCAAGCTCGTCCAGCGAAATCTGGCGGATCCGGGCATTTGGGATCGTTTCTTCACGTGGATCGGTGGGGGTTTCATCCTGCGGAAGCGATGGGATCGGGATATTGAGAGCAGCGACCTGCTGCTGTGCCGTAGCACGACAGTCTGGGTCCTCCGCTGTTGCGGCAGGCAGGGCACTCGCATCTGCACGCAAAGCATAGTGTGCGTTGGTGAGAACCACTTCCTGGATGTCCAGCAAGGTTGCCTGTATTTGGTTCTTAAGGACTTGTAGTTCCTGTTCGAGTCTATCAACTTGTTTTCCCAGGTCCATCACATCCTCTTTTCAAATCCGTGCGCCTGAATGTCACTCGTGCGGCGACTTTCTAGAAACCTGCCCCACCGGCACGGCCAAGAGGGTGGGGCAGAACTGTCTTAACTCGATGAGTTGAGATAAGACCTGGCGATAAGGGTAGGCATGGCCGTGCCTGATTACTCGATAACAAACGACAACCGGTTACTACTGGGTACCTGCCGCGCCTAGCGCAATTGCATAACAGCTTCGACAGCAGCGGGGGTCGTGCGGCTCAGGTTAATGACGGCACCTGTCGGCGGCTTGATCTCAAGCGTGAACTCGGTGTTCGAACCCAGAGCAGCGCCGCTAACATCGACCGTGATCTCAGCCAGCTCGCCATCTTCCAGTAAGCTGTCGCCATCGTTGTCGCCAACCCAGCCAATCGTCCAGTCAAGCTCGTTGATGAACTGGGTATCGTCACGATAGCCGATCACGACCTTGTTGCTGCCACTGGTGTCGGTAACATCCACAGGATCCCCACCCGAAACAAGGGCTACGGTGAAGACAACAGTATCAACTTCACCAGCAACACCACCGCTATCCTGAGCAATGATCGATCCCTTAACCGCCATCGAGGACTGAACACCCTCGAGACCAGAGTAGATGGCTTCCTCACCCTTTTCAGTCGACTCACTACCGGCCGACAGGATGGTGAAGGCGAACACTGAAGCTACGACTACGAAGGCGATCAAGATAATCGCAGTCTCGAGTGCGGTCTGGCCACTTTCGTCTTGGTGCAGGTGCTTGAACATCTTACGGCTCCCTTTGGTTTGTACGTGCTCTTGTATGGTGTATTGCGTATTCAATTGGATTGTTGACACTTATCTCATTTGCTGGTTATGGTCGCTAGGATGGGTAGCGCTTGCACCCACCACCCATCCTGTGATATTCAGTTGTTTTAGCGCAGCTGCATGACGGCTTCGACAGAAGCTGGTGTTGTACGGCTCATGTTAATGACCGCGCCCGTCGGCGGCTTGATCTCAAGCGTGAACTCAGTGTTGCCGCCCAGCGAAGCACCGCTCATGTCAACAGTAATCTCGGCCAGCTCGCCCTCTTCCAGCAAGCTGTCGCCATCGTTGTCGCCAACCCAGCCAATCGTCCAGTCAAGCTCGTTGATGAACTGAGTATCGTCGCGATAGCCGATCACGACCTTGTTGCTGCCACTGGTGTCGGTAACATCCACAGGATCTCCACCCGAAACAAGCGCCACAGTGAACACAACGGTGTCAACAACTTGATCGGCGTCCGCATCCTGAGCAATTGTCGAACCCTTGAGCGCCATTGAGGACTGGACACCTTCTAGGCCGGAGTAGATGGCTTCCTCGCCCTTCTCGGTGGATTCACTGCCAGCGGATAGGATGGTGAACGCGAATACCGAGGCAACGACTACGAATGCAATGAGGATAATGGCGGTCTCGAGTGCGGTCTGGCCACTTTCGTCTTGGTGCAGGTGCTTGAACATTTTATCGCTCCCTTTGTTTTGACTATTCTCGTCTGGTGTAGAGTGTGTGTACATTTGGATTGTTGATACTTACAGGTATTGCTTAAGAGAAATCAAGATGGGTGGGGGTGGCATCCACCCATCTGATAACCTTCAATCATTATCAGCGAAGCTGCATCACCGCTTCAATTGAGGCCGGTGTGGTGCGAGTCATGTTGATGACCGCGCCTGTCGGCGGCTTGATTTCAAGTGTGAATTCGGTATTCGATCCTAGTGTTGCACCACTGACATCAACCGTGATCTCAGCCAGTTCGCCCTGTTCCAGCAAGCTGTCAGCATCGTTGTCGCCAACCCAGGCAACCGCCCAGTCAAGCTCGTTGATGAACTGGGTATCGTCGCGATAGCCAATCACAACCTTGTTGTTGCCGCTGGTGTCGGTAACATCCACGGGATCCCCACCCGAAACAAGCGCCACTGTAAACACGACACTGTTGACATTGCCATCCGGCTCGGTATCCTGGGCAATTGTTGAACCCTTGACAGCCATCGAAGACTGGACGCCCTCAAGACCCGAGTAGATCGCTTCCTCGCCCTTCTCCGTCGATTCGCTACCGGCCGACAGGATGGTGAATGCGAATACCGAGGCAACGACCACAAACGCAATTAGGATAATGGCGGTCTCGAGTGCAGTCTGGCCACTTTCATCTTGGTGCAGGTGCTTGAACATGTTGGCTCCTTTGCAATGAAATGCAACTGATGATTTCTATAGCCACAGTATGCACTGCTTCGGTGTATAGGTATATCCGGGAAAGGGGGTAACTTGCTGTGGTGAAAACCCGTAATTTGCCGCTACGGGTTTCTACGTACGTAGTGGAGTTTAGCCAATAAACAAGGGCAATCGCTCAGGGGCGGACGTACCGCAAACCGCTACGTAGGCAATGCTGGATTCAGTAGGGGACGTGAACTCAAGCGGATGGGATTATTCTTCGACCGAGATGATGCCGTGCTGGATCGCGTAACGAATCAGGTCGGCCTGAGTCCGGAGGCCAAGTTTGCGCATCATATTGGCGCGATGTGTTTCCACAGTACGAGGACTGATGACCAATTTGTCGGCGATTTCCGCATTTTTGGCCCCATTGACCACCAGATGAAATATCTCACGCTCACGGCTGGTCAGGGTACCATAAACATTCAGGGTGATATCCTCTGCCTGCTGGGTATTGATATAGAAATCAATCACCCGTTCAGCGAGTGAATGGCTGAGATAGCGTCTACCGTCTGCAATCTCACGAACAGCCTCGACGAGTTCCTCGCGCCCCGTCTCCTTGAGCACATACCCGGTAGCACCATTCCGCAGCGACGCCAGTGCATAGGCCTCGTTGTCATGCATCGACATAACCAGCACATGTGCGTCTGGGGCAATAGCTGCTACCTGCCCGATCACGTCTAGTCCCAGATCATAATCCAGAAGCAAGACATCTGGCGCGTAGTGCGCAACTAGGTCCTCGATTTCAGCACTGTTTTTCGCCTCGCCTACAATCGCAAACTCGGGCTCCTCACTCAGGAGGCTGCGTATCCCCTGCCGGATGAGGTCGTGTGGATCAGCTAGGATAAGGCGAACTTCGGGACGGGATAGCGCCGGTGACTTCGGCACGGTATCAACTGGTTCCTGATGAACATTGGACCGAATACCGACCGCGAGTGGCGTGAAGGCAGCGCGTGTGTCAAGTAGTGTTTCAGTTTCCTCAATCGGCATCCAAGCACTGATGCGTGTTCCACTACCAGGTGCCGACTTCACCGCCAGATCCCCGCCTAGCAGGGTCACCCGCTCGTACATACTGAAGATGCCGCTCGCGGTACCCGTGTTGACGGTCGACTCGACCTGGAAGCCCTCACCCTGATCTTCGATATGGATATTCAGGACATCTTGATCCACCCAGATCTGGACTGTAGCACTGGCTACGCTGGTGTGGCGCGCGATATTTGTCAGGGCTTCTTGAACAACCCGATATGCGGTTGTCTCCACCTTAGAGGCAAAACGTCTCTCAAGCCCGGCATGCCGGAAATCAACACGGACTTGTGTCTGGCCAGTGTAGCGCCTGAAGTGCTGAAGCAGGGTTGGCAACAAGCCAAGATCATCCAGCATGGGGGGGCGCAAATCTAGTGACAGCTCACTGACCCGGCTAAGCAATTCGTTGATGAGGGCCTGGGCTTCATCCAAACGATAGCCAATGGTCTCCGACGGCAGTCGCTTGGCCATACCTATGCTGACCTTGAGGCCGGTCAGTAGCTGACCGATCTCAGTGTGCAGTTCATGCGCAATATGCCGCCGCTCCGCTTCCTGGACTTCAACCAAACGGTGCGAAAGCATCCGCAAACGCTCGTTTTCAATAAGATGTTGTTTCTCAAAGCGGGACTGAATCGCAGCGAGGAGCTCCTCGGTCGAGAAAGGCTTGGTCAGGTAGTCATCAGCGCCCAGTTCCATGCCTTTACGCATGTCTTCGCGCTCGACACGTGCCGTCAGGAAGATAAACGGAATCGTTGCAGTGGCTGAATCCCCGCGTAGCTCACGCAGGACCTCATAGCCATCAATTTCTGGCATCATAATGTCGCACACGATAAGCGCCGGCATATGCTCGCGAGCCATCTGAATGCCCTGGAGCCCGTCCGAAGCGCCAAGAGCATCGAACCCCTCCATCTCAAGCATCTCAACAATCTCTTCTAGGACAGCGAGGGTGTCTTCGATCACCAGGATTTTCTTCATGTGTCTTGTACCTGCAAACCACTACAACTGAAGCATCGCCGACTTGCCATGGGTTGGTGAAGACGGACTGAACTCGCGCTACCAGGCCAAGTAGCCACTTTGCATCCCATGTAGACCTCGAACAAACGGCTGATCACGTCTGCCCCTGGGAACCCCTCCCCAATCAGTTCCCAAGATATTGCCGACAATCACCAGCGATAGAAACCATGCGATTAATTAATTATCCATAAAGACAATGTCGCGTCGCAAGACCAGACGTTATAAATTTATAACGCATTATCACGCCGGTAGATCAACATATACCGACGTCCCTTCATTAGGGGTACTCTCAACAAACAGAGTTCCCCCCTGCAATTCCACTAGCCTCTTCGCGACAATCAAGCCAATACCAAGACCTTGCTGCTCCAGAATTTTACGATCAAACTGGATCATGGCATCAATATTGCCGACCTGTTCCGGGGACATCCCGCGCCCTTGATCACCAATCATGATCCGATATGTGCTGTCATAGTGACGAGCAGTGACATTGACGGGAGATCCCGCAGTTGAGAATTTGAAGGCGTTGTCCAGCAACTCGATAATGATCTTGGTGACATCATCGTCAATCGCATAGACGATGGCATCTTCAAGATCGAGCATTAGATCATCAGTACGGCCAACCATAACGGCTTTTTCCTTGGCCACCTGCTCAATCATCGCCGCAGGCTGAATGGGGTTGGCCTGTTGGTACTCGCGCCGGACTTGCAGACTGTGCTCATCGAGGCCAATAATCTCGATTTGGGCATAAGTCAGATAGTTTTCAATTAGCCGTTCAAGGCGTTTGCCCGAGCGGTAGACTGCTTCAAGCATGCGACGATTCATATCAGGGTCATTGATCGCCATGTTCTCTATTAGTAAAGCCGTATAGCCTAGAATGCCCGTCAGCGGTGTACGCAATTCGTGCGGCAGGGTATGGATAATCGCACCCCGCAGCTTATCAAGCTGGTGGCGATAGGGGTGGATAACAACGGTCTGGCGCTCCAAGCGGGATTCAATGGCGGCTAGCAACTCGGTGTTCGTAAATGGCTTGGTCAGGTAATCATCAGCGCCCAACTCCATACCTTTACGTACACTGGACCGATCCGCCATTGCGGTCAGAAACAGAAACGGGATAGCCGCAGTATTCGGCTCAACCTGTAGGGCCAGAAGCACCCCATAGCCGTTGAGCTCTGGCATCAGGATGTCGCAGAGGATCAAGTCGGGATGATGGAGTCTGGCCAGGTCCACCCCAGCACGACCATCTTCAGCACCGATGGCGTCGTAGCCTTCAAATTCCAGGATATCCAGGATCTCTTCGCGAATCGTATCCTCATCTTCAATCACCAGGATTTTGGTCATTCAGGCTGTCCCCTATTCTTCCGATTGCTCAGCTACGATGATTATCTGTTAGATGTTGTGACAACTCTCCCCGCTAAAGCGGGGAGCTTCTCAGGCTACGCACGCCGTAACCGGCCACGTTAGCGCCTGACGGCCCCGTCCGGGCCGACGCAACCGCTAAAAACAAGATGTTCCGTGCAGCATTCACGTCGCGGTCAGCCGTGAAGCCGCAGTGAGGACAACGA
>JAADYW010000239.1 GCA_010092845.1 Chloroflexota bacterium
AATAATCTGACGGGGCTGCAAACGGTGATCGAGCGGGGGACCATGCTTATGTTCACGATACGGCCATTCCAAAATTGCGATCCGGTTGAAGCTGACACGCCGGGCTTCCTTCAGCGCTTTCACATAGTCGTCCACTTCGTGAAAGACATGTCCCATGAAGACCAGATCAAAACTGTCATCCGCAAAGGGTAGTGCCTCGGCGGGGGCCTGCCGGAAATCGCCCTCTGGGAGAAAGCTCCGGGCGGCTGCTAGCATCTCGGGGCTAATGTCAACCCCGGCAACCTGAGCACCTCGTTGGGCAAAGGCCTTGGCAAAAAGCCCGCCGCCGGTGCCAACATCGAGAGTACTCCCACCTGTAATGCCCTCCAAGCAATGATCGACCACCCGCTCGATCTCTAATAACGCGATGCGCTCGGGTGCATGTAAGCTCTCGATCTTGCCAGCAAATCGTCTCTCAGTCATAATACCTACTCTCTCGCAGCTTGCAGCGCATCTTCCAGAGTAAACATCCCGGCATAGAGTGCGCGGCCAATAACCAACCCCGCCACACAGCCAGTCCTGCGCAGCGCATAAATATCATCTAATGTGGCAATTCCACCCGAGGCAACCACCTCCAATTTAGTCTCCAGGGCCAGAGCGGCGGTGGCTTCGACGTTGATCCCCGTCAGCGCACCATCTTTGGAGATATCGGTGTAGAGGGCATGACGGACGCCCATCGCCGCAAACTGCTTCCCAAGCTGAGCGGGCGTCCAACTGCTGACTTCTTGCCAGCCATGGGTAGCGACATGATCATCCTTGGCATCCAGAGCCACAATCAGCGCATCCGCCCCGTAGCGCTCCACTGCCTGGCGTGCCAGGGCTGGCTCATTAACCACGAGGGTCCCCAGGATCACGCGTCGTGCGCCGGCATCGATGGCCCGTTGGACGGCATCGAGCGAGCGGATACCGCCGCCAAATTGAACCGACAACCCGGTGCCTGCAATCTCATGGAGAGTATCGAACCCTGACTCATTCTCCCCCAATGCGCCGTCCAGGTTAATCACATGGACCCAATCTGCACCAGCATCCTGCCATTGACGCGCCACGGCGACTGGATCGTCGCTATAGACCGATTCGACGTTGGGATCACCGTATAACAAGCGTACTACGCGCCGTTCGCGGACATCAATCGCCGGATAAACGATCATGGGGTCCACTCCACAAAGTTTTGTAGGATGCGCAACCCAGCCGTCTGGCTTTTCTCGGGATGGCATTGAATACCGAGTATGGTATCACGTCCTACGACGCTGGCATAGTTGATGTCGAAGTCGGTCCGGGCCAGGATGTCGCTCGGTTCCCCTGGTTCGACGTAATAGGAATGGACAAAATAGGCATAGGTGCCGTCCGGGATCTCTGTCAGCAGAGGGTGGGGTTGCTGGATGTGAAGCTGATTCCAGCCTATATGCGGCACCAGCGGCGTTGTTTCGGGGAAGCGGGTTACCCTGCCGGGAAGCAATCCCAGGCCCTCGTGCGTGCCCATCTCATCACTTGTCTCGAAGAGATATTGCATGCCCAGGCAGATCCCCAGTACCGGCATGCCGGCTCGGGCCTGCTTCTGGATCGGCTCCACAAAGCCAGATTCGTGCAGGGCTGCCATCCCAGCACCAAATGCTCCCACGCCGGGCAAGACCATCTTTCTGGCGGAGCCCAGGTCCTGTGGAGACTGGGCAATTAGCACTTCGGCACCTAGGTATCGCAACGCATTGTAGACGCTGCGGAGGTTGCCCGCACCATAGTCAATCACAGCGATCATGAGGTGAGTGTTCCTTTCGTGCTGGGGATCCCCTGGCGACGCGGATCGCGGGCAACTGCCGTAGACAAAGCACGCCCCAGAGCCTTGTACAACGCCTCAGCCATATGGTGATCATCCTGACCATAGTGCACCCGGGCATGAAGATTCATCCGCGCCGAAAAAGCAATCGATTCGAGGGAGTGAGCAACCAGCGAGGTGGGCATCTGGCCGATCATCGGGCTAACGAATTTCGTCTGGATCACAGCATAAGGCCGGCCGCTGAGATCAATCACAACTTCAGCGAGCGCTTCATCCATCGGGACCAGAGCTGCGCCCATCCGCACAATCCCTTTCCGATCATTCAGCGCGGTATCCAACGCCTGCCCCAGGCAGATCGACACATCTTCGATGGTGTGGTGAGCATCAATGTGAAGGTCGCCATGCGCTTTTACGGTCAGGTCCAACAGACCATGGATGGCAACATGATGCAACATGTGGTCGAAGAAGCCAACCCCGGTGTCGATGTTGGCCTGACCACTGCCATCCAGACTCACCGTGAGTTCGATCTCGGTCTCCTTGGTCTGGCGTTGGACTGTAGCGATACGTTCGGTCATCGTTCCACCTCAATTCGCCGCAAGGCTGCGAGCAAGGCATCCGTGTGCTCAGGCTTTCCGACGCTGATACGGACATATTCGTGCAGCCCAGCTTTGTTGTAATTGCGGATCAGAATCCCCTCAGCATCCAGACGCCGCTTGAGATCCGTCGTCGACATGCCATTTACCCGGCACAGCAGGTAATTCCCCTGGCTGGGGAGCGGATCCAGAAAGGAGATCTTTGCTAGCTCTACCCCTAAGCGCCCACGTTCACGGATCAGCTTCTCAACGACAGCTTGCATAGCTGGCAGATCCTCCAGGGTGGCCCGCGCTGCGATGTCCGCTGCGACATTCACGTTAAAGGGGTGCTTGATCTTCCACAGGTGCTGGATAATCGTCAACGGATATACCCCATAGCCAATCCGCAGACCCGCCAGCCCTGCCCATTTGCTCAGGGTGCGCAGAATGATCAGATTCGGCGTATCTGGAACCCAGCTCGTGAAACCATCGCTGGCGCTGAACTCGATGTAGGCTTCATCGACCACGATGGTTACCGGCAGTTCTAGTAGGCGGCGTAGTGTCTCCGGCGCCACCATCCCCCCATCCGGGTTATTGGGTATACACAGAAACAGCAGCATAGGTTGGTGTTCCACAACAGCGGCTTCAATCGTCTCGACGTCCAGCGAGAAATCTGGTAGGCGGGGGACCTCAATCACCGTGCAGTTGCCGGTCCAGCGCGCGACGAGGGGATACATCGTGAATGTCGGCGGGCAGTTGATGATTGAATCACCAGGTTCCAAAAAAAGGCGCAATGTCAGATCAATCAATTCGTCTGCCCCGGCACCCACCAGGATATGCGCCGGATCGAGGCCGATATAATCGGACAGCAACTTCCGTAGATGACGGCACTCGACATCAGGATAGATGGCCAGCTCGCGATTGAGAGCAGCCAGGGCGGCAAGCGCCTTGGGCGAAGGACCATACAGGTTCTCATTGGTATCCAATTTGATGATCGAGTCCGCTGGTCGATCGAGCCAATCGGCCAACACCTCATACGTACCGCTGATAAATGTGTAGCCGTCCATCGCAGCGATATCCGGCCGGATACGCACGCTGGGTATAGCATTGCCGGTCATCAGGGTTACTCCTTGGCACGTGCCTCAGCCGCGGCAGCGTGCGCGGTGAGGTCCTCGGCATGGGCCAGGACAGCCGCTATCTGGCTCAGTTCTTTGCCTGTTTCCGGATCAAAGTCCACCAGGCTGGTGATCTTGACAAAATCCCAAACGTTCAATGGGGAGGCGAAACGAGCGGTGCCGCTGGTCGGCATGACATGGCTGGGGCCAGCCACATAATCGCCCAGCACCTCGAAAGAATACTCGCCAAGAAACACCCCGCCAGCGTTCTGGACATGGCCGGTCCAATCACGCGCGTTCTCAATGAGCAGGCAGAGGTGCTCGGGTGCATAGAGGTTGGCCGCTTCGAAAGCCTGCTTCAGGTCATCGACTATGATGACGCCGCCCTGGTTCTGTAACGACTGTGTGATGGTCTCGACGCGGCTCAGGGTCACTGCTTGCCGGCGTACTGCTTCGGTTACCGCGGCTGCCAGTTGGCGGCTCGGGGTGACGAGTATCGCGGCGGCGAGGACATCATGCTCGGCTTGAGCCAGAAGGTCCGCCGCCGCCAACTCAGGGTCCGCATTTTCATCAGCGATGACCATCGTCTCCGTGGGGCCGGGTAAGCCATCAATCCCAACCATGCCGAAAACCTGACGCTTGGCCAGGGTGACAAACAAGTTCCCGGGGCCAACGATCTTATCCACACGAGGAACCGAAACAGTTCCAAAGGCCATTGCGGCAACAGCCTGGGCACCCCCAATGCGATAGATCTTGCTGATGCCGCTGAGCGCCGCCGCTGCCAGGATGACTGACGGCACCTTGCCATCCTCACGTCCGGGCGGTGTACAGACAACGATTTCCTTGACTTCAGCAACGCGCGCGGGGATGGCCGACATCAGCAGAGACGATGGCAGTGGTGCCGCGCCTCCGGGGACGTAGATACCGACACGTCCCAACGGGCGAATGAGCTGGCCGACACCCTGCTCTACCCATTTGGTGACAGGTTGCATCCGGTGAAAATCCTTGATGCGGCGGGCCGCCAGCTTCATCGCGGATAAGACATCATCAGGAACAGCGTGCAGTGCCGCCTCGATATCGGCCTCTGGCACAGCAAAATCGCCCAGATCAATTCCGTCGATGCGCTTTGTCCAATCTCGAACCGCGCTATCACCATGTTCGCGTATGCTAGCCAGAATACGCCGCACGGCCTCGTCCGGAGTGACTGGCTCGCCAAAAAGATTTGCCAGACGCTGTTGCATCGCCGGGGGAACGTCATAAGCGTCGGGTGCTCGTCGTCGGAGTATGGTCTGGCGTGCTTCTTCGAAGGTATAGGTTCTGAATATGTTTTCGTTTAGCATGCTCATTTTCCTTGGCGCTGCACCGTTGCCAGCAGACGCTGGCAACGTGCGGGCCGCTCCTCAAAGATGTAAGTGACCGGCGTGACGACCACGCCACTGCCGTCAATCGCACGAATCTGCTGGATCGCTGCATACAAACGGTGGTGGGGGACGACGAGATTGATTGACCACCAATTTGCTTGCTGGTTGCCGGTTACCAATGGGGAGATGGTTGGCCACTGCAGACCGCCGAGGTCTGGTTGTTCCAGCACCCGGGATGCGATATCTTCGATCGATTCACCGCGCATATTTGCGAAGATCATATACCGCCCCCTTGCCTGCAGATAAGCCTCGATAAACTCGAGCATCTGCTCAGTAACGGACAGGACTTCGGGACGAGTAGCCAGTGCGGCACGATTACCTATGAAGACTGCTTGAGATTTCACAACCGTGCCATTTTCCAGGGGACGCAAGTTGTTCTCACGGAGGGTGGTCCCCGTACTGGTGATATCGGCGATGAAATCAGCATAGCCGATACTGGGCGCGGCTTCGAGCGCCCCGTCAGCATGGACGATCCGTACCCCTTCTACACCAGCTTGCTCCAGAAAACGCTGCACAGAACGCTCGTACTTAGTCGCAACGCGGAGGGTTTCGCTTCTAGCGCGCATTGCCAGGTCATCCAGGGATACAACATCCTGCCAGATCATTGGAACCGCTAACACTAGCGCGCATTCGCCATAACCAAGCGCATCATGGATGATGACCATGTCGTCAAGATCAACAGCCGCTTCAGCGACAGTATCATAGCCCGTAATCCCGAGATCCACATCACCGGCGGCAATGCTGGAAGGAATGTCCCGTGGGCGCTGGAATAACACCTGCACATCCGGGAATGTTGGCATCGAGGCACTATACTGGCGGGGATTGGTCTTATTGACTCGTAAGCCACAGTTGGCGAGGAACTCGAGTGTCTCACCTTCCATACGTCCTTTGCTCGGTAATGCGATTCTGACTTTATGTGGCTGCATAGGCGCTTACCTTTCACCTCACAACAAAAACGCCCCAAGGCTGGTGTCCTGGGGCGATTTGTTGCAAACCGTATTTTATTTTCCGGCGCAATACGTCGACAGACTTACCACCAAACCCTCGCGTGTTGGGGATCTGCATGATGATGCATATGATGATGGTGAAAATTCGTGTTCTGCTGACATATAATGCTCATGGCGAAGAGTATACCACCCCCATAATGATTGTCAATTAACTTTGACCAAATTCTCAGATTTGTGCTAATCTAAACAGACGAAAAACAAATGGTGAAACGA
>JAADYW010000240.1 GCA_010092845.1 Chloroflexota bacterium
ACTTTTGCCTGTATCCCGGATAGATTCTGCCGTGGGGATAACTGGGAAATGGTGCGATCACGGTGACCTCGTGTCCGCGCGCGACCAGATCCCTGGCCAGGGCATGGATTTTCACGTCGTTTGGTTCAGGGTGATAGAAATATGATAGGAAAACGATGCGCATGCCAGTGACCTATTCCCCCATTGCGCGAAGCAACATCTGGCGGTTGGTCTCAACGATCGCCGGGTCTTCAAGATAACGCCGCCCATAATCGCGCGCCCGACCGGTACGATGCTGAAATTCTGCTGGTCCCATGGCAACAAGTTCCTGAATTGCGTCTTGAAACGCCTTTCTCTCGGCTAAAGGAATATTCCATCCCACCTGATTTGTCGGGAGATCGCGCCACGGTGTCTGGTCACTCGTCAGGACAAGGCACCCACTCAGCAATGCTTCAAGTATCACATGCCCGAAGTTCTCGCCCCATGTCGGGAAGAAGAAAGCATGGTATTTGCTAAATACAGAATAGACATCCTGCGGAACAATGCCCCCACGATATGTTGCAGTTACATTGTCTGGCAACTCAGTCATTAGCTGTTGGCACACCTTCCAATAGGACTCGTCTTCAATATTCCCAAAAATATCAAACTGGACCTCACCATCAACACGCGCCAGTACACGTAGCGCATAGTCCAGGTTCTTTATCTTTGTGATGCGCGAAATGAAAACCAAAGACACACAACCAGATTCCTTGGTTATCGCTTGCGTGTCAGGAACAGATTGGGGGGGCAGGTTAGGCGCCAATAAGACATTATTGGTTCGAAAAATGCGCTTGATTTCGGCGATCTCTGCATCCGTCGTGGCTTGCCAGGTTACTGATCGGTAGAGTCGCAGAGATCGCACGAGCGTAAGGTATGCGTGCTTTTTCCGACGTTTCAACCGTAGTGCCCCGGCCGCGAACTCGCCACGCGGAGCCACCAAGATGGGCGGCCTACCAGGAAACTGCCCTCGCAGCAACATCAGCTTCACGCAGAGTGGCGCAAAAAAACTATTGACATAAACCAGGTCAAAACGTGGCAGGTGTTGCAAAACCGACTTGAGACCACTCCAGCTTGCCTCATGCGGAGCCAAATACCGCACGCGGGCACTATTTACCTGGCACCATTCCTGCGGCTCAATGGACGGATAAGGACGTTCATCTCCAAGATCGCGATCTGCAGTGAAAATATGGAACTCAAACTCATTCCCCAGCCAATCGACAAGATTGGCGATCGTTCGTATCGGCCCGCCCCCCTTGTATCCCGGTAAATAGTGCGGCGCCACAATCAAGACCTTCTTCATCAGACTATCCAGCGCAGCTCCTCATCAGGCAGCGAACGAAGAGGCATATTGTCACGTTCAGTCGCTCTCATCTGAAGTATCCGTAACAAAAAGAGTTGCCAGCACGGCGATATCGCCATCTCCAGGGGTAACCGGTAGGCGCTGGAGCTCAGGCCATTCATAGATGATTACCTGCAAGTGATATTCCCCAGGTGGCAAATCATCTGGCAGAACCAGGCCATGATTATCTCGATACTGTTCCCCAGGATGCCATAATGCTGTATCGCCGAAAGTGCCCTGGGGCAATCCATCTCTCTGGGCTACCGGCGGGCGGCCGGATTCCGCAACCCGTATGCTGACGTTATAACTGGTCTCAAGTGACTGTAGCGTTTCCCACACCAGGGAAACAGGCACAACCTCGCCGGGATTATAGACCTCGCCCTCAGGAAGATCAAACCCGGCCAGTGTTAAATGGTCACCGAACTGGATATTCTGTTGAACAGCGGGCGTGCCGTCTGGAACCGGGCGTGCATAGAACTGTACAGCCCGCGCAACGTCGCTGACCTGTATCTCGTCAATCGGATAGTAGTTCTGAGCCATGTACCTCTCGGTTGGGCGTAGCTCGGTCGCAATCGCCGGGCTCGTATTCACCACCAGCCAGATACGGCTGTATCGCTCCGCGGCCCAGTCCAGCATCACAGTTGAACCCGTGCCGAGCAGGGTTTCCGGTGGGGCATCTTCCCATTCGGGCGGATCAATTCCGGGCCTATAGTTTTCACCGGGCGAATACGGCAGGCTAGCGAGAAAGGCCGGCACTTTGAAGTAGTTCATAAAGGCAGATTGCAGGCCTTGATCGTAGAGAATCACAGCGTCGTCCTCGGAAACTGCCTCCTCCATAGCATTGATTAAGAGTAGCACGTCAGGCTGGCGCAAATACCGCGGGTCGTCACGCAGGCTGTTTAGTCCTACTCCCAGACACACGAGGTAGATGAGGCCAAGCCCCAGACCGAAGATGCTGTTGAGGCGGCGCGGGGGATATCTGGAGATGAGTAGACCGTATCCCCATAGCGCACTCAATACAACTACCGTGAGTGTCAGAAGAATCACTGGCCAGACCGTATTTTCGCTATAAGCCCAGGCAATGTCAACTTGATCCGGATCGAACATCTGAATATAGCGGCTAATGGGTGATGGCCCCCACGTCCAGATCCCTTCTTCCCAGAACTTAATCCCTTCATCTGAAAGATTGTCGTGGTAAATCCGTAGCGAAACTGAGACGCCCAGCATCTGAAGACCCGTACTCAACAAGATGAGCGTGAGGATAGCCAGCTTTGCAGTAAGGGGGGTTGTTCGTTTAAATCCATGTTCAATCACTGGTAAGGTCAATAGGATGGCAAGTGGCACCAGGGGCAACATCTGCCGTGGGCCCCAGCCAGTTGATCCCCCCCACCATTGATGATCGCGTCCCGCCCCGTAAGCCATCGGGATAAGGATAAACATCAAGCCAGAAGCCACAACAAGCTGCCACTCTCCAGAACGCCACCATTTGACTGCTCCGGGTAACGCTAATACCAGCACCGGCGAAAACAGCCACATACTGCGCCCCGGACTAATGTGATATCCCGCCAGGCTTTCCATCACATACGTCCAGTTGAGTTCTGCGAAGGCGTTCTGCCAGAACGCGACCTGGAAACGGGGGTTGTTCAGCCAATCGCCAATGAGTAAGGTACCCAATAGCATCAGGCCACTGAACAGACCAACGCTCAGTACGACGCGCCAGTCGCGCAGGAACGAGGTTAGTGACGGCACAGCCATGAGCACGAGGGCAGGAATGAACACCAGCATAGCTGATTTTGCCAGCACTGTTACTGCAAAAACCCCAAGGAGCACGATCAGCCACGCTGATGCTACGCGGGCTGAATACCAGCAGGCGCGCAATTCCCAGGCAAGGCCGATGCATGCCAGGATAAGCAGGCTGGCGAGTGGCTCGCGAAAGAAGTAGCGGCTAAATGGCCAGGCCAGTGTTGCCAGGCCAAAGATCATACCTGTAGTCCAAGCCACTTCGGAATGAAATCTACGGCGCAAGGCTATTCGGTACATGATGACCCCAGTCAGCGCCGTCACAATGATATTGAAAAGCCACACGCTATGCATCACACCTATAGACGAGGGCGCGAACTGGCCCACCATGAAGAGTGGTGCAGCTAGGATTGGCTGTAGAGGCTCTTGAAGTGCCCGCTCGAGGAGCTGACCATCGACCACTCTGATCTGAGGATACAGGTGATAGGTATAGTTCAGACGAAAATCGCCACGTCGAACCAAGCTCTCCGTGCTGTCAAATAGATAGACTTCATCATTATTGATGTTAACCCCCAAGAAGCTCAGCCAATAGACACCCGCCAGGAGCAGAAACAGAGCTAATCCCGCCCACGAGAGTCTGTAATGTCCTTGGGTCATTGAGCTCCCTCAAGCCTTCAACAGTAGACCAAGCCGGAGAGTATTGTACCAAAACGCCTCACGAAATCCGATGTCGAACTCGCACCGCAACTCTCGGTATGCTTCAGTCACGGATTGGCGGTAAGATAAGCCTTCGGTTAGGAGTCCATGCCGGGACTGGTGGTGCACGTATTCCGTGCTAGGATTGACCTGAAAAAGACCCATAAGGAGCATGTCAATCGTGGTACTCTCTCAAGACGCAGGTACGCTCGACATCGTGCTAGATGGCTTGATGCGCCGTTATCAAGAACGCGTGCCCGATGTCAGCGCCATTCTGGACAAGATGATCGAAGAAGGCCTGATCCAGAAGCCCCAAGACGTTGAAAACGACCATATCGCCTTCCGTACGATGGGTGTCCCTCAACTGGGTATTGCCTCTCTAGAGAAGATATTCCTGCACCTGGGTTACGCTCGGCGAGACTATTACTTCTTTGAATCCAAAAAGCTCAATGCGTACTGGTATGCACCTCCGGAGCCACACTATCCGCGCATCTTCATCTCCGAACTGCGTGTGGAAGACATGCCCCAGAGTATCCAGGACACGATTCACGCCTACACCAACGCGGTTGAGACCGACCCAGTTGATCGTCTGGATCTTGATGATGGTACCGCCATAGACTCATTTCTCCATACTAGCCTATGGCGTTTACCAACGCTTGATGATTACAAGCACTTAGCAGCGAACAGCGAGTATGCAGCGTGGGTCATCTACAATCGCTACTACCTCAACCACTTCACCATAAGCGTGCATAACCTGCCCCCCGGCTATAACACGATTGATGAATTCAACGCTTTCCTTGAAAAACATGGCTTCAAGCTAAACGATTCTGGCGGCAAGGCCAAAGTCAGTGGCGATGGCTTGCTTGTTCAAAGCTCAACTGTTGCTGAGATGATCGAGGCAACCTTTGACAACGGCACGGGCGGCACGGTCAAGCATGAAATATCGGGTAGCTATGTCGAGTTCGCGGAACGCCGGGTACTGCCCGCCTACCAGACGCTCAATGATGGTGAGGTTAGGCGTGAACACCGCCGTGAAGGCTTTGAGGCCGCCAACGCTGACCGTATCTTCGAGAGCACCTACCATAATCAGACAACGCGACGGCGCAAGCAGTAGACACTGGTGGGGTAATCACAAGCCATCTGGCAGCCAGAGATGTAGACTAACCCTTCTGCGCACCAGATGGCATTGCCCCACCACTACATATTCACCCGCCAACACCTTTGCCGCGTCGTTGAAAAGCCCGCGCCAATTGCTGGTACCTGCAGGCCTCAACGATTGCATTAATTTTTGGTGTATGATCTACTTGTCTCGCTGAAATTTCTGCGGCAATATCGATGGTGGTCTAATTATTTCTAGGGAGCGACAGATTTAATGTCAGAATCACAAGATCCCAAATGGGTATATCTTTTTCACGAGGGCAGCGCCGGGATGAAGCCGTTGCTGGGAGGTAAAGGCGCTGGCCTGGCAGAGATGTCCAATGCTGATCTGCCCGTACCGCCCGGCTTCACCATAACGACAGAGGCTTGCCGGGCGTATTATGCTGGCGATAAGCTCTTTCCCGAAGGGATGTGGACCCAAAGCAAAAATGCCCTGCTACAGATTGAGCAAGAGGCTGGCAAGCGCTTTGGCGATGCCGAAAAACCATTGCTCGTCTCCGTTCGATCAGGCGCGCCGATCAGCATGCCAGGCATGATGGATACTGTCTTGAATCTGGGACTGAACAACGAGACAACTGAAGCGTTGGCCAATTGGATCGGCGATGAGCGCTTCGCGTGGGATGCCTATCGACGATTTCTGCAGATGTTCGGTGAGATCGTCTTACATGTTCCTAGCGAACGCTTCGACTACGCGCTTGATCGGATGAAGGAGCTCGCCAGTGCGCAACACGATTACGAGCTCACAGTTGAGCAGCTCAAGCGGTTAACCGTTCGCTTCAAAGATATCATCTTTGGCGAAGTCCGGCAGGAAGTCCCGGATGACCCTGAAAACCAGTTACGGCTAGCGATCGCTGCCGTGTTCGACTCGTGGATGAACAAACGGTCAATTGACTATCGCCGGTTGAACAATATCCCCAATGATATTGGCACCGCCGTCAGTGTCCAGACGATGGTTTTCGGCAATATTGGCGAGGATTCAGGGACCGGTGTCGCATTTACACGAAATCCCGGCACTGGCGAGCCAATTCTGTACGGCGAATTCTTGCCACGTGCCCAGGGTGAGGATGTTGTCGCCGGCAAACGGACCCCGATGCCGATTCTGGAACTGCAGTCTAGCATGCCCGCCGTTTTCGAACAGCTCCAAACTGTGGCCCAACGCCTGGAGCAGCACTATCATGACATGCAGGATATCGAGTTCACGGTTGAACAGGGCAAGCTCTGGATGTTGCAGACGCGCACCGGCAAACGCGCCGGCAAAGCCGCACTGCGCATTGCCGTTGACATGATGAGCGAGGGGGTAATCTCTCGAGAAGAAGCCGTACTCCGCGTAGACCCCGATCACATCGAACAGCTCCTACACCCGATCGTTGATCCGGATAGCACATTCGAGGTATTGGCTGAGGGCTTAGCGGCCTCACCTGGCGCTGCTTCAGGCCGCGTGGTTTTTAATGCCGATGACGCTGAAGCCTGGAGTTTAGAAGGCGAGCCTGTCATTCTCGTACGCCAGGAAACCAATCCTGACGATTTCAATGGCATGGTGGCAGCACGAGCTGTGGTCACAGCCCGGGGTGGAGTCACATCACATGCGGCCGTGGTCGCCCGCGGAATGGGCAAGTGTTGTGTCGTCGGATGCAGTGAGCTACAGATTGACTACCAAAACCAACTCTTCACAACCAACGGCGTGAAAATCACCCAGGGCGACTGGATCACTGTAGATGGAAACAACGGTTTGGTCATCAATGGAAGAGTCTCAACGATCGAGCCTGAGCTAGACGATGACTACCACAAATTTATGACCTGGGCCGACGAGTTCCGACGGTTGCGTGTTCGCGCGAATGCCGACACCCCCAATGATGCCAGAGCAGCGCGACGACTAGGCGCTCAAGGAATCGGGTTATGCCGGACTGAGCATATGTTCTTCCAGGATGATCGCATCACCATCATGCGCGACATGATTATGGCGCCAAATGCCGTTGCCCGCGCCGAAGCACTCGAAAAACTCGAACCCATGCAAACCTCTGATTTTGAGGGCATATTCGAGGCAATGGATGGCTACCCAGTCACCATCCGGCTGCTTGACCCCCCATTGCACGAGTTTCTGCCGGCCTATGATCAGACCGCACTTGAGATCACCGAACTCAAGCTCAGATTGCGGCTGGCGCCTGATCTCGAGACCATTAATGGCCTACTCAAACAGATTACGGCGAAAGAGCGAATTCTGGCCCAAGTTGAGCGGCTTCATGAATCTAACCCGATGCTCGGGCATCGCGGTTGTCGCCTGGGCATTGTCTACCCGGAAATCACTGAAATGCAGGCCCGGGCGATCTTCACTGCCGCGATTCATTGCCAGGAACGCGGCATCTCCGTCTCGCCCGAGGTCATGATTCCGCTGGTGGCGATTGACAAGGAATTTGAGCTGCAAGCCGAGATCGTACACCGGATTGCTGATGAGGTCTTTCGCAAGTACGGCACAACACTTGAATACAAAGTCGGGACAATGATCGAATTGCCACGTGCCGCACTGACCGCCGACGAGATAGCCCAAACAGCCGAGTTCTTCTCGTTTGGCACCAACGACCTTACCCAAACCACACTGGGCCTGAGCCGTGATGATTCAGGTCGCTTTCTGCCGGGTTATGTCGGCCGTGGAATCCTGCCTCACGACCCGTTCCGTACCATCGATATCGGTGGCGTGGGTCAGCTTGTCGAAATCGCCGTGGACCGTGGCAAAACTGCCCGGCAAGACATCAAAATCGGCATCTGCGGGGAACATGGCGGGGATCCGATCTCGGTCAATTTCTTCCATAATACCGGGTTAGATTATGTCAGTTGTTCGGCATTTCGCGTGCCCATCGCGCGGCTTGCCGCAGCTCATGCGGCCCTGAAATCGCAGGCTGAACAGGCCTGAACAGGTCGATATTCTACCTATCGCATCGTGCTCAGTTCGCAACCGTTCAGACAGGGGTTCCCAGCTCACCCCTGTCTGATTGTGTTGGTCCCATTCTGAAACAGCACCCAGCGCTCAGGTAGACAATTCGCCACCATGGGGCTATACTCGCTTGGTCGCACAAATGTGCGCACAGCTAATATTAATCTTAAGGATTGAAGCACTTCATGATTATCCGCACTTTACCAGATCAGATACCCGAAGCAACCCACCACCACGAGGGCTTCCCATTCCGTCCGGGAAATCCGTTGCCTTTTGGGGCCAGCCTGGTAACCGGGGGAATCAATTTCGCGATCTACTCTCGCTATGCAACCAGCTGTACCCTAGTCTTATTCGAAATCGGGGAAGCAGAGCCGCTGGTTGAAATACCAATCCCCAATGATTTCCGTATCGGTGATGTCTACTCGATTATTGTGCTGGACCAGGACCCGACTGCAATCGAGTATGGGTTTCGGCTAGACGGTCCTTTTGAACCGGAAAACGGCCATCGTTTTGACGCCAACACCATCCTCCTGGACCCATATGCCAAGATTATCAGCGGCCGCAATATCTGGGGCATTGAACCTGATCTCAATGACATCTATCCACACCGCGCGCGGATTCACTGCGAGCCCTTTGACTGGGGGATTGACCGGCCCCTCTGCTACCCTATCGAGGACGTGGTGATCTATGAGATGCACGTGCGTGGTTTCACCTTCCACCCATCCTCCGGCGTACAGTATCCCGGAACTTTCGCCGGCATTCGGGAGAAAATACCCTACCTCAAAGAGCTTGGCGTAAACTGCATTGAGTTGATGCCAATTTTCGAGTTCGATGAGTTTGAGCATTCGCGCGTCAATACCGAAACAGGCGAACGCCTGCTGAACTACTGGGGATACAGCCCCATCGGCTTCTTCGCACCAAAAGACGGTTATGCAGCGGGAGGTTACTCAGGAGCAAGCGTCAATGAGTTGAAATCGCTTATCAAGGAACTCCACGCCAACGG
>JAADYW010000241.1 GCA_010092845.1 Chloroflexota bacterium
CTGCCGTCAGGGGCACGCAGAATCCACTCGGCGGGGCAGCAACGTTCGGGGCCCTCCAAAGCCTCGAGGTAGATCGCCTGGCCGGGGTCAACGGTGAACGTGTAGACATCCTGCGCACCGATCGCCTCGAGGTCGCCAGCACCAGTATCAGGCTCATCTGGGGCGACGGTGTCCCCTGGGTCAATGGCAAAATTCTGAGCAGAGGGCACACCATGGATGCGAAAACCATAGCCGCCGCTGAAGTTGTCATTTCCACTCAGACGCAGGGTGTAGGTACCGCTCGTTTCCAGGGTAAGCTCCTGATCGCTACTAAACCATGTATCGAATACCACATCGTCCTCGCTGTCAGATAGTGTCCAGGTGATCTCACAGCAGGTCTCGGTGGGCTGCGTGATCTCGAAGTAGAGGCTCTGGCCAGCGGTGGCTTCAAACGTGTAGGAATCACTACCGCCCGGATCTTCGATCTCGCCGATGATATCCTCCAGAAGCGCGGCCTCAAATTCAGTGCCTTCTCCGAGCTCGATCTCGCTTTCTTCATCAGTGCCAGCCTCGTAAACGCGGAGTTGGTAGTCACCGGTGTAGGTCCCGACTCCATCAATCATCAGAGTATAGGCGCCATTTGCTGGTAGTGTCACTTCCTGAGCCGCGGACAGATAGGCGCTGAAGACCCTGCTACCCTGGGGACCAAGGAGTGTCCATTCAATGTCGCAGCAAGTTGGGGTATCGCTTAGATTCTCGAAGCGAAGCCGCGTACCGGCGGCTCCCTGAAAGCTGAGGATGTCTCGGGCGCCAATGCTTTCTAGACTACCCGTGTTCACCGGCGTGTCTTCCTGCACACCTGGCGGATTGACAAGGAGGTCGAAGTTCTCGGCGGGGGGAATATCATACGTCTGGAAGCGATAATCGCCGGTATAAGTCCCGACACCGTCGAGAACGAGCGTGTAGTCTCCAGCTATGGGCAGCGTGATCTCAGCATCAGAGATAAAGTACTGCTGGAAAACCCGAGTCCCATCTGGCGCGAGCAGCCTCCACTCAATATCACAGCACCCCGGTGTATCAGACAGTCGCTCGAAATAGAGTCTTTGGCCAGCCGTTCCCTCGAACTGGTAGATGTCACGCGCGCCAATGGCTTCGATCTGTCCGGAGCCATCAGCGGCGGCTCTCGTCTCGACCCCAATTTCTAACGGAAAGTCATCCGAAGCGGGTATGTTGTGGATCTGGAAGGCGTATTCGCCGGTGAAATCCTCGACGGCGTTGAGCGAAATGGTGTAGGTTCCAGCCTGAGGAATCGTGACTTCCTGATCCCGACTCAAATAGGCGCTGAATTCCCTATCTCCGGTTTCGCCAACCAGTTGCCATTCGATCTCGCAGCATTCCTCTGGCCGTTCCGTGATTTCGAAGTAGACGGCTTGCCCGGCCTGCGCGGCAAATGTGAATTGGTCGGTCCCTTCGTCGGCGAAGTCGCCCTCGGCCACCAGGATGGTTTCGGCATTGCCCAGCCCAATCACGGCATCAACCTGGCCAGGGGGCTGGGTGCCAGCGATGACAACCGGTTGGGTCAACAGCCGGACCGGCAAGGGTTGCAATGCGGTCGGGGTGTAGGGCTCAACAGGACCTGGTGGTGCTGCAGCCTGTCCTGTTGCATCGGTGGGAACTTGCACACGGTTTCCGGCGGGTACATTGGCCGAGGCACCAGCCGCGGTGACTGTCGCCTGGCCCTCGACTACGCTGATGGTCATGGCGGCGTTGGGCTGCGACTGCAGATAGGCCGTCGAGCCAAGATCAATCGTCACCTCATTGACCAATAAGGTAATTTCCCCAACCCCCTTAGGAGTCTGGACCAGAATCCCGCTGTCTGGAGCGGCTGCACAGGGGCGATCATCGACACCTGTGCGGAAATAGAAGGCCTGTGTGGCGCCGGACGCGCCGCTTGAGGTACCTTCTGGCTCAGTCTCGATTTCGACATCGCCAAAGAGCAACAACTCAACGTAATGCTCAGCGGCCTCGTCGGGCAGGTTAGCACGAATCCGCATTAAGGAGATGCCCCATTGCTCGGTCGTGGTGTCCATCGAGCTCAGTCGTAAGCCCTGCAGGCTGGCGAGGTCAACGATATCACCTGTTTCGTCGAAATCGAGGTCTGCTGGTTGAGCGGTAACCGCAGCGTTACCATAGCACACCTGGTCAACGGCAGTGTCATCGCACGCGGCGGCGGTGATATCATAGGCATTCTGTACGATAGCGGTGCAGCGGTCGGCCTCGTTAGCGGCGACCTCAGTAGGCTGCGGCGAGGGGGACGGTTCGATGGTTGCTGTGGGAGAAGGTGTGATTGTGGGTGTACTGGTTGCAGGCCTATCGGCTTGCTCATCACCGCTGTCGCTGTCATCATCTGAACAAGCCGACAGCACCACAACGATAACCATGACGATTGCGAATAAATTCATTCTCATGAACCGATGCAATGGAATGCTCATCAACAGCTTTCTCCATAAGAACTATTGTGCGCGGAGCAGAAGACGTGAAACATCCCGGGTTTGCCCGGCGGGATGCCATCGCTACCAAGCACTTTCTATTATGGAGTAAAATCGATTGATGTACGTTATGGAATATGCCGGTAGCAGGAGGCCATTTATCAAGGATACATTAATGCCGAGCGATATGCAGTTGTCGACCGATCAACCGTTTGATCAAAATCCGGCAGCTGTCTATCTGGCCAGCCTGACGACAGCCAATAGCCGCCGGACAATGCATCAGGCGCTGAACACCATTGCATTCAGTTTAACAGGCGAGGCAAATGCCTTTGCTTGCGATTGGTCAATGCTACGTGCGCAGCACACGATTGCGATCCGGTCCTGGTTGGTCGAACGGTACCAGGCCGCTACAGTCAACAAGATGCTGGCAGCGCTGCGTGGTGTACTTAAGGCAGCCTGGCTTCTTGGGACTCTTCCAGGCGATGACTACCACAAAGCAGTCGCCGTTTCGAGTGTGAAGAATGACACGCTGCCGGCGGGCCGCGAGGTCGCTTCAGACGAGATCGCAGCGTTGTTAGCGGTATGCCGGGCCGATGAGACCCCGGCTGGCCGGCGTGATGCAGCCCTGATTGCGGTCCTCTATGGCGCCGGGCTGCGGCGTAGCGAAGTGACTCAGCTACGCCGCCAGGACTACACGGCTGCCGAGGGAAAACTGGAAGTGCGCGGCAAGGGTGGGAAAACCCGCATTGCCTGGCTGAATAAGCAGGTGGTCACGATGCTCGAGCCGTGGTTGGCGGCACGAGGTGCCTGGTCCGGGGCATTGTTCTGTCCGATCAACAAAAGTGGCCGAATTCACCAGCGGCACCTGACAACGCAAGCCGTCTACTACATCCTGCAGAAACGCTCTGAAGAGGCCGAGACGCAACCCTTCAGCCCTCACGATTTGCGACGGACATTTGTCAGCCACTTGCTGGATGCCGGGGCGGACATAGCGGTTGTTTCCAGAATGGCGGGGCATGCCAATATTCAGACGACAGCCCGCTATGACCGCCGTAGCGAGGAGGCCAAGCGCCAGGCGGCCGAGCTCCTTGAGATGCGCGTGCCGGATGACGCGGATGACCAGATTTAGGGCATTTCTCATTTTTGCGCTGCAAATGACATTGACACCGAATGCGGGAGGTGCTATACTGCTGTCCATATTGGGGGCGTGGTGTAGCGGTTAACATGCCACCCTGTCAAGGTGGAGATCGCGGGTTCGAATCCCGTCGCTCCCGAAGCTGTACAACAC
>JAADYW010000242.1 GCA_010092845.1 Chloroflexota bacterium
ACACATGGAGCCCATCATAGCCCTGTTGCCGGGGTAGTTCATCCCAGAAATCGGTATGCACACACAGCCAGTCCTCTGCGCACGGCAGATTCCACAATTGTAGAGGATGGGCCTCCTCATCGGACGTAACAAGCTGTGCATCCCAGGTCCATCCATCTGTAAAATAGCCGATAAATGGCTCGTGGTCCGCAGTAATTGCAAATGTGGCCCGGTGCTTCGGTGCAGTGACCACCTCACCCTCAACCAGCATAAACCCCTGCGGGAGAAAGTTGCTGGCGTAGAAATCGCCATTAAGCGCTACGAAAGCACCTGTTTCCCGCGCCAGGTCAGAGACCCAACCCAAACGCTTATCTTCGGTCAAGGCCAGCGCCGTATGGACGTCAAGTTGCGGATTGGCAAGATCAGCAATGACGATATGGACCCGCAAATCGTTGGCCTCGTGACGAACATACAGCATACCGTCATTGAGCAAAAACATGCGATCGTCGGGCACGAAATCCATGCCACGAGCAAAGGCCGGCAAGGGCACTTCAGTGGGAGCAGGTGTGGCGTTTTCCGGCTCATATGCCGCCGGATCGGAGACCACGGGCAGGTCCCAGCAACGGCCATAGAATTGCAGATTCTCATTGCGGAGCCAGCCAATCTTGTTCCAGGGATCGCCTAAATGCGCCTGAAACCAGTCACCTGATTCATCGCGAGCCAGGACCCGGAGTTCTTGTTCGGATGGGATGCGCCGCTTAACACCATAGTTGTAGCTAGGCCCACGGCGCAGATCAGCCCAATAGGTTAGCTCGACCTGCACATAGCAGGCCTGGCTTGCCCGGTTGGTACTCTCGTCAGCGCCGACGATCGCACCTGGAAAACTGACAAAAATAATCGCAACACCGCCAAGTATGCCAATTCGTGCGAGATTTCTGAGTAGGGACGTCACGCTTTGATAGCCCTCATTCATCATCTGAATACATCCGCGACAAATTCTAGCACAGGGTACCGCTCCGCACATCCAGTTGGCGTATACTATTTAACGAGAGCTATGAGGTAGGCGGAACCTATGCCATCACAAACAGATACTGAGATTTTCGTTGCCATCAGCCTGATCCCACACGTAGGTGGCAAGCTGATGCGGATTTTGCTGAAGCATTTCCGGACCCCAGCCGCAGTCCTGCAGGCCGATGAAAAGACCCTGCGTGCAGTTCCAGGGATCGGCCGTCAGACGGCGCAACAAATTCTTCATCTCAATGTAGCCGCTGTGGCGCGCAGCATTAAGCGATGGCAGCGGGATGGGATTCTGATTCTGACCTGGGATGCGGAAGACTATCCGGCGTCACTCCGCCAACTCGCCGATGCCCCGCCGGTACTCTTCAAACGTGGTAATTGGAACACCCAATGCCAGCCTGCCGTTGCGATCGTCGGCACCCGGGAGCCAACTTCGTCTGCCACCCAGTTTACCCAATTGCTCGCATACTCACTGGCGGGCCAGCGATGGGATATTGTGAGCGGGTTGGCACGCGGCATAGACACTGCTGCTCATGAGGGTGCCCTGGCGGCTGTTCCAGATGGTACAACTGTTGCCGTGCTGGGAAGCGGCGTCAAATCGATCTACCCGGCGGATAATCGTGCATTGGCGGCCCGAATACTGGACCGCGGTGCCCTGCTATCCGAAGTCGCTCCTGAAGCGTCCCCGGCGAGTACACATTTGGTCGCGCGCAACCGGCTTATCAGTGGCCTGAGCCGCGGCGTGGTCATGGTTGAAGCCGGCGAATCGAGCGGCGCGTTTCATACTGTTCGCTTCGCCCAGCAACAACAGCGTCCTGTCGTTGTTGTCGACTTGCCGGCAGCTGGCAACCAACACTTGATCCGGGAGGGCTTTCCGTCAATCTCGCCAGACCAGGAGGGAATCGAGACCCTGATTACGCTACTCTCACCGTCATAAACCAATGCCCCGGTCCACAAGACCGGGCACTGCGCATCAAACAACATTGGGCTCCACTGCGGCTAGCGCTGGGGCCAGACCTCTTCGACACCGCCATGCTGTACGGTCACTTTTTCTTCGATTAGGAAGTCCAGCGCCGTGTCAAAGTCTGAGAACTGGATCGAGCTGATCCAGCAGTTGCGATAGACCCAGCGCCGCGTCTCGACGCCTTCGTCCATCGCTACAATCGCGATATCACGGGTCGGCAGACGGGTCCCCCGCGCAGCAACAGTTTCGCGTGTCCATTGGTTGAAGACCAGATTAGGGTCTTGCTGAACCATCTTGGTGATCACGATAGGCGGGAAATCCATCCCGACGGGCTTGTCATCTTCCATTTTAAGTTTATACGAGCTAAGTCCAGTCACAGCAAATACCCCAGAGACACGCTGGCCGTTAACTTCAACGTAGAACTCATTTGCGGAAAGGCTATCAACCGACTGGACGCCCTGACCGGTAGCTTTCGCGGCTGCCTGCTGCGAATAGAACTCGCCGGCTGGTGCGGGCTGGTGTTGTTGCTGTTGCTGAGGTTGGTATGGCTGCTGTTGTTGGGGTTGGGGCTGGTACTGCTGCTGCTGATATGGCTGCTGCTGTTGCTGTTGCTGATATTGTTGTTGGGGTTGCTGTTGCTCAGATGAGCCATAGCCACCTTGATACTGATCTGTCATCGAACGCCGTCTCCTCAACACAGATTATGGACGAAACGAAAAAGTGAATGGTGCCAGTATACATTAGACTCGGCTGCTCTCACAAACCTGGCGCGCAGGAACCGAGTGCTCAGCCTCGCGATAGCGTGAAATAGAACGTTGTACCCTCGCCGGGAGTGCTTTCAGCCCAGATCCACCCCTGGTGTTGGTTGATGATACGGCGTACGGTGGCCAGCCCAATGCCGGTGCCAGGAAACTCGTTAGTTTTGTGCAGCCGTTGGAACGCCACAAATAGACGATCAGCATGGGCCATATCAAAACCGACGCCATTGTCTCTCACGAAGAAGACTTCTCGAGGCACATCGGCTACCTGGCCAAACACAATCGCGGCCTCCTGATCCTTCGGGGAGGTGAACTTCCAGGCATTCCTGAGCAGATTATCCAGGACTATGTGCATCAACCCTTCGTCGCAGGAGGCCGTTAGCTCCGGCTCAATATCTACATCAACCTGCCGTGATGGCTCAGAAACCTGTAAATCTGCAATTACTGACGTGGCAATGGTCGAAAGATTGACGGTTGTTCGCTTCACAACATGCTGGCTCACTCGTGATAGCTTCAATAGGTCCTCTATCAAAGCATTCATATGGGCTACCGAATGGGAAATTCGATCCAAGAAATCGATGGCCTCCGGCGCAAGATTCGTAGCGTAGTCAGCCATGAGGGCCTCACTGAAGCCTGTGATGCGCCGCAGCGGGGCTTTGAGATCATGCGAGACGGAGTACGAAAAGGCCCGCAATTCATCGTTCACGGCCTCTAGCATTGCCGCGCGCTGCTGGAGCTCGTCGTTCAGATGTTGAACCTGCTCTTCTTTTTGCGCGCGTTCGGCTACTGCGTGCTGCAATCGACGATTAGCCAGCTCCAGGTCCTGGGTCCGTTGCTGAATACGGTGTTCCAGTTGCTGGTTCAGCTCTTCAAGCTGCGCGTATATGCGGCGTTGTTCGGTGACATCGAGCCACATTGACAAGCTGCCGACGATCTGGTTAGCACGATTGAAAAGAGGGACGACATCCAGACGATAGACAAGCCCATCAGCTTCAAATTCCAGCTTGTCCACGCCGCCGGAATTTGCCTTTTGATGGGCCGTGAGAACTGGTGATCCGGAAGTGAACGTGGCTTCTAAGGATTCATGGACGGCAACTCTGAGTTGAGCGGGAATGACATCGTGGCGAGCGTGTATCGGTTCCACACTGAGATGACGTTCAACGTGAAGCATCGCGACTGGAAGCTGTGCTATTACCTGCTCCAGTTGGATGTCCCTAAACCACAATGATTCTTCGAGTGCATCCCGCCGCCGTAGTTCCCGGTGTGAAAAGAGCATGAGCAATGCGGTTGTCACCAGAACAAACCCCATCCCCTTTACAATGCTTGCCAGACCCGTACTCTCCGAATCGCCGGAAAACAGGACCAGAAGCAGCGAGTCCGAAATCAGAATCCAGGCCGAAGCCACGATGAAATAACTTAAGCTGAGCCGCCACACAAACTTCAATGATGTTGCTGTCAGTACTTCTTTCTTCATTATCGATAGCCCGATCCCAACAAGCTCGCGTTATGCTCAGCCAGAATATTTCCCCAAGCATACCGCCGATTCCCACAATTGTGCACGTTAGAGAAGCTGGATTGATTCCGCAGATGCAGCACCCCGACGATTCTCGGCCGCCGCTTGACCGCCCCGGAGCCGCCAGATACAATCCGCAATGTTCTCATCGGGTTTTCTTTGTACAACTGATACATGATAGTGCAGAAGGGTTTTCAGGGCCGTGGCGACAACTATCTCTATCGCAGATATTGCAAACTACGAAGGGCAAGAGGTCACGCTACAGGGGTGGCTATACAATAAAACCGGCAAAGGCAAACTGCAATTCTTGAAAGTACGGGACGGCACGGGGATTGTGCAATGTGTCGCCTTTAAGAAGGAGATGCCCGAAGAAGCCTTTGAGGTCGCGCGGCGCATTCCCCAAGAGACGTCACTGCTTCTCACTGGAATGGTCCGCAAAGATGAGCGGGCACCCGGCTTTCCTGGCGGTTACGAGATCGGGATCACCCAATTGGACGTGATTCAGGAAGCCGAGGAGTACCCGATCGGCCACAAAGAGCACGGTGTCGAGTTCCTGATGGAGAACCGCCACCTGTGGGTGCGCTCGCCGCGCCAATGGGCGATTCTGCGTATCCGGGCCACCGTCATACGCGCCGTGCGGGATTGGTTGGACGACCACGGTTACCTCCTAGTGGATACCCCTATCCTTTCCAGCTCCGCCGGTGAGAACTCAACAGATCTATTTGAGATCGACTATTTCGGCCAGCCTGCGTACCTGGCCCAAACTGGCCAGCTCTATAACGAGGCCAATATGGCGGCTTTTGGCAAGGTCTATTGCTTTGGGCCAACATTCCGGGCCGAGCGTTCCAAGACACGGCGCCATCTCATCGAGTTCTGGATGGTTGAGCCTGAAATGGCCTTCTTCTCGCTCGAAGACCTGATGGATGCCGAGGAAGCATTTGTGATGTACATCATCCAGCAGGTACTTGAGAAACACCGTCCCGAGCTGGAGATGATCGGTCGCGATCTTGGCCCGCTCGAAAGTATCGCAGCCCCCTTCGCACGCATCAGCTATGACGAGGCCGTCGAGCGCCTGAACGCGCTGGCCGCCGAAACAGACGACCCGGAACGAAAATCCCTACTCGAAATCGAATGGGGAACTGACTTCGGCAGCCCCCATGAAACAGCCATCGCGGAGATGTTCGACCAACCGGTCTTTGTCTACCATTATCCGACAGCGTGTAAAGCCTTCTACATGCAGCCTGTGGAGGGCCGGCCCGAAGTTTGCCGGAGTGTGGACCTGCTGGCGCCGGAGGGCTACGGTGAGATCACTGGGGGCAGCGAACGCATTTTCGATCTAGATCTCCTGCAGCGCCGCATCCAGGAGATCGGCATCGATCCCGAGAATTACAAGTGGTATCTGGAACTGCGCAGATTTGGCGGGGTGCCTCATGCGGGCTTCGGCATGGGTATTGAGCGTACTGTGGCCTGGATCTGCGGATTGCCTCATATCCGCGAGACCATCCCTTACGCCCGGATGTTAACCCACCTGACACCGTAGGAAGCGCTTATGTCGCTGAGCGAACAGCGTCGGATCGTACGCCGCTTGGTAGATGACAGCAGCCCCAAGGATGCGCCAACGGCGTACTATGCACTTTTCCACGATCCACAGCGGTCCCGTCTCTTTACCGCCACTGGCGACAACGGCAGCCCCTATGGCTTCGTTGGCCGCTTCCAGACGGGCCTAGACCTGTTCCGTCCTCTGGTGACGATGGTATGCCGTAACGCCGAGGTGGCGGAGGATTTGTTCGCGCAAGCGCTGGTGCCTGGCCGACCCTATATCTTCTTCGCCAACTTGAACCAGTTGCCACTGGCTGGTAGTACCCTCCATCTGGAGAATCAGCAGATCCTCCAGACATACCGCCTCGATGTGACGCGCTTCAAGCCCCAGGTCAATGTTCTGGTTACCCGCAAGCGTGCCGCAAATGGTACCCCACGCTGTGAGATTGATTCAGGCGGCCAGAAGGCGGTGGCAGGCGTAAACTGGCAGAGTCCTGGCTTTGCTGAGGTATATGTGCAGACCGACCCCGGCACCAGGGAACGGGGCTGGGGCGTCAGCGTGGTTGCGGCGTTGACCGACGAAATCCTCAAGACCGGACGTACCCCGATCTATCTGGTGGATACCCACAACGATGCCTCGCGGCATCTCGCTGAGAAGCTCGGCTATGTCGATACCGGCTACCGGCAGGTATATGCTGAAGCGACCTATATAGGAAACAATTAGAGCGGCCAGACGTGCTTTACGCACCGTTAGCGGGCAGGTTATAATACGGTACAAATCACCCAGTGGGACGATAAGCTGTAAAGGTAGTTCGAGTGTCCAATACGATCAATCCACACGAGATTCCAGTGGTCGATTCAGCGGCTACTGAGGAAAGCACGTCACCCAATCCGCGCCACGGCACACGGGGCAGCAAACGCCATAATCCAGAAGGCGTTGTCTCGCGCCGGCGTCCGGAATGGATCAAGGTTCGCGCTCCCAGTGGCGAAACCTATGAATTCGTCAAGTCGCAGATGCGGAGCAAGGCACTCCATACAGTCTGTGAAGAGGCGATGTGCCCAAATATTGGCGAATGCTGGGGCAGCGGGACCGCAACCTTCTTGATGATGGGTGATACCTGTACCCGATCCTGTGGCTTCTGCGACATCAAGACAGGGATGCCCAGCCCACTCGATTGGAAGGAACCGTTGCGGGTTGCCCAGTCAGTGAAGCAGATGAATTTGCGCCATGTGGTCATCACCAGCGTCAACCGCGACGAACGCGAGGATGGCGGTGCACCGATCTTCGCGATGGTCATCCGCCAGATACGCCGCATTCACCAGGGCTGTAGCATCGAAGTGCTGATTCCCGACTTCAAGGGCAATCGCGACGCGCTGAAGATCGTTGTTGAGGCCCAACCCGAGATCCTGAACCACAATGTGGAGACTGTGCCACGCCTCTTCAAAAAGGTCCAACCCCAGGACAACTATGCGTGGGCCTTGACAACGCTGGAGAACGCGAAAGCGATGGATCCACTGGTCCTCACCAAGAGCGGGATCATGGTCGGGCTGGGCGAGACCTTCGATGAAGTGGTGGCCGTCATGCGGGACCTGGCGGCCCTTCAAGTCGATATTCTGACCATTGGCCAGTATCTGCAACCCAGCCGGATGCACCTGCCGATCGAGCGCTACTACACGCCCGAAGAGTTTGATGAGTTGCAGCGTACTGGGCTGGAATTGGGCTTCAAATGGGTCGAGTCCGGGCCACTTGTGCGCAGCAGTTATCACGCTGAACAGCAAGTGCGAGAGCTTTCTAAGCTCAATCACTTCCGGCTCCGCACCTAGACGCTCAGCCATTGAGCGATTGACATGGTTCCTGGGCACGAGCCGTGGCTCGCGCCCAGTTTTTGCTTATGATCAGCAATGGTAAACACCAGATAGAGGAAACTCGTGGAACACACGATTGCGCTATTAGGCTTTGGAAACGTACTGCGCGCCTTCGCCGAGCTGCTTGAGCAGAAGAATCCAACGCTTGAGCAACGCTACGGCTATCGCTTGAAAGTTGTGGGGATTTCGACCAACAGCCACGGTCGGGCAATTGACCCTGCGGGAATCAAACTCTCCCAGGCACTCGAACTGGTCAGGTCCGGCGAAGGACTGGATAGCCTCGATGCTGGGTGGAACATCCAGTCAACACCGGAGTTCATCCAGGCTGTGCCAGCCGAGGTCATACTCGAGGCCACCTGGCTAGATCCCACCAGCGGCCAGCCAGCCATTGACTTCGTACGAACGGCTCTTGAAACAGGCAAGCATGTTGTTACCGCCAACAAAGGCCCGGTAGCGTTCGCTTATCAGAGTCTGCGCGATCTGGCGAGACAAAAAGACCTGGGGTTCTTGTTCGAGAGCACCGTTATGGATGGCATGCCGTTACATTCATTGGCTCGCGAAGGGCTATTGGGCCTAGAAATCAGCCGGATCCGCGGCATTCTGAACAGCACAACCAATGCGATTCTAACTCGCCTGGAAGAAGGTATCGCTTTTGAGAAAGCAGTGGCTGAGATGCAAGAAGCTGGCCTTGCCGAAGCTGACCCCAGCAACGATGTTGATGGCTGGGACTCGGCTGTCAAGATTGTGGTGCTGGCCAATGTATTCATGGGCGGGGACTTGCGCCCCAGCGACGTCCACCGTGAGGGGATCCGGGATATCACGCTTCAGGATGCGAAGAGCGCGCTCACAAACGGTGAACGTATCAAGCTGGTGTGTGAGGCCACCCAAGAGGGCGGTCACATTCACGCACAGGTGCGTCCCTTGAGGCTGCCCCTGTCCGACCCGCTCGCCAACACCAATTACACCGTGTGTGCCGTGAGCATCGATACCGACGTGTTGCCTCAGGTATCGCTTATCGAAGGACCAAGCAGCCCAACCACTACGGCCTATGGGATGTTGGTCGATACCCTAAATGTCCTACGCGGTCGCCGTTAGGCCCTCAGCAACGCTACTGGTTCTGATCCGGATTAATTGTGCCTGCCTGACTGCCCTCAGACGAAGCAACATTTGGCGGCAGGGAATTGGCCTGGCCAGATGGTTGATTGGGCGTCGTGGCTTGGCTCTGGCTGCTGGACTCCTGAGCGGACTGCGGCGCCGTTGCTGCACCCTCTGATGTGTCGCCGGTTGCGTCGCCACTAGGCGGCGGTGAGACCGGTTCCCACCCGCCTGTATCGCCGGCATCGGTCTGGTAGCCAGCGCGATCCAGGGCCTGGGTTACCTCCTCTGAGAATGGATCAAGGTCATGAGCAATACTGTACGGCAAGTTGTTGGTGGTACACAGTGACGGGAGATCATTGATTGCCAGACGCACATCCGCAGCCCGGACCTGGTCAAGACGAATCCCTGCGTTGTTGAGAGCATCGCGAAGCGCACCGGGGTCTTGCCCATGGAGCGCGGACGCTATCAGCATGCCTGGCGCAACGGCCTCAGCATGGCTTATCGACTTCACGCCTTGATTGCGTAGCGAGAAGGCAAAATAGTGCTCAGTACCTTCCTGATGGCGGTCATGCCCGAGCTGGTGCGCCAACTGCACTGAAATCATGAGGAGATTGACCAACGTCCGGAGCGCCTCGACTTGCCCCTCGCCAATTGCTTTGGCGCTCTTGATCGCCTGCGAGGCCAGCCCAGCCGCGATACCGGCTGCCCAGGCCGAGAAGCGCTGGTCGGCAGAATTGCGCCCCTTCTTCTCACCATAGCGCCAATCCAGTAGTGCAGTCACAATGGCCAGAACATCCACAATCGCAGCGGCGCGCTCGTGCTGTGGCGCCGCCTTGATAATCTCCCAGTCAATTATCACCTCATGGGCGGGAACCCCTTCGATGCGGTCAATCAGCCCACCGCTCATGAACGCAACATGCGCCTCAAAAATGGCATCGCTATCGAGCGCTGTGGGCACCAAAACCAGGGGAATATTGTTCGCCTGGGCCACCAATTTGCCCGCACTGACCGGCACCCCGGTACCGACGACGTAGACCGCCTGGACCTGGGAAGGTAAATTATCCGACAAATAGGTCATGAGTTCGCGATCATCATCGGTTGGTTCAGCTTGAACCACCAACGGTAAGGATAAGGCGCTACTGACCTGTTCCCAGGCAGCATCACTCGTCAGCAAGGCGACTGGACGCTTTTCCTCAACTTCGCTTAGCTGGGCGAACCTAACAGTGGGCAATGGCCATATTTTTGACTGTGACATGGAATACGGCTCTCCGCATCAGGACATTGATTGGCTAAGAGGTGTGCTCTATAAATCCTCATTAGTTTAATGCTAGAATGGGTATTTACGCAAACCCGTTTACAATTCTGCTTGCTTTGGCGGTCAGATACCTTCGCCGGAAGCACCGTGTCAAGATGAGAAGTTGCTTAGACAGTTGAACATTCTTCACAAAACCCAGCGTCAACTTTTGACAAGCTGACACCTAATTTGATAACATTTTTTCATTCTTGGGTAACCGCAAGATATTTCAAAAACACCCTTGTTAAATTATTGTAGGAGGAACAGTTCATATGCTTCCCAGGAACTTGCGCTACATTGCTGTCGTGTTAGCGTTGCTGATCGCCGCAACGCCCGTCTCCGCTCAAATGCTTCCCACGAGCACCGCACCCGTCGCCCAGTCCGATGAAACTCAGGTCGTCGTTCCAGTGGGCGAGTCCATCAAGCTCGGCCTGGCCACTGACCTCTCGAATCTGATTCCCGAATTCGGTGAGGACATTGCCAACGGGGCCACTATTGCCGTTGATCAGCGCAATGAAGCGGGCGGCATTCAAGGCTTCGAGATTGAGCTGGTTGTTGAAGACGACCGCTGTGATCCTCAGGACGCCACGAACGTTGCCAACCAGTTCGCAGCTGATCCCCAGATCGTAGCGGTTGTGGGCCATGTTTGCTCGGGTGCGTCCATCAACGCTTCCGGCATCTACGAACAAGCGCGTATCCCGATGGTCTCCCCCAGCTCAACTAACGAGCTGTTCACGGCCAATGGTTATGACGTTGCCAACCGTGTAGCTTTCACCGATGCCGCTCAGGGTACCGTCGATGCCCGCTATCTGTACAGCGAACTGGGTGTTCGTCGCCTGTCGGTAATTCACGACAAGAGCGATTACGGTAAGGGCCTGGCCGATGTGGTCGTCCGCGAGTTCGAGCGCCTCGGTGGCGAGATCGTATCCTACGATGAAATCGATATCGACGAGCAGGATTACCGCTCTGTCCTGACCCCGCTGGTTGAGGATGCGCCCGACGCTATCTTCTTCGGCGGCTACCAGGGCCAGGCGGCGCTGCTGGTGAACCAGATGCTTGAAGTAGGCCTCGAAGACACGATCTTCTTCTCCGATGATGGTATCTTCGGCCAGCAGTTCCTGGACAACGCCGGCGACGCCTCTGAAGGTGTCTATGCCAGTTTCGTGATCGAAGGTGAAGGCAACACTGAAGCCAATGAAGCTTTTGACGAAGCCTATGAAGAGGCTTTCGGGGTTGCGCCTGACGAAAAGGGCCCCTTCCACGCCCATGCCTTCGATTCGGCGACGATCATCCTGAACGCCATCGAGAGTGTTGCCGAACTCGACGGCGAGGGTAACCTGGTCATCAACCGTGAGGACTTGATCCAGGCGATTCGTGATACCGAGAACTACGAAGGTCTGACCGGCGTCCTTAGCTGCGATGCTGTCGGCGAGTGTGGTGCTGGTGAAATCGGCATTAACATTGTCGAAGACGGCGAGTGGGTAGCTGTCGATGTCCCTGCTGAGCTCCAGTACGGCGAACCCTTCATGATGGACGAAGACATGGAGGACATGGAAGAAGGCGAGGACGAGATGGAAGAAGACATGGAGGAGTCTGAAGACGAGATGGAAGACTCCGAAGAAGAAGGCGAAATGGAAGCTACTGAGGAAGCGAGCGAATAGCGGCGACCCAGGTAGTTGACAGTTGGTCAGATTATCGCTGGCGGTGTTCGACACGCATGTTGAACACCGCCAGTTAAGTACAATCGAGCCGCGTTACTTAAACTTTCTTTGCGGAGCCAAATTAAATGAAAACGTCACTTCCGCTTTCGCCGCAGCAGCTCTATGCCCGTCTATCCAGAACTGCTGACATTGATGCCCTCAGCATTCGGTATTTCGGGATTGCTGCCCTGGTGGCTTTTCTGCGCGTTTTATGGGTGATCTGCCAGACTTCTGGCGTCTTCGGCACCCCACCGGACACCTGGATCATCGATGCTGAGAAGCTGAGCGGTGATCTCTTTCTCATCAGTGTTGGCCTCGGGGGCGTGGTACATGCCTATATCATCAGCCAGCGCATGCAGGCCGAAACCAACGAGACGCTAACCAACCTCATCATCAATGCTGTGGGTGCCATCCTCTTTTTTGCACTCTCGGAGCGCGCCGCTCAGGTGCTGACTGATGATCCGGAGCCTTTCATCACGTGGGCCGGTCTTCTGCGTGACGGGGTAACACTGGGAGCCGTCTATGCTCTGATCGCGCTGGGCTACACCCTGGTGTACGGCATTCTGTTCATGATCAATTTCGCGCACGGCGAGGTCATGATGTTTGGTGCGTATGGCGGCTGGTTCGCCCTGATGCTCTTGCTGGATGATGGCCAGCAATCCTTTGAGACTGGTGCGGCCTCTTTGGCTGTATTGGTGGTACCGATTGTCGTGGGCGTATTGTTCCTACCCCTTGAAGACATCGTCGCCCGGATGCAGACTGGCCGCAGACAGGCGCAGCTCTCAGAGCCACGGTGGATGTTCAGCTTGCTGAGTATGCCAGTTCGCGCACTGATGGGCGGCGTCATCGGCTATGGCGCCCTTGTGGGTCTGGGGCAGTTTGCGCCACATATATATCTGCTGGTCATTACGATCGTCGGGCTGCTATTTGTAACCTTCAGCGGCATGTTAGTGTCGATATTTGTCGCCATTATTCTCGAGCGCGTCGCCTATCGCCGTTTCCGCAAAGCCCCACGCTTGACACCGCTTATCACCGCTATTGGCGCATCGATCTTCCTTCAACAAGTGGCGCTGCGTATGTTTGGCTCCAACCGCAAAACCTACATCCAGGGCCGTCCTGAAATCCTGAGTGATCCGCTCAATTTTCAGCTTGATTTCGGTCGGCTTGGTGTCGTCCCGGTTAGCAAGACTGGCGTGGTGATCATCGTTACGTCCTTAGGGCTGATGGCCTTACTGTATTTCATCGTCCAACGCACCAAGCTCGGGCGAGGTATGCGCGCGGTGGCCGAGGACAAGGATACCTCAGCGTTAATGGGCACGAATGTTGACCGCGTAATCGTTATGACATTTATTCTCGGTGCTGCCCTCGCCGGCGCCGCCGGTGTTATGCTTGGGTTCCGCGGAGACCAGATCTACTATCGGTTCGGTTTCACGCCGGGCCTCAAAGCGTTTACAGCAGCAGTTCTAGGGGGCATCGGCAATGTGCCGGGCGCCATGCTCGGCGGATTCTTCCTGGGGCTTGCCGAGGCCCTTGGCCCAACAGCATTGGGTATCGGCAGTGAATGGAAGAATGTGATCGCCTTTTCATTGCTGGTGCTCATCATCATCTTCCGTCCCACCGGCCTGCTAGGTGAAGTCGCCTCCGAGAAGAAGGTGTAACCATGATCCAACGCCTGCTCCGACTACACAGCTTTGTCAAAGACGGCCTCAACAATGGCTTCATCAATGGTTTCCTGATCGTCATGATTATCCTGATCGGGTTGCCAGCCGGCCTGGAACGCCGCGAAGAGCTTGCCCCGTTCGCAATACCGATCTTCATCCTGCTGACGCTTGTCTTCGCGGTGGTTACCGTTCGCCAGTTTGGTAGCCGGGCGACGTGGGGACGCCTTATTGCCAATGGGGTGGCAATGGCCATTGGAACGGCCATTGTTTTCTTGTTGTTCATGAGTTTAATTAACCGCTGGCAGGCCCGGGGCTTTGAGGTCCAGGATTATTTCGCGGAAGTGACCCTCGGTACGACCTCGCGCTTGTCCGGGGTGCCTGAATCAGAGCTTTTCCCCAATCCTGAGGTTGAACCTATCAGCCAGGAGTATCCTGAAGACGCTGAATTGCGTACAGACCCAATGATTCTGGCAATCAACAATGACGACATTGTTGTCTTCGACCTTGGCTTCATTAAGGTTGGCGGCCTATTTGGGACTGCATTGGTCCTCGGTGTTATCGCCGTTGTCGTCGTTGCGGGCTACCGCGGCTGGACGCTAATCGACTGGCAGGCAGCGCAAGCCTGGTTTAACCAGCGCTATGCAACCGCTGGCAGTAAACGGCTGCTGAACAGTCAGCTGCCAATGGCCGTTCACTGGCTACGACTGATCATGCCGGCCCTTCTCTTCCTGCTGCTATGGTCAACGATCTCGATGAACTTCGATACCCCCTTCTGGGAGGACGTGCTCGGTGAGAGCACGATTGAAGAGATGGACGGCGGACGTAGCAGTATCCTGGATCTGGGGGAGCAGTTCAATATGAGCCCACGCGCCATCCAGAATTTCCAGCTTATTATGGTATTTACGATCGTCGTATCATTCCTGCTGGCCGGGCGCAGCCTCCGGCAACGCGAGTACGCGGCGCTCCCCTATCTGGGGCGTGTAGTGCTCGCACTTCTGTTCCCCCTCGCCCTGCTCGCCCTGGCAGTCTGGCGTATTGAGTCCGATGAGATCACATTCATCAGCCCCACACTATCCTTCGCTGGCCTCGATGAATTGGAAGCCGTCACTGCCAGTCTGCTGGTTGGCTACGGCGTCGTCATCATCATCGCAATCTACGTTCTCCTTTCACTACGGGATAGTGAGAATCTCGAGGCGACGCTGCTGTTTGCCTCGGGAATTCCGATTCTGTTGACCATGCCGCTGTTCCTCGACCAATACCAGACGTCAGTGGTCAATCTGGTCGCCATATATACGATTCTCGGTATGGGATTGAACATCGTTGTGGGCTATGCGGGCCTCTTGGACTTAGGTCATGTCGCCTTCTTTGCCGTCGGCGCCTATGTGTACGCTTTCATCGAGTCCAATCGACAGCATATCAGTGCAGGCCATGCCAATGATGTCCTCTTCGGGCTGATAACCGCCGCCATATTGGCGCCGTTGGTCATTGTCACCGCCACCCTGTACTGGCAGCAATACCACAATCGCCAGGCCATTGATCGCGCTTCAGACGGCGGGACAGAATATCGTATGGCCAGACTCTGGCGCGACCAACCGCCGCCACTGGTTACACTCGGGCTGCTCGTGCTGGCGATTGGTGTTGCCCTGGGTGGATGGTACTTATTCGAACAAGTTGGCCTGTTTTCGGGCGTGGGACGCGCATCGCCCTTCCTTCTGGCCCTGGTGTTGGGTTTGATTTCCGCCGGTTTCGCTGGGTTCCTGCTCGGCTTTCCTGTGCTTCGTCTGCGCGGAGACTATCTGGCGATTGTAACCCTTGGCTTTGGAGAGATCATCAGCATCAGTCTGGAGAATCTCGAAAACCTGACAGGTGGGCCTTTCGGCGCGCAGAACGTCCCCAAGCCGCTGCCCTCCGACGCCACCATTGCCGAGGCCAATCTCACGATTCTTTACCTGGCCACCATCGGCGCAATGGCCGTCGCCTTTCTCGCGCTGCGGTTGCGGCATGCGCGTCAGGGACGTGCCTGGACAGCCTTACGCAGTGACGAAGATATCGCCCAGGCGATGGGCATCAATCTGGTGAATGCCAAGCTAACCGCCTTCACCATTAGTGCAGCTTTCGCCGGGATCGCCGGGGTCCTGTTTGCTGCCCGGCAGTCGAATCTCTTCCCCACCAACTTCAGCCTCAATATCTCGATCAACGTGCTGGCAATTGTCATTATTGGCGGCATGGGGAGTGTCCCTGGTGTTGTGGTCGGCTCGATTGCTCTGGTTGGCCTCCCCGAGATGCTGCGCGCCATCAAGGATTATCGCATTATGGCATTTGGGGGATTGTTGGTAGCCATGATGCTGGTACGGCCCGGCGGCCTGTTGCCCACGCCGCTGGTTTCGCTCGAAGAACGTGCGCGCCAGCTCCATTCCCGGCTGGGCAAATCCCCACCCGCGCAAGAGAACCCGGCCGCATCTGATGAAGATAAGGAGCGGGCAGATGACAGGTAACGCTTCGCAACCCAATAATGGCGACGTAGTCCTGGATGTTCAGGGGATTACCAAGCGCTTTGGCGGTCTCGTCGCCGTATCGGAAGCCAGTCTCACCATCTATCGCGGGATGATCGCCAGTTTGATTGGCCCCAACGGCGCGGGTAAAACGACCTTCTTCAATTGCGTGACCGGATTCTATACCCCAGACAGGGGCTTGATCCACTTCATGGGCAGCAACATCGCTGGCCTGCGGCCAGACCAGATCAATGCACGGGGCATCGCCCGGACCTACCAGAACATCCACTTATTTCACAACATGTCCACGCTGGAAAACATCATGGTTGGTGCCCATACACGCCTGAGCGCCGGCCCCACTGGCGCCTCAATTCGGCACCCACTCAATCGTGAAGAGGAGGAGGCCACCCTCATCAAGGCCTATGAACTACTCGAGTTCATTGACTTAACCGGGATGGGCGATCTCGATGCGACCAACCTCTCCTATGGTGCCCAACGCCGTCTGGAAATCGCACGCGCCCTGGCCAGCGATCCACTCCTACTCCTGCTTGATGAACCAACCGCTGGCATGAACCCGCACGAAACAGAGGAAATGATGCGTTTCATCCGACGGCTGCGCGACGAACGCGGCCTGACCATTTTTCTGATCGAGCACGACATGGGCCTGGTCATGAATATCTCGGATCAGGTGTCGGTGTTGGATTATGGACGCAAAATCGCGGAAGGCACGCCAGAGGAAGTACAGCGAAACCCCCTGGTGATTGAGGCCTATCTTGGCCGCCCACCAGAGGAGCTTGAGGAAGACGAAGTCGCTACTGCTGCCGAGGAAGACGCCTCATGACACTACTCCAGATTGAGAACCTCAACACGTTCTACGGCAAAATCCATGCGCTCAAGGGCATATCCCTGCATGTACACGAAGGCGAGATCGTGACCCTGATCGGCGGCAATGGCGCTGGCAAGACAACGACGCTCAACACGATTTGCGGCATTGTCTCAGCAGCCGAAGGCATTGTACGCTTTCAGGACGAAGAAATCACCCACTTGAAACCACACGAAATCGTCATGCGGGGTATCGTGCAATCCCCTGAGGGGCGAAAGATTTTCAAGCGCCTAACGGTACGCGAGAATCTGGAAATGGGCTCGTATACGCGCTCAGACCAGGATGGGATCAAGCGCGACCTGGAATTCGTCTACGAGACCTTTCCGCGCCTACAAGAACGCGAAAGGCAGCCCGGCGGTACCCTCTCCGGCGGCGAGCAGCAGATGCTGGCCATCGGCCGGGCCTTGATGGCGCGACCGCGTATTCTGCTATTAGATGAACCGTCAATGGGGCTGGCCCCGCTGCTGGTAAGGGATATTTTCAATGTCATCCACTACCTGAATCAGGAGGGGACCACTATTCTTCTGGTGGAACAAAACGCCTTGATGGCATTGGAGGTCGCCCATCGAGGTTATGTAATGCAAAGCGGCAAGATAACCCTGGCCGATGACGCCAAAGCCTTGCAGCAGAACGACACTGTCCGCAAGGCTTATCTCGGCGAAAATTAGGGTTTGGCGCTGCCGCTGCCGTGTAGGCTTACTCGAAGCTACGCAGAGCTTCATCCAGGCGGCTAATAGCCGCCATCGTACGCTCGGGTGGTAGGGCATATGAGAACCGGATCCAGTCCTTAGCGACCGGTGCGAAGAACATCCCTGGCACAATGGCCACGCCGAAGTCCTCCGCCAGGGTCTGGCCCATTGCCTGGCTATCCTCGTAGCCAGCGGCCCGGATCCACTTCTGGATGTTGATAAAGGCATAGTAGCCGTCACCCATAATGAACTCGTAGCCCTTCTCCTCCAGGAACGCACGGAGTAGCCGCCGGCTGGCGTTAGTCGGCCCCACAATGACTTCAGACGCACGAGCATAGCCCATCTCATAGGCTGCAATGGCCACTGCCTGGCTGTAGAAACTGGGAATAACACCGTGCGAGGCATGACTGGTGATGAACTTGACCACGCGCTCTGCAGCCAACAAGTGCACATTGCGGATATTGGACCCCCCCAGGGACTTGGTTAAGCCGTCCAGGAACATCAGTCGCTCGCGATCCTGGGGCGTGAACGCCTGCAGCACCTGGTTTACGTCGTGGGGTTCACCCTCTGTGACCCAATGATAGATCCAATCGAATAGCACAAAACCGACGTCCAAGCTGAGCGCCTTTTGTGCCAGGGCGATCTGGCGCTCCAGGGGCAGTGTTCGTCCGGTGGGGTTGTCAGGCGATGTCAGGATCAGCCCGGCCACCTTGCGATCGGATTTCGACGCCAGCGCAACCGTTTCTTCCAGAGCTGCTTCTTCATAAGCCCAGGCCTTGGCGGGATCGCCTGCAGCCCGCAGCACATTCAGTCCGCCGGCATACGGCCCCCAATTATAGCTAATCCAGGGCACCGCCGATGTGATCAGAGCATCGCCGACACGCTCATAGCCGCAATAGATCATCGCACTGTAGGCTTTCATCAGCGCATCACGCCCACCCTGGGCCGCCAGCACATTCGCGGTTCCCCAGCCACTGGCAGAATCCAGGTGCCAGTAATCCTCAACCACAGCTTCGCGAAAGCGAGGATGGCCCGCCGGTGTATCATAGCCGGTACCGACTTCGCGCTGTAGTTGGTAGGCACGTTCCAGAATGTCACCGGGGACGCCATCAAGGCTCTTGCCACCATCACCCTGGGAAGCGTCATAAACCACCGCGTCAGCCCCGTGCTTGTCCCGATAGGTCTGCAAAGCCTGACGGATCACAAACATCTTGGAGGTAGGAATAGGTGTCAGATGATGTGGATAATCCAGGACCGGAATCAAATGTGAATCGGCCACCGCATACATTGGTTGGTCTGCCATTGTATTCTCTCAGTGTCTTAATCAGGATGTAGGTAAATCGCTAGTGAAGGCTATTCTGTCATTCAATACCGCGAAAGTCAATAAGCTGGCCTCAACGTTGGTGTTTCCGCCCAAAGTACCCACTTATCCAACGCATCGCCTCAATCTCGGTTTGGGGCTGGCGTTTTCCGGCCTCAAGCTGGTTGCCAAGTCCCTTGTCGGCCAGCACCCTGGCAGATACTCGCCCGGCAAGATAAGGCAACAATAGCGCTAGCTGCTGGCTACTTGCGGCCAGGACCGGGGCAATCCGCTCCTGGTCATAAAGCCGTATCTGGTTCCACAGACTAACAACCTCTTCCTCAAGAGCGGCTGCAGAAACACTGGCAGCCACGCCAGGTTGAAAGGCTGTTTGCAAACACTCCAGCAAGCGCCGGATTATCGCTGCCTCGCGGTACAGAACGGCAACACCCCTTACCCCAAGGAGATGAGAGGCCTCCTGGCGAACCAGGTCCAGGGACTCAACGACAGTATCCGTGAACTGGACACCTAACCATTGAAGAAACTCAGCACCAGACAGGGGATTGGTCTGGCGAATTGCCTGCGCTGCACGCGGGGGAGCGGCATCTTTGCCAGACGAACGGCGCGAGGCATCCGCCAACATACCCATGTCATAAACTAACCTCGCAATCGCCATGAGGTTCTTCGTTAGTTCATACCGCTCCGTCTCGGAGAGATTCCCCGGCATACCGTCCAGTTCACTCCGCAGGCGGTGCATGGACGGAGGATCCTTGGTTTCATAGTAGGTCACTGCCATGTCAAAAAACAGGTCACTCGCCAGTCGTATCATCTCAGTGAGATCAACCAAATCGTGTCCATCAGACACGATGCGCATCAAGCGCGTTGCCGCCAAGGCATCACCGATATCGGAACCCAGATGTTGTGCGAAGTAGGCGGGCAAATTGTGCGTTTGCTCAGGGGGCAATCGGCGGATATAGCGCCGCAACAGTTCAACGCCGGCCGAGAGCACATCTGGTTGCCAGGTCAGGTATTGCCAGGCATCAACCAACAAGACAGGCCCTTTCCGGCCTATCTGGATCGCAACATCAACCAAGACGCTGGCCATGGTAAGGGTTTCGGTCTTGTGACGCATCGCGGCATGAAAGGCGAGCAACTGTACCGTATTATTGACCCCAATCACACTCACCAGGCGATTGTCCCGAGAGAGGATATCGGTCATCTCGTTGGCGACTGGTTCAAGGGCCTGATCCCAGTTGTGATTAATCAAGCTATCACAAAGAGCGCGCACACGGGGCTCGATCCGGATCTTAGTACCATGGAAACTATTCAAGGCTGCCAACGTCCGCGCTGGATCCAACGGGGCCTCGCGAAAGACCTTGTGGACCATCTCGGTAAAGGCCGGCAGACGATCGAGGGTATATAGCTCGTTCTGGTAGTATTCTAGAAGCTGCACGCCAGCGTCGGGGTCGTCGATAAGGAATAGCATCTGGGCCAATATCGCCCATGCATCTTCAGTCAACCCTGGCAACAAATGGGGTTTGGATAATTCATCAACCAGATACTTCACCACGTGCCGGTAACGATCAACCTGCTCAAGCGAGGCGATCTGCAGCAGAGCACGGAGGTCACGCTCGCCGACCAATTCGGGCCGGTGCCGATAGAGCGCAATCTCAATCAAGCGCATCAAGAGCAACGGCCGAAACGCCTCGGGCAGGCTGTCAACTGCTTCCGACAATGTGTTGCGGTGGTGCGCAAAATTCGCGACGACATCCTCTTGTAGAAGAGCAAGCGCCCGTTGTTGGGGATGGGGAAGCTGTTTCACCAGATTGATGTCGCTAATGAGGTCCTGAAACGCGCCCGCCGAGAGATAGTCCGCGCCCAATATCAGCACGGCCTGCGCCAACTCCGGAGATCGTGGTGCCACCGAGCGCATTTCATTTATCAACCGCGTGGCGACACGATCGATCTGCAGAACCTCCGGCGCATTGCAGAATCGGAAGACCATCGCCGCCGCCGCTTGATCATCTCTGGTGCCGCGCAGATGGTGGAGATACGAGAGCGCCGCGATGTAGAGCACCTGCTGCCACGGCAAGCTGTTGGCCTCTGGGACTGTCGTCAACCAGTACTCAATCAGCTCATATATACGGCGTGCCTGTTCGCCGCGGGACGCATCACGCAATTGCTCGAAGATCGCTTCAGCGACATCGCGGTGGCTGGCAGCGACCACAGGCACGACGCTTGTTGTGGCCCACTCTTCCAGCGCCAGGCAGATGGACAGCAAATGCCGGCTATAGGTGATCCGCAAGTCCTCCGATAGCGTCGGATCCTCGCGTAGAATCGCGGCGACAGTCTCACGATCGGCAGGCTTGCCAGCCTGCACGGCCAGGTCAACCTTGGCGCGGCGTGATACCCAGAGGAGCGCTGTTGA